>NZ_JBWZCH010000018.1:0-97994 GCF_059383435.1 Pseudarthrobacter sp. HLT1-7 | reverse complement strand
CCAACGGGCTGCTGCGCCAATACTTCCCCAAAGGCACCGACCTGAATGTCTACGGGCCCGAGGACCTCGAACACGTCGCCCAGGAACTCAACGCCCGACCACGCAAAACACTCGACTGGGACACCCCCGCCGAACGTCTTCGTGCTTTACTGGAAGCCAGCTGACCTCGGGTGTTGCATCGACCCCTGGAATTCGCCCCCGGGTGTGAAGAATGGGCATGTCCCGCGGCGCGGAACGGTCCAGGCTCTGTCTGACCCCCGACGAACTAACGAAAATGACTGCTAGCCGCAGTCTGCAGGCAGGGCCCACAACGGGCTGCAGTCAACACCGGTAGGATTGAGCGATGACGTCCACCGCTGTTTCCATTCCGATGCCAACCGTTCCGCGCCGTCGGCGCACTCCGGAAGACGTGCTGGCGGCGGCCCCCGTACCAGGTCCCAAAAAGGTGCTGCTGGCAGCCCCGCGCGGCTACTGTGCCGGCGTCGACCGGGCTGTTATTGCGGTGGAAAAAGCCCTGGAACATTACGGCCCCCCGGTGTACGTGCGCAAGCAGATCGTGCACAACGTGCACGTGGTCAGCTCCTTGGAGGAAAAGGGGGCCATCTTCGTTGAAGAAACCGACGAGGTGCCCGAGGGGGCGCTGGTGATCTTCTCGGCCCACGGCGTCTCGCCCGCAGTGGTCCAGTCCGCCGAGGACCGTGGCCTGCGCACCATCGACGCCACATGTCCGCTGGTGACTAAGGTGCACAAAGAGGCGGTCCGCTTCGCGAAAGACGATTTCGACATCCTGCTGATCGGCCACGACGGCCATGAGGAAGTCGAAGGCACCGCAGGCGAGGCCCCCGAACACATCCAGATCATCAACGGCCCGCACGAGGTTAACAAGGTCACCGTCCGGGACCCGGAGAAAGTCATCTGGCTCTCCCAGACCACGCTCAGTGTGGACGAGACCATGGAGACCGTCCGGCTGCTCAAGGAGCGGTTTCCCACCCTGCAGGATCCGCCCAGCGACGACATCTGTTACGCGACCACCAACCGCCAGGTGGCGATCAAGAAGATCTCGCCCCAGGCCGACCTGGTGATCGTCGTGGGGTCGGCCAACTCCTCGAACTCCGTCCGGCTGGTCGAGGTGGCGCTGGAATACGGCGCGAAGGCTTCCTACCGGGTGGACTTCGCCAACGAGGTCGATGAGGCGTGGTTCGAGGGCGTCGCCACCGTCGGGGTGACATCGGGTGCCTCCGTCCCGGAGGTTCTGGTCAAGGACGTCCTGCGGCTCCTGGCGGACTACGGGTACGGCTCGGTCGAGGAAGTGGTCACGGCGGAGGAGGACTTGCTGTTCTCGCTGCCCAAGGAACTCCGCGCCACGCTGAAGCAGGCCGGCGATGTTACCCGCGCCCTCGGCGGCCGCGGCGCACGCACCGCCCAGACGTCCTGACCCGCCACCCCTAGGCTGCGGACTCGCCGGGCTCCGGCTCCCGCCGGGGTCCGGGCCCCGTATCCCTCAGTGGGCCGCTCCCGGTTGCGAGCTCTGACCCGCTGCCCGGCTGGAGTTCCGGGGCCGCCACAGACCGCGGCGTGACCTCGACGGCCGCGGGTGTGGCCAGCCCCGCGGCGTCGAGGGCATTGAGCTTGCGGGCGGTCGGCAGAACTCTCGCCTCGAGCGTGCCCACCATGGAGTTGTAGCGGTCCACAGAGGTTTTGAGCGAGGCGCCGAGTTTGGTGACGTTCTCGCCCAGCGTCCCCATCCGCTCGTAGAGCTGGTGCGCGAGCTCGAAGAGTTCCCGGGCACTGTCCGTGAGGACGTCCTGACGCCAGGTGAACGCGACGGACTTCAGCACCGCCAGCAGGGTCCCCGGCGAGGCGAGCACCACGTTCTTGGACAGGGCATAGTCCAGCAGTGCCGGATCCGCCGAGAGCGCGGCCGCCAGAATCGACTCCGCGGGCAGGAAACAGACCACCAGCTCGGGGGAGTTGCCGGGGATGTCCCAGTACTTCTTGTTGCTCAGTGCATCGACGTGGGCCTTCAGCGCTTTCGCATGGGCCAGGAGGTGCGCCTGCTGGCCGGCCGGTGAGGCAGCGCCGCTCCGGCCGGACGCGCCGAGTTCCTGGGCCTCAAGGTAGGACGCGAGCGGCACCTTGGCATCGACCACCAGTTGCTTCTGGCCAGGAAGCTGCACCACGAGGTCCGGCCGGATGCTGGTGTCTGTCGCGGCACTGTGCAGCTGTTCGTGGAAATCGACGTGCCGCAGCATCCCGGCAGCCTCGACCACCCGGCGGAGCTGGACTTCACCCCATTGGCCGCGGGCACTGTTGGACCGCAGCGCGGACTCCAGGGCATGGGTGGACCGCAGCAGCTGCTCATCGGAGAGCCGGGCTTCCTGTAACTGCTGGGCAAGCTGGCCGTATTGTTCCAGCCGGTCCCGCTCCAGCAGCGAGACCTGCTGCTGGACCGCGCTGAGCTTCTCGGCCACCGGGGCCAGGGCCCGCAGTACGCTTCCGTCCTGGGTCCTGGACTCGCCAAGCTCCCGGTTCTGCGCAGCGAGAAGGCGCCTCTCGGCGTCGGCCGCGGCGAACCGGGAACTGACCTCGGAGAGCCGCGCGGACACGGCGTCGAAGTCCTGCTCGACGGCCAGAGAGCGGCGCCGCAGCAGAACGTAGGCGACGGCGGCGCCGGCGATGGCGCCGACGAGCAGCATGAGCAGGGCAAGTATCAGTGCAAAAGCGTCCATGTCTTCACTCTGGCATGCCGCTGTGACAGTTTTGGTCCGGCTCCCTGCGGACAGCTCGCCGGGTGGCACACCAGCCGGCGGACCAGGCGGCCGCGGAGATCCCCGGCCGCAGCGGGTAGAATCTATCCTCGTGGCTCTTACTATCGGCATCGTCGGACTGCCCAACGTCGGCAAATCAACTCTTTTCAACGCACTGACCCGCAACCAGGTGCTCGCAGCGAACTACCCGTTTGCCACGATCGAGCCCAATGTCGGCGTCGTGAGCCTGCCGGACCCGCGGCTGGCGAAGCTGGCCGCCGTCTTCGGCTCCCAGCGGCTGCTCCCCGCCCCGGTGTCCTTCGTCGACATCGCCGGTATCGTGAAAGGCGCCTCCGAGGGCGAGGGTCTTGGCAACAAGTTCCTCGCCAACATCCGCGAGGCTGAGGCCATCGTCCAGGTGGTCCGCGTGTTCGATGACCCCGACGTCATCCACGTTGACGGCAAGGTGGATCCCCGCTCGGACATGGAGACCATCAACACCGAGCTGATCCTGGCGGACCTCCAGACAATCGAAAAAGCCGTCCCCCGGATTGAAAAAGAAGTAAAGATCAAGAAGCGGGGAGCCGCGGAACTGGCAGCAATCCTGGCCGCCCAGGCCGTGCTGGAACGTGGCGACACCATCTTCGCCTCCGTTAAGAGCGACAAGCTGGAGATGGAGCACCTCAGGGAGCTCAGCCTCCTGACCGCCAAGCCTTTCATCTACGTCTTCAACGCGGACGAAGGCATCCTGGGTAGTCCGGAGAAGCAGGAAGAGCTGCGGGCCATGGTTGCCCCGGCGGACGCCATCTTCCTCGACGCCAAGCTCGAATCGGACCTCGTGGAGCTGGACGAGGAAGAGGCCCGCGAGATGCTGGAAATGAACGGCCAGGACGAGTCCGGCCTCGATCAGCTGGCCCGCGTCGGCTTCCACACCCTCGGGCTGCAGACGTATCTGACGGCCGGCCCCAAGGAAACCCGGGCCTGGACCATCCACCAGGGCGCCACCGCCCCGCAGGCGGCCGGCGTGATCCACTCCGACTTCCAGCGGGGCTTCATCAAGGCCGAGGTGGTGTCTTTCGATGATCTGATGGAGGCCGGCACCATGGCTGAGGCGAAGGCCCGCGGCAAGGTCCGGATCGAAGGCAAGGAATATGTCATGGTCGACGGCGACGTGGTGGAGTTTAGGTTTAACGTATAGCTCAATGAATTTTTGAGACGGCCCCATCTGCTTCGGCAAATGGGGCCGTTTCTGTTTGTGCTGTTTAAGCATCCGTGGGTTCTGTGTGCTTATTGTGTAACAGGCGGGTGTGCGTCGGTGCCGCGGATGCCCGCAAATTGCAGCACCGAAGCGTGCGCTGACGCGTGGCATGACATACGTCCTTCCAACCCACAGGGCTGCGGCATGAGACTTGGGGCGCTTCACCCCGGGGGTGCGCGTGAAGCTTGCCTCGCTGCCTGGGGAATACCGCAGGCGTCCAACCTCAGCAAACAGACTCGGGCTGGGCTATCTGCCGCACGTGATTTAAGATCTATCCATGACGAATCTTCAGGGTGCGGTTGTTCTGGTAGTCGGCGCCACCGGCGGGCTCGGCTCGCGGATCGCCGATCAGCTGGAGAGTAACGGCGCTATTGTTGCCCGGTCGTCAAAGTCTGCTGGGCACGATCTACGTGCGCCCTCTGTGATTCGGGAGGTGCTGGATGCCACGAAGGCGCAGCACGGACGTCTCGACGGGCTTGTGGTTGCGTCCGGGGTCGTCGCCTTCGGCGCCGCTTCAGACCTTGAACCCGCCACGGTGGACGAACTGTTCGCTGTGAACACGACCAGTGCGATCCAGCTCATTACCCAGAGCCAGTCCTACCTCGCGGCCTCGGCACATGACGGCCGGGAGCCCTTCGTGGTAACACTGAGCGGCGTTGTCGCTGAGACACCCGTCGCCGGTCTGGCAGCATACTCGGCGTCGAAAGCTGGGCTCGCGGCCTTCGTTGTCGCAGCGGCGCGCGAGTATCGCCGCGTGGGAATCCGACTCGTGGATGCCCGCCCAGGCCACACTGGCACCGCGCTGTCCGAGCACCCGATCGCCGGGTCAGCGCCGCGATTCGGAGCGCCGCTGGATCCAGACCTCGTTGCAGCGCGGATCATCACCGCGATCGTCGATGGCGAGAAGGATCTGCCCAGCACCGCCTTCTAGGCGCGGCCGTGATGATGAAACTGAGCGCTGTATGCGAAAGGCACGGCTCGAGTGTGCGAGCCTGGCCTTTCGATTACAGCGCTAGAGAGTCGAATGGATTCTGAAGTGGGTCCATTGCTGACGGCCGGGGCATCGAATCCACCTTGCTCCTGCTCGGAACCGACCCGAGGCGTCAGAAGTTCCTTGCATGCCGCATGGGTGTCAGTCACAGTGCCTGAGTAGATCGTGTTGTCACCAGAGTTCAGGGCCGACAGTCTCGCGCTCCGAGCAGAAGTTATTCGGCTACAGAATGTGGTGAAATTTTGATTTAATATCTAGTTGATTCCGGTTGACTGTCTAAGCCAAGTGGACTTTCCGGCGCTGCAAGCAATGGTGACGCGCGGAGCTCGGGGACAGGATGCAAATCAATCTCGTGGCGGGCGAGAGCCATGATGGGCCCGACCGAACGAGTGCGGGAGCCGGACCGAACTGCTTGTTCGTGACTCTCAGGGTGATGGCTGCGCTCAGGGGACCGGTGGCGTCTCGGTCAAGATGCTCGAGCGCCTGCGGACGGCCGCGCGGCCACTGCCTCATGATGCGCTCGCTGCGCGCCGTGCCGACCTTGTGAGCCTTGCGGGCCGGTATGGCTTCGACAATGTCCGTGTCTTCGGCTCGGCGGCTCGCGGCACAGACAGTTACGGCAGCGATCTGGACATCTTGGTCACCCGATCGCCCGGCACCGGGTTGCTTACGGTCGCGGCGTTCGCTGCTGACGCGAGCGAGTTGCTCGGTGTCGAGGTCGATGTGGTGACCGACGGCGGTCTGCGTGCCGATCATGAGATCTTGGCGACGGCTGTCGCGGTATGAACAAGCGGGATGATGCGGCTCTGACGGAGATCGTCCGACTGTGCGGCGTCGGCGCGAATCTCGTGGCACGCGGCACCGAGTGGTACCTCGGGGACCCCGACAACGTTCCGGGCCTGGCGGCAGAGTCACTGATCATCAAGATTGGCGAGAATGTGGCTCGTTTGAGCGACGCCACGACCGACCGGCATCCCGAAGTGCCATGGTCATTGATCAAGCGGATGCGGGACTGCCTGGCGCATTACTCCGAGGGAACTGACTACGGTGCGGTCTGGGACACGATGGTCGTCGACCTGCCGGCGATCAGCAGATACATCCAGTCGCTCTCAGCAGAGTGAGACCGCGAGGCCCATCGGGGGAAAGGTTGCTCCGTGCCGGAACGCGGTGGGGTGCCGGTTTGATGTATAGCTAATTCGAGGTTCGCCATGATCGAAGCGTGCGACGGCGTGCGGCCACTCCTGCACGAAATCGTGGACGGGCGCATAAGCGCGGACCCAGCGGAACTACTTTCGCCGGCATTCATCGGCGAGTGGTCCTTTGAATCGCTCCGATGACAAAGCGGCGGTCGGAGCGGGTCGCACTGGGGTCCACGAACTCGGCCGCAACTATTGAGCGAGCGACTGAGCCGACGTCGTAGCACGGTGCGACAATTGGACCATGACTAGGACCAGCCAGCCGACCCGGCTTCCCGCAGACGTGTATGAGTCCGCTCTCGCAGCCACGCTTGTCACGTCGCGCACGGTGCCTCAGCAGATTGCCCATTGGGCACGCATCGGACGCGAGCTGGAGATGTCGCCGCGGGTGAACCACCGTGCGATCAGCCAGATCCTCGCGTGCACGGGTTCATACGACTCGCTCGGAGAGCAGGAGCAGGCCATCGTCCGTGAGGAATGGACAGGTCGCATGACGGTGCTGCGAGGCGAGCTTAACTACGCGGCGCAGTTCGTCGCCGCAGGGGAGTCGTACTCAGAGGTAGATAAGGACGGCAACCTCCTCATTCACCCGCCTCGCGGCTGATGCCGCTGCTGCATCTGCTCGTTGGACCCAACGGTGCCGGGAAGTCCAGTTACGTTCGTGACGTCCTGAAGCCAGCGACTGGCCTGCCGTTCATCAATGCCGACGAGATCGCCGCCTCGCTGTGGCCCGAGGCCCAGGCCGCGCATGCTTACGAGGCCGCGTAGATTGCCGAAGCGCAGCGTCGCGAGCGGATCGCCGACGGGGAGTCCTTTATCTCGGAGACGGTGTTTTCACACCCGAGCAAGGTTCAGCTTGTCTCAGATGCCGTGGACGCCGGATACCTCGCGTATCTTCATGTGATCATCGTCCCCGTCGAGCTCACGGTCCAGCGCGTCCTTGAACGCGCGCGCCGCGGAGGCCACGAGGTGTCTGAGCAGAAGATCCGAGAACCCTACTCGCGTCTTTGGGGGCACCTCCGCGCGGCGATCCGGATCGCCGATGTGACCGAGGTGCTCGACAACAGCAGCGCACGCGCTCCATTTCGTCCGGTCGCTTTGTTTGAGCACGGTGCGCTCATCGGCTCCCCAGGCTGGCCGGCGTGGACGCCGCACGTGCTGAGGGAGTCTGAAGGCAGGTCTGATGACGGCCAATGCGACGGTGCCTGAAGGTACCATCCGCGAGACGTTGCACAGTTGATGACGTTTCTCCATGACGGAACGCGGTGGGGTCCCGCTTCAACGCCTACTGCCCATCCGCTCGCTTGATCTCGATTCACGGTGCCAACCGGGAGTCTTGCTCGCCTACTTTCAGCTGCCCGTAACGAGATGCGCGCAGACAGCGACATCGACCTCCTCGTTGTCATGCCAGACGAGGCGACAGAAGACGCTGTAGAAGACTTAGTGCGTCGACTTGTCGCCCAAGCGACCCTGTGGACCGGAGACGACGTGCGCCCCCCCTTGTATACCGATGCGCAGAAGTGCGGCCGGCGAGCAGTGGCTCCAAGACCCATCGCGAACCGGACACGCGTGCTGATCTGGCTTGATCTCGCCAGGGATTCCATTCCCCCGACGCCTCGCAGCCGCGCACTGCCCTGATCGTGGTCCAGAAGGTTGCAAGCTCCATTATCGTAAAGGGATGAGTTCCGGCCCGAGTGTGCGCCTCGTTTTGCCGCATCAGCTCTTCGACGAACATCTCCAAGCGGCTGGCGACACCGTGTTCGTGCTCATCGAGCATGACCTGCTCTTTCGCCAGTACGCTTTCCATTCCCACAAGCTGGTCCTGCATCGCGCTTCGATGTCCCGCTTCGCGCGTCGCCTGCGCGGGCACGGCTACGAGGTTGAAGTCCTCAGCAGCGATGCTGACCATAGCTCCCACGATCAGCTCGCCGAATTTGTTCGGAACCGCGGCCCAATGCAGGTGACCTGGTTCGACGTGGTCGATGACTGGCTCGAGCAGGATCTGTTCGCAGGGCTCGCCGACGGCGGCTATCGGATGCTCGAGAAAGACGTGCTGGAGACGCCGAACTTCCTCACCGACCGCGAGCAGATCGCTGACTGGTTTTCACACAACGCCCCCCGCATGCACGACTTTTATATATGGCAACGCCGCCGGCTCAACGTTCTTCTCGACGACGGCGGACCCCTCGGCGGGAAGTGGTCCTTCGATGCCGAAAACCGCCGGAAGCTCCCCCGCGGGTACACTCCCCGGACCGTGGGCCGGTTCGCGCGCCATCCCGTCCTTCAGCGCGAGGGGACCTTCAATATCGAAGCACTGCTGGAGGACGCCGACGAGGTCAGTGACGAGGCATGTGACGAGGTCAACCTTGCGATCGCCTGGGTCAGTGCGGAGTTCCCGGACGCTCCGGGTGACCCCCACCTGTTCGCCTGGCCTACAAATGCCGACGAAGCCCGTGAGCATCTGCAGGAGTTCGTACGCGAACGCCTGGACGACTTCGGACCCTACGAGGATGCGATCTCCGCTGCGCATCCGTTCATCGCCCACAGCCTGCTGACTCCCGGTCTGAACATCGGACTGCTCAACCCGCGAGAAGTCCTGCGGACAATACTCGACGGTGCCGGTCACAACACCCCGCTCGCCTCCGTAGAGGGGTTCGTGCGGCAGGTGATCGGCTGGCGGGAATACATGCGCGCCACCTACCGAACCCGCGGCCGTCAGATGCGCACCTCCAACCGGCTCGACCACCGGAACGCACTCGGGGACGGCTGGTGGGATGCCACCACCGGATTGGAGCCCGTGGACCTGGTAATCTCCCGCGTGCTCGCCACCGGGTATGCCCACCACATCGAGCGGCTGATGGTGCTCGGCAACGCAATGTCCCTGCTGCGGATCCATCCCGATGCGGTCTACGAATGGTTCATGGAGCTGTTCATCGACGCTTACGACTGGGTGATGGTCCCCAACGTCTACGCGATGAGCCAGTTCGCTGCGGGGGAGGAGATCACCACAAAGCCCTATGTATCGGGCAGCAACTATCTGCGGAAGATGTCAGACCTCCCTGCGGGACAGTGGATGCCCGATTGGGATGGTCTGTACTGGACTTTCATCGAGGACCACCGCGCGGTCCTCGAAGTAAACCTGCGCATGCGTATGGTCCTCTCCCAGCTCGAAAAGATGGACCCCAACACACGGCGCGAGCATCGACGCCGCGCTGAGGCGCTGCTCGACGTCGGGCATGATGCGACACGGCTGTTGCGAACGACGCCGGCGGGCTGACAACATCACGGGCCAAGCTCAGGTCGGTCGGCTCCGGAACTGTGTTGATTTCCGCTTCGACGTGTGACGGCCCGATGATCTCGTCGCAGTTGTCGGCTCGGAACGCTGCTCGAATGTTGCAGCTCGATAACAAACTTTACAGTCGGTCAACTTTCCTCGCGCCTGCCGAACTTTGGGTTTACGCTTCTTCCCATGTGAGACGCACCACACTGCCACTGGGGGAGTGTGCACGTCTGTCCGGTGCCTTTGGCCCCGGTCTCACCCACACCACAGAAACAAGGAGGCGGAATGCGATTCGGTCGTATTTCCAAAGCAGTGGGCGTGGCAGCAGCAGCTGCCCTGGCCCTTAGCGCCTGCGCCGGCAACAGCGGCGGGTCAACCCCGACGACTGCTGCGGCAGGCGGCCAGCAGGGCGGCTCTGCCGCCGTTGCCGAAACGAATGGTTTCAGCAGCTTCAATCCAGTGACCGCTGACGGCAACTCAGACGTCAACGGTCATATCGCCTACGCCACCCACTCAAGCTTCATTTACATCGACGACAAACTGAACATCGTCAAGAACGAGAAGTTCGGCAAGTACGAGAAGCTCTCGGACGATCCGCTGACCGTCAAATACACAGTCAATGAAGGCGTCAAATGGTCGGATGGAACACAGGTGAGCGCCGCCGATCTGCTCCTCTCCTGGGCATCCGGCTCCGCATACTATGATGATGCCGATTCCGAGGCCAAGACCGGCACCACCTACTTCAAGACGGCGGCCGACACCTCCGGTCTCAACCTCACGGACTTTCCCGAGCTGGGGTCCGACGGACGGAGCCTGACGCTGAAATACTCCAAGCCATATGCCGACTGGGAACTGGCGTACAGCTTCCCCGGCAACGGCGGGGTCGACACCCCCGCCCACGTGGTGGCGAAGCAGGCCGGCCTGAAAGACGCACAGGCGCTGGTCGATCTTTTCAAGGGACTCAAGCGCGGTGACAGCAAGTCACCGCAGCCGGCCGACGCCGCACTGAAGGCCGTGGGTGATTTCTGGAGCACCGGGTTCGAGTCGAAGACGCTGCCGAGCGATCCGGGCCTGTACCTCTCCAACGGTCCGTACATTATCAAGTCGGTGGTGCCGGAACAGTCCGTGACACTGGTCCGGAACAAGGACTACAACTGGGGCCCGATCCCCAAGCTGGACGAGATCGTGGTCCGGACAATCGGCGCCGCGCCGGCCCAGGTCCAGGCCCTCAAGAACGGTGAAGTGGACATCATCAACCCGCAGGCTTCGGCGGACACCGTGGACCAGCTCAAGGCCCTCAGCGGCGTCAATCTGCTCCTGGGCAACCAGCTCTCCTACGATCACCTTGACTTGAACTTCTCGGGCCCGCTGGCGGAGAAGAGCGTCCGGGAGGCCTTCCTGAAGACTGTTCCCCGCAAGGACATTGTGGACAAGATCATCAAGAAGATCGATCCCAACGCCAAGCCGCTCGATTCGCAGATCTTCGTGCCGGCCCAGGCTGCGTACGCCGATTCGGCCGCGAAGAACGGGTCCTCGATGTACCAGGATGTCGATATCGACGGTGCCAAGAAGCTCCTCAACGGCGCCACCCCTGAGATCCGCATCATGTACAACAAGGACAACCCCAACCGGGTCGATGCCTACTCACTCATCCGCGAGTCCGCCACCAAAGCCGGTTTCAAGATCGTCGACGGCGGCCTGGGGAAAGCGGACTGGAGCTCAAGCCTGGGCGACGGATCCTACGACGCCACGATCTTCGGCTGGATCAACTCCGGTGTCGGTGTCTCCGGCGTCCCGCAGATCTTCAAGACCGGCGGCGGATCGAATTACAACGGCTTCTCCGACGCAGAAGCGGACAAGGCAATGGGTGAGCTGATCATCACGACGGACAAAGCCAAGCAGGATGAGCTCCAGACCAAGGTCGACGCGGCCATCTGGAAGTCCGCCTACGGTGCTCCGCTGTTCCAGTCTCCGGATGTCAAAGCATCCTCTGACCAGATCAGCGGCGTGACGTCAATGCCGAACCAGACCGGCGTCTGGTGGAACGTCTGGGACTGGTCCCGGAAGTGATCACACGCTGAGCGAGCGCATCGCCTAGCGGGAGGCGCCGGGGCCGGGCATGGCCCCGGCGCCTTCTGACAACCCACCGGTACCGTGCCGGCTCCGCAGGCATTACAAGTCCGTGGAGCCGGCGCGATTCTGCGATAGGCCCGGCCTGACCCCGGACCTGGATCCCGAGGCTTATTCATCATGGTGACCTATATTGTCAGGCGGCTCGTCACAGCCGCCCTCATCCTCCTGGGAGCATCCTTTCTCGTCTATCTCCTGACAGCGTCGTCTGGAGACCCGCTGGCCGATCTGCGCGCCCTCAACTCGCCCAACAAACAGCAGCTGATGAACGCCCGCACCGAGCTCCTGGACCTTGACACCCCTGCGCCGGTGCGGTATTTCAAGTGGCTGGCCGGGTCCGCACAGTGCCTCGTTCCGTTCGCCGGCTCGTGTGACCTGGGACAGAACATTTCCGGACAACCGGTCACCGAAGCGCTGGGCATCGCGCTGGTCCAGACACTGACGCTCGTCACCACGGCAACTATCCTGGCCATCCTGATCGGTATCACCCTGGGCATCGTCACGGCCCTCCGGCAGTACAGCGCCTTGGACTACGGGGTCACATTCATGGCGTTCCTCTTCTTCTCCCTCCCGATCTTCTGGGTTGCGGTGCTGCTGAAGGAGTATGGGGCCATCGGATTCAACGACTTCCTGCGGAAGCCGGAGATACCCATCCCGACGGCGCTGGGGGTGGGCGCGGCCGCCGGGCTGCTCGTCGCGGTGGCCCTGGGCGGCCAGCTCAAACGACGCTTCATCACGGGCAGCACGGTTTTTGCCGCCGTCGCGCTCGTCCTGGTCTACCTGTCCGCCACGGAGTGGTTCAAGACCCCGGGCCTGGGCCCGGTAGTGATTGCGATCGCCGGCGCCGGCATCGCCGTCGCCGTAACGGTGCTCGTCTCGGGTCTGCGGAACCGACGGGCCCTGCAGTCAGCACTCATCGTGGTGGGGCTAGGCGTGATCGCCTACTTCGCCGTGCAGCCCCTGCTGAACGAGGCCACAGCCCTCATGATCGCCCTGCTGGCGATCGCTGCCGTCCTGGTCGGCGTCGGCGTCGGGTACTTCATGGGCGGTTACGACCGCGGACAGTCGATGCGGGCAGCGGGTATCACCGCCTTCCTCGTGGGCGGACTGGTCGTGATGGACCGCTATATGCAGGCATGGCCCACATACTTCAACAACAGCCGAGTGCGGGGGCGTCCGATAGCGACGATCGGCGCCGGCACCCCCAATATAGAGGGAGACTACTGGGTGCTGGGCACGGACACTTTCACCCATCTGCTCTTGCCAACCGTGGCACTGATCCTCGTGTCGCTGGCGAGTTACACGCGGTTCACCCGGTCCTCGATGCTTGAAATTATGAACATGGACTACATCCGCACCGCGCGGGCCAAGGGTCTCTCCGAACGGTCGGTCATCATGGGGCACGCGTTCCGCAACGCACTGATCCCGATCGCCACGATTGTCGCTTTCGACATCGGCGCGCTGATAGGCGGCGCCGTCATCACAGAGAGCGTGTTCTCCGTCCGGGGGATGGGCTTCCTGTTTCTGGACGGAATCACCCGCATTGACCCGAACCCGGTCATGGGCGTCTTTCTCTGCGTCGCCGTCACCGCCATGGTCTTCAACTTGATAGCGGATCTGGCGTATTCCGCACTGGATCCGCGCGTAAGGATAAAAGCATGAGCCAGCCGACCCAAGAGGATGACATCCTGGCGCAGAAGGCCCTACGGGACCCGGGCACAACATCGCCCGAGCATGAATCGGCAGGACTCAGCCAGGGCCAGATCGTCCGGAAACGGTTCTTCGGGCACACCGGTGCGCTGATCGGGCTCGCCGTCTTTGCGCTCATCTTCATTGTGGCTTTCACCTCCGTCGGGGTGGCGGGGATACCCGGCTGGTGGAAGTACAACCATCTGGACGTTTCCCCGCTGGTGAACGACGGCGGGCCGACGGCGGGTCTCTGGCCCCCGGCGTGGGGGGAACACCCCTTCGGGCAGGACCGGATCGGCCGGGACCTGTTTGCCATGACGATGCGCGGGGCGCAGCAATCCATCACCATCATGGTCCTGATTGGCGCCATTGCCGGGATTCTGGGTGCCGTGATCGGCGGCCTCGCGGGCTATTTCCGGGGTTGGGTAGAAGCGGTGCTGATGCGGATCACGGATGTCATAATCATCATCCCCGTCCTGCTGCTCGCCGCTGTCGTTGCACAGACTGCCGGGCGCCGGGATGAGGGGAGTTTGTTTTCCGCCTTCGCGAACGCCAACGGGATAGTCGTTCTGGGCGTCTTCCTCGGACTCGTCAGCTGGGTGGGTCTGGCGCGGCTGGTCCGTGGCGAGTTCCTGACCCTGCGCGAGCGCGAGTTCGTCGATGCGGCCAGGATATCCGGGGCGTCCAACGGGAGGATCATTTTCAAACACATCCTGCCCAACGCCGTCGGGGTGCTGATCGTGAACGTCACGCTGACCATGTCGGCCGCGATCCTGCTGGAGACCGCCTTGAGCTACCTCGGCGTCGGCGTCAAATCGCCGGACACGTCCCTGGGGCTGCTCATCTCGCAGAACCAGGAGGCCTTCGCCACCAGGCCGTGGCTGTTCTGGTTCCCGGGCCTGTTCATCGTGTTGATCTGCCTGAGCATCAACTTCATCGGCGACGGTCTGCGCGATGCCTTCGATCCGCGGCAGAAGAAGTTCAATGCCAAGAAAGCCGCTGGCACCGGGGGGCACCCCCTTGCAGTGGCACCCGTCACCGCGTTCGATGAAACCAAGAGGGACTAGATGTCCGCCCCCCGCTGTGCCGGTGCTGCCGCCGGCCTAACCGGCGATGGCCCAGTAACTGGCCGCCAGCAGCAGTACGACGGCGCCGGCCGCCGCCCAGCGGACGGTCACTTTCACCGCCGTCGTGGCGGCCTCTCCGGCGACAAGCCCGCCGCTTTCCACCAGATACTGCCAGCGGGCGCGCACCAGCCGGGCTGCCTGGCCGGAGTCGGTGGACGTCAGGTCCCCGGGACGGACGGATTCGCCGGGGCCGTAGGTGGTGGCCGGCAGGCCGCGGAGGTCTTCCGGGCGGGCATTGCGGCCGCCCCAGATTCCGGGAGCCGGTGCGGCCCAGGACGTGTAGCTCTTCTCCGCCGTGATCAGCGTCAGAGCGAAGCGGGTATCCACATGCACCAGGGCCGCCCACGGCACCCGGATGGACCGGAACGGGTTCTCCAGGCTGACACCGTCGCCATGGACCACGACGGCGGGCATCCAGAACAGCTGCCAGCCCAGGAAAGCGATCAGCAGCAGCGGCGCCGCGCCGGCCAGTGCCCCGGGGCCCGCCGTCACTGCGGTCACTACCAGGCCGAACCCGGCGACCGCCCAGGACAGCCAGGCGAACCATTTGTTGGTGCGGGCCTTGAAGATTTCAACGTTACCGGCGTGCGGCGCAGAGCTCATGCCCCTAATAATTCAGTACTCCGAGCCGCAGCACCAATCCCCGGTGACCCGGCGGCCCGGGCGGAAGGAAAGCCCCATCATGACTGACTTCATCACCCTCGATCCGGCCGTCACCCCTGAACCCGGTAAAGGTGAACCCGTCCTGGTGGTTCGTGACCTCAGCGTCGACTTCGGCGTGGACAAGAAGTGGGTTCCGGCCGCGATCGGGCTGAACTACGAGGTGCGGGCCGGTGAAGTGCTGGCCATCGTGGGGGAGTCCGGCTCGGGCAAAAGCGCCAGTTCGATGGCGCTGCTGGGCCTGCTGCCCAGCAACAGCCGCGTGACGGGAAGCGTCAAGCTGGCCGGCAAGGAGCTGCTGGGCACGAACGAGGCAAACATCCGGTCCGTCCGCGGCAAGGACGTTGCGGTGATCTTCCAGGAGCCGATGACGGCCCTGAACCCGGTGTACACCGTGGGCGCGCAGATCGTGGAGACCGTGCGGCTGCACAGCGAAGTCTCCCCTGCGGACGCCCGGCTGCGGGCGCTGCGGATGCTGGAACTGGTGGAGCTGCCGGACCCCGAAATGGCATTCCGGTCCTACCCGCACCAACTCTCCGGCGGCCAGCGCCAGCGCGCCATGATCGCCCAGTCGCTGTCCTGCGATCCCAAGCTGCTGATCGCCGACGAGCCCACCACAGCCCTCGACGTGACCGTCCAGGCCGAAATCCTGGACCTCATGCGGAACCTGCGGAACAAGCTGGACAGCGCCATCGTGCTGATCACCCATGACATGGGCGTGGTGGCGGACCTCGCGGACCGGATTGCCGTGATGCGCCGGGGCCTGATCGTGGAAACCGGCACGGCCGCGGAGATCTTCCACAACCCGCAGCACGAATACACCAAGGCGCTGCTCGCCGCCGTGCCGCACCTGGGGCAGGGCGGGGCGGATTCCGCCGAAGAAGTGGACGTCACGGCCGCCCTCGCCGCCGCGACCAACATCGAGATCTCCGTCATCCCGGAAGAGGAACTGGTCCGGCGTGAGCGCGCGAACGCCGCGGCGCTGGCTGCCGCGGAAACCGCCGGGCCCCAGGGCCAGCCCGTCCTCGAGCTGAAGGACGTGGCAATTGAATACCCCAAGCAGGGCCGGGTGCCGGCGTTCCGTGCCGTGGAAGGCGCCAACCTGGTGATCTACCCGGGCCAGGTTGTGGGGCTGGTAGGGGAGTCCGGCTCTGGTAAGACCACCATCGGCCGGGCCGCCGTCGGGCTGCTGCCCGTCGCCGCCGGCACCATGAGGGTGGTCGGCCAGGACATTTCCGCCGCGAAGAGGAACGGCCGGCAGCTCCATGAGATGCGCCGCCACGTCGGCATGGTGTTCCAGGACCCGTCGTCGTCGCTGAATCCCAGGCTGCCGATCGGCGAAAGCATCGGCGAGCCGATGTTCCTCGCGAAGGTGGCAAAGGGCGCCGAGCTGCAGAAGCGGATCGAGGCGCTGCTGGACCAGGTGGAGCTCCCGCGCGACTACCGCAACCGCTACCCGCATGAACTCTCCGGCGGACAGAAGCAACGCGTCGGAATCGCCCGGGCACTCTCGCTCAAGCCGAAACTGATGGTGGCCGACGAGCCCACCTCCGCACTGGACGTTTCCGTGCAGGCGAAGGTGCTGGACCTCTTCCAGAACCTGCAGAAGGAGCTCGGGTTCGCCTGCCTCTTCGTCACCCACGACCTCGCCGTGGTGGACGTGCTGGCCGACAGGATCTGCGTGATGCAGCGGGGCCGGATCGTGGAGCAGGGGACCCGGAACCAGATCCTCCGCAACCCCCAGGAGCCGTACACCCAGCGGCTTCTCGCTGCAGTTCCGCTGCCGGACCCAGACAAACAGCGGGAACGGCGCGAGCTCCGGGCGCAGCTCCTCGCCGCCGAAACGAGTTAATCGGCAGTAACCGCGATCACGTTGGCGCGAATATTACCAGCCTCGGCCGTGTGCTTTGCGACCTGCCGTGGATGGGCCCGGGGGCCGTGCTTTCCCCGGGTCACGGTTTGGCAACAGAGTTCCACCATCCGGACACTCTGGGGTTAGGGTAGTTCCATATGTCGCCCACGTCACAGGATATCCCTGTGCCTGGGCCACGGGGAAGCACACGTTTTTCCCTGCCGAACTCCCACAACTCATAGGAGGCGGAATGCGTTTTTCGCGCACTTCCAAAGCACTGGGCATGGTGGCTATCGCCGCTCTCGCCCTGACCGGATGCGGTGCCGGAGGCGGCACCGCCAGTGGTGCCAGCCAGGCTGCCGGCGACCCCAACAAGGTCATCACCGCTTACAGCAACGAACCGCAGAACCCCCTGATGCCCGCCAATACCAACGAAGTGTACGGCGGCCGCGTCGTTGAGCTCCTCTTCGAGGGCCTGCGCAGCTACGACCCCAGCGGCAAATCTGTCGATGCCCTGGCCGAGTCGATCGATTCCCCGGACGGCCAGAGTTACACGATCAAGGTCAAAAGGGGCGCAAAATTCACCAATGGCGAGGAAGTCACCGCCAAGAGCTTCGTTGATGCCTGGAACTTTGCCGCGCTGAGCACCAACGCCCAGGGCAACAGCAGCTTCTTCGAGTCCGTCGAAGGCTACGACGCCGTCAGCGCCACCACGAAGCAGATGGGAGCGGACGGCAAGGAAACTGAGGTCCCCGCCCCGACCGCCCAGACACTCTCCGGCGTGGTCCTGAAGGATGACTCCACCATCACCGTCAAGCTGACGCAGCCGGAAGCCGACTGGCCGCTGCGCCTGGGCTACTCGGCCTTCATGCCGCTGCCTGCCGACGCGATCAAGGATCCGAAGAAATTCGGCGAAAACCCGATCGGCAACGGCCCCTACAAGATGGAAAAGGAAGGCGCCTGGCAGCACGACAGCCAGATCGCCCTGGTCAAGAACGCCGACTACAAGGGTCCCCGCGAAGCCAGGAACGGCGGCGTGACCTTCAAGTTCTACACCGACCCGGCCCCGGCCTACACAGACATCCAGGGCAACAACCTGGACGTGACGGACGTTCTGCCCACCAACGCCCTGAAGACCTACACCACGGACTTCCCGGAGAATCACCTGAACAAGCCGTATGCCGGCAACGCCACCCTGAACATCCCGGGCTACCTGCCGGAGTTCCAGGGCGAAGCGGGCAAGCTGCGCCGCCAGGCCCTCTCCATGGCCATCAACCGCGAGGAAATCACCAAGGTCATCTTCTCCGGCACCCGTATCCCGGCCAAGGACTTCACCTCCCCGGCGGTTGACGGCTACAACGACAAGGTCGCCGGCTCGGATGTCCTGAAGTTCGACGCTGCCAAGGCCAAGGACCTGTGGACCAAGGCCGACGCCATGAGCCCGTGGCCTGCAGACAAGATCCTGCAGCTTGCCTACAACACCGACGGCGGCAACAAGGAATGGATCGACGCCGTCGCCAACAACTTCAAGAACAACCTGGGAATCAAGGCCGAAGGCCAGCCCTTCGCCAAGTTCGCCGAAATCCTGAAGCTGCGCACCGCCAAGACCCTGCCGGGCCTCACCCGGGCCGGCTGGCAGGCCGACTACCCGTCGCTCTACAACTTCCTGGGCCCGCTCCTGAAGACCGGGGCCAGCGCCAACTACGAGGGCTACACGAACCCCGAGTTCGACAAGCTCCTCACCGAAGGCCTGGGCGCCAAGTCCACGGACGACGCCAACAAGAAGTTCACCCAGGCCCAGGAAATCCTGTTCAAGGATCTCCCCAACCTGCCGCTGTGGTACCAGGCGCGCCAGGCTGTCTGGAGCCAGAACGTCAGCAACGTTGATTCCGGCTGGAACGGCGTTCTCCAGTACTGGGCCATCACGGCCAAGTAATCCTTCGTAGAACCCATCCACGTCACTAAGCTATTGGGGGTCCGGCCTGGCCGGGCCCCCAATAGCCTTGAAACCGGCAGGAAAGCTGTCCCATGATTCCCCTCAGTTCCGTCAACGCACCCGAGGCAATGCTGTGATCCAGTACATCCTCCGGCGCCTGCTGCAGGTCATTCCGGTCTTCCTCGGAACCACCCTGCTCGTCTACTTCATGGTCTTTGCCCTCCCGGGCGATCCCATCAGGGCGCTCTTCGGCGACCGCCCGCCGAGCGATGCGATCATCGCCCAGCTCCGTCAGCAGTACAACCTGGACCAGCCGTTCTGGGTACAGTACGGGCTGTTCCTCAAGAACCTCTTCACCTTCAACCTCGGCGTCGACTTCACCGGCCAGCCGATCGGAGCCACCCTGGCCCGCATCTTCCCGGTCACGGCGATGCTCGCCATTGAAGCCCTCGTCATCCAGGCCGTCTTCGGAATCGGCTTCGGGCTCATCTCCGGCCTCCGGAAGGGCGGCATCTTCGACAGCACTGTCCTCGTGCTCTCACTCGTCGTGATCGCCATCCCCACCTTCGTGCTCGGCTTCGCGCTCCAGTTGCTGATCGGTGTCCAGCTGGGCTGGGCCAAACCGACGGTCGGCTCCAACGTCGACTGGGGGACCTTGCTGCTCCCCGCGACCGTGCTGGGCCTGGTGTCTTTCGCCTACGTGCTGCGCCTTACCCGTGCGTCCGTCATCGAAAACATGAACGCCGACTACGTCCGCACCGCCACGGCCAAGGGCCTGTCACGCCGCAAGGTGGTAACCACCCACGTCCTGCGGAACTCGCTGATCCCGGTGGTCACCTATCTCGGTGCGAGCCTGGGCGGCCTGATGGGCGGCGCAATCGTGACCGAAGGCATCTTCAATGTCCCCGGCGTCGGCCAGAAGCTGTATCAGGCCATTCTTCGAAGCGAAGGCCCCACCGTGGTCGCCATTGTGAGCGTGCTGGTCCTGGTCTTCGTTGCCGCCAACCTATTGGTCGATCTGCTGTACGCCTGGCTTGACCCGAGGATCCGCTATGAAAACTAACCGCCACATCGAGCACTTCGTTGCCCCCATCGAGGAGACCCCTCTGCTGGCAACCGACGCCGTCAAAGTTGACGAGGCCCCTCTGAGCCTCTGGGCAGACGCGTGGCGCAAGCTCCGCCGTCGTCCGCTCTTCATCATCTCCGCAGTGATGATCGCCCTGATCGTCTTCGTGGCCATCTTCCCGGGGCTCTTCACCCAGGTCGCGCCGGACAACGGCTGCGAGCTGTCAAACTCCAACGGCGGGCCTTCCGCCGGCCACCCGCTGGGCTTCACTTTCCAGGGCTGCGACATCTACTCGCGCATCATCCACGGCACCCAGGCGTCGCTGATGGTGGGCGTGTTCTCGGTGATCTGCGTGCTGATCATCGGCGTGACCTTCGGGGCCCTGGCGGGTTTCTATGGCGGCTGGGTGGATACGGTCATCGCCCGGCTCGGCGACATCTTCTTCGCCCTGCCGCTCATCCTCGGTGCCCTGGTCATCACCCAGCTTCCGCTGATGCGTGAAAACCGCGGCGTCTGGACCGTGGTTATGGTCATTGTGGTGCTCGGCTGGCCGCAAATGGCGCGCATCACCCGCGGCGCCGTCATCGAGGTGCGGAACGCGGACTTCGTCACGGCCGCGCGCTCGCTCGGTGTTTCCCGGCTCGGCTCGCTGGTCCGCCACGTGCTCCCGAACGCGCTGGCACCGATCATCGTGCTTTCCACCATGGAACTCGGCGTCTTCATCGTTGCCGAAGCCACCCTGTCCTTCCTCGGCATCGGCATGCCCGGTTCCGTGATGTCCTGGGGTAACGACATTTCCGCGGCCCAGTCGTCCATCCGCACCAACCCGGCCGTGCTGCTCTACCCGGCGACAGCCCTGTCCATCACCGTGTTGAGCTTCATCATGCTGGGCGATGCCCTGCGCGATGCCCTCGATCCGAAAAGCCGTCAGCGATGAAGGAGGCAAACATGACGACTTCCGACGTCACAGTTCACGAAGCCGGAACCCTGGCCGGCCGGCCCCTGCTGGAAATCCGCGATCTCGCGATCTCCTTCACCACCGGCAGCGGTGAGGTCCAGGCCGTGCGCAACGCGCACCTGACCATCATGCCCGGCGAAACCGTCGCCATCGTGGGTGAGTCCGGATCCGGCAAGTCGACGACGGCGCTGGCCGCCATCGGCCTGCTGCCGGGCAACGGCCGCGTCGCTAGCGGGCAGATCCTGCTCGACGGCGAGGACATCGCGCACGCCTCGGAGAAGCGCATGATCGAACTCCGCGGCAACACCATCGGCATGGTCCCGCAGGACCCGATGTCCAATCTGAACCCGGTCTGGAAGATCGGGCACCAGGTCATGGAGACGCTTAAGGCCAACGGCCGGCCCAGCGGCCCGGAGGACGTTGCCAAGGTCCTGGCGGAAGCCGGACTTCCGGACGCCGCCCGGCGGGCCAAGCAGTACCCGCACGAGTTCTCCGGCGGCATGCGCCAGCGTGCCCTGATCGCGATCGGCCTGTCCTGCCAGCCGCGGCTGCTCATCGCCGATGAGCCCACCTCGGCCCTGGACGTCACCGTGCAGCGCCAGATCCTGGACCACCTGGACAAAATGACCTCGGAGCTGGGCACCGCAGTGCTGCTGATCACCCACGACCTCGGCCTCGCCGCCGAGCGCGCGGACAAGGTGGTGGTGATGTACCGCGGACAAGTGGTGGAAGCCGGTCCGTCCCTGGAACTCCTGCAGAACCCGCAGCACCCCTACACCCAGCGGTTGGTGGCCTCGGCGCCGTCGCTCGCTTCACGCCGTATCCAGGTAGCCAAAGACCTTGGGGTGGAATCGGACGAACTGCTCGCCCCGAGCGGGGCTGTTGCGGCAGAGCCCGCGCTGCCGGACGAGGTGCTAAAGATCGAGAACCTGAGCAAGGTCTTCAAGCTGCGCTCCGGGTTCGGGCGGGCGACGGACTTCACCGCCGTCGACGATGTTTCCTTCAGTGTTAAGCGGGGAACGACGACGGCGATCGTGGGGGAGTCCGGTTCCGGCAAGTCCACTGTGGCCCAGATGGTCCTGAACCTGCTGGAGCCGACCTCCGGCAAGATCATTTTCGACGGCGTGGATACCGCCACGCTGAATAAAAAAGAGATCTTCGCCTTCCGACGCCGGGTGCAGCCGATCTTCCAGGACCCGTACGGTTCCCTGGATCCGATGTACAACATTTTCCGGACCATCGAGGAGCCGCTGCGTACCCACAAGATCGGCGACAAGGCCAGCCGCGAGAAGAAGGTCCGCGAACTGCTGGACCAGGTGTCCCTGCCGCAGTCCACCATGCGGCGATACCCGAACGAACTCTCGGGTGGCCAGCGCCAGCGCGTCGCGATCGCGCGGGCCCTGGCCCTGGACCCTGAAGTGATCATCTGTGACGAGGCCGTCTCCGCCCTCGATGTGCTGGTGCAGGCCCAGGTGCTGAACCTGCTCGCCGAACTGCAGTCCCGGCTGGGCCTGACCTATCTGTTCATCACCCACGACCTGGCAGTGGTGCGGCAGATCGCCGACCACGTCTGTGTTATGGAGCACGGCAAGCTGGTCGAGACCGGATCCACCGACGAGGTCTTCGACGCGCCGCAGCAGGACTACACCAAGGCGCTGCTCAACGCCATCCCGGGTGCACGCCTCATGCTGCCCCCGGAAGTTGCCTGAGCCTCGCTGATAGCACCGAAGCCGGTGTCCGCCCTTTGCTTTGGGGGCGGGCACCGGCTTCCTGCGCCGGGGTGACTACTGGCCGGCACCAAGCCCGGGCGGCTGGGCGTGCAGCCCGAGCTGCCTGAACTTCTCGCCCAGCACGGCGCCGAGCTCCTGATGGCCCTCGGCGCTGAGGTGAACGCCGTCGGCCGCGAACCTACCCAGCCGGTACTTGGACATCCAGTCCCCGACGCTGACGAACGGTATCGCGTGGTGTGCCGCGACGCGGCCCAGCAGGGCGTCCACCTCGGTGCGGCGTCCGCCGCCCTGATCCGCACCGAGGGCCAGAGTGCCGATCATGGCCAGCGTGGTCCCGGGGTAACGCTGTTTCAGGGCGGCAATCAGGCGGTCAGCATTGTCCGCGATCTGCTGATCGCTGGCGCCGACGGCGGCGTCGTTACCGCCGCCCTGGATCACCACCAGCGGAGGTGAGCCGTAGGGCACCCGCCAGTCGCCGCGCTGCAGGGCCTCGGGGTAGTTGCCGGTCCGGTCGTTTCCGGCCACGAAACCGGTCCCGCCGGCGCCGGCGAAGAAGACGTCATATCCCATCGCCGTCAGCGCTTCGCGGGGCCAGCCCACGGCGGGTTCGGATTGTGAGTCGCCAATCAGCAGCGCCGTCTGGCGGATATTGGCCACCGCCACCTCTTCGCGGCCGTTCGCCGGATTCGTCACGATGGAGCATGGCGGCAATTTGGCGGGATCGGTTTCGGTCCGGGCGCCGTCGGGCGGGGGCGGCCGGACCGTCTGCACCGGGCATACGTCGGGGTTGTACTCGGTGGACGGGCCACAGCCGGCCAGCAGGATGCCTGTGGCGATCATGGGTGCGACGAGGCGTAGCAGGGCCGAGGCGTTGCGCATGGATCTCTCCGAGCTGACTTGCTGCTGTCACAGCAATGATGGGGCACGGACCTGCGGAAATCCAGTGACATTAGTCACGGGCGCAGGCCGGGCCCGCGTCCTGATCACGCGAGTGGGTCCCGCCCGGATTGGGGATTTTAGGCCAATAAATGACCTAGCGCTTAGAATGGTAGAAGGTGCCCTGTGCGAAAGGGGCTCATCCATCGTGCGTTCCGGTTGGAAATGTCGCGATACAACAGCTGACTTCACCACTGAATCGAGCAATAACGCATGTCTGAAACCACCACCAACACCGCGGTAGCCACTGCATCGCGCAGTGATCTGCGCAACGTCGCGATCGTGGCCCACGTTGACCACGGCAAGACCACCCTGGTCGACGCCATGCTCAAGCAGACCAACTCCTTCGCCGCGCACAACCACCTCGAGGACCGGGTCATGGACTCCGGCGACCTGGAACGCGAAAAGGGCATCACCATCCTGGCCAAGAACACCACCGTGGCCTACAACGGACCGTCCTCAAAGGGCGAGACCATCACCATCAACGTGATCGACACCCCCGGCCACGCCGACTTCGGCGGCGAGGTGGAGCGCGGCCTGTCCATGGTCGACGGCGTCGTCCTCCTCGTTGACGCCTCCGAGGGCCCGCTGCCGCAGACCCGCTTCGTGCTGCGCAAGGCCCTGGCCGCGCACCTGCCGGTAATTCTCCTGGTCAACAAGACCGACCGCCCCGACGCGCGGATCGAAGAAGTCGTGCATGAGTCCATGGACCTGCTGCTGGGCCTTGCCTCCGACCTCGCCGACGAAGTTCCGGACCTCGACCTGGACAAGATCCTCAACGTCCCCGTCGTCTTCGCCGCCGCGAAGGTTGGCCGCGCCTCCCTCGAGCAGCCCGCAAACGGCTCCGCCCCGGACAACGAGGACCTGGAGCCGCTGTTCCAGGCCATCATCGAGCACATCCCGGCGCCGACCTACAACCCGAACGGTGTCCTCCAGGCCCACGTCACCAACCTGGACGCTTCCCCGTTCCTGGGCCGCCTGGCGCTCCTGCGTATCTACAACGGCACCCTGCGCAAGGGCCAGACGGTTGCCTGGGCACGTGCCAACGGTGAAATGAAGAACGTCAAGATCACCGAACTGCTTGCCACCAGGGCACTCGACCGCGTGCCCACCGAGTCTGCCGGCCCCGGCGAGATCGTCGCCGTCGCCGGCATCGAGGAAATCACCATCGGTGAGACCCTGACCGACGTCGACAACCCGCAGCCGCTGCCGCTGATCACCGTGGACGATCCCGCCATCTCCATGACCATCGGCATTAACACCTCGCCGCTGGCCGGCCGGGTCAAGGGCGCGAAGGTCACGGCCCGCCAGGTCAAGGACCGCCTGGACAAGGAACTGATCGGTAACGTCTCCATCAAGGTGCTCCCCACCGAGCGCCCGGATGCCTGGGAAGTCCAGGGCCGTGGCGAGCTCGCGCTGGCCATCCTCGTGGAGCAGATGCGCCGTGAGGGCTTCGAGCTGACCGTCGGCAAGCCGCAGGTAGTCACCAGGACCGTCGACGGCAAGATCCACGAGCCGATGGAGCACATGACCATCGACGTGCCGGAAGAGTACCTCGGCGCCGTCACCCAGCTCATGGCCGCCCGCAAGGGCCGCATGACCAACATGGCCAACCACGGCACCGGCTGGTGCCGTATGGAGTTCATCGTTCCGGCCCGTGGCCTCATCGGGTTCCGCACCAAGTTCCTCACGGACACCCGCGGCGCCGGCATTGCCGCTTCCATCTCCGAGGGCTACGAGCCCTGGGCCGGCCCGATCGAGTACCGCACCAACGGTTCGATGATCGCCGACCGCGCCGGTGTTGTGACGCCGTTCGCCATGATCAACCTGCAGGAACGCGGCTCCTTCTTTGTCCGGCCCACCTCCGAGGTCTACGAAGGCCAGATCGTCGGCGAGAACTCCCGCGCCGACGACATGGACGTCAACATCACCAAGGAAAAGAAGCTCACCAACATGCGTGCCGCTTCCTCCGACACCTTCGAGAACCTCACGCCCCCGCGCGACCTGACCCTCGAAGAGTCCCTCGAATTCGCCCGCGAAGACGAGTGCGTGGAGGTCACCCCGGAGTCCATCCGGATCCGGAAGCTCATCCTGGACGTCAATCAGCGCGCCAAGTCCAACCGGGCACGCGCCAAGTCCTAGTTCCGGCGTTCCTCGCTGAACCAACGGATCATTTGTGAATAAGGGAGCTGCCGGTATGGCAGGCGGCATCGCCGCCACCGTGCCGGCAGCTCTTTTTGTTGCCCTCGCCGGCACGGCCCTGCACCGGCAGAGCGTGCTGGTGGGCGGCGTCGGGCTGCCGTGGGGCGCTCTCGCAGCCCTGGTGCTGCTGGGCGCCGTGGAGCTGTGGCTCGGCGCGGCCTTCCGCTCGGTGCTTCCGGCGGCGGCCTGCGGGGCGCTTTGCTATGCGCTGATCGGCTGGTGGTCCACGCTGGAGCATGGGAGGCGCCTTGTCATCGGGGATACCGCCGGGAACATCTGGATCTTCGGCACCGCGGCTGTCACGGTTGCCACGCTGACCTGGTGCCGGCGGTACCGGGGCCCGGCGGGCGAGGTTCCGCAAGGTTAGATTTCCCGGTACGAGGTTCCCGAGTCCGGTGCTTCCGCGGGACAAGTTTCCGTGAGCGAGAGTTCACGGGACCGGTGCTCCCGCGGGACATGCCCAATCTTTGCCGCCGCGAGTGGACATACTGGCACTATGTCCATCCCCGGCTGCCTCCGAGGGGCATGCCCAGCCCCAACCAGCGGACATGCCCAGCGCCGGGCCGACGAGCGGGACATGCACTTTTGCACATAGCGCAATGGCACCCTTTTCCGGCCGCAGACTCGGGCGGCACTATGGCTGCATGGTTAATCTGCTTGAGGTGCTCTCAAACTACGACGGCGTCGCCCGCGCCAAACATCTCGCTGCCGCGGGGGTCACGGAATTCCAACTCAAGGCCGCGACGGGGCGTGGTGACGTCTCCCGTGTCGCCCGGGGCGTTTACGCAGTCCCCGGCGCGGATCCTCAGCTCATTTCCATCCGCTCGCTGCCGGCTGAGCCCGGGTGCGTCAGTGCTGCGCAGCTCCGCGGGCTCTGGGTTCTGACGACGCCGGAACAGCCGCACATAGCCGTCCCGCACAGCCGGCGCTATCCGGGATTCGTCTCCCATCGCTCAGTTGCTGCCCCGACACTGATGGACACGGTCGTTCAATGCCTGCGGTGCCTGCCGGACCTTGACGGCCTGGTCATTGCCGAGTCCGCCGTCGTACTGAAAGCCCTTCCGCTTCATGGCTTGCGCCGGCGGCTTGGCGGCAGGAACGACGCGCGGGAACGCCGGATCGTGGCCGGCATCGTCCCGCAGTCACAATCCGTCATGGAATGCATGGCCAGGTACCTGCTGCGCCGCGCCGGGTTCCACGTCGAATCGCAGGTCAACATTCCCGGTATGGGCCACCTCGACCTCATGGTCGACGGACGTCTCGGCATCGAAACCGACGGGGCCGGTTTCCACATGGACCGGACAAGCTTCGAGGAAGACCGGCGGCGATGGAACGTGACCACCCGGCTGGGTATTCCGACCCTGGTGGTGAGCTACGCGTTGCTGAAGCACCATCCGCAGGAGTTCATCGCCCTCGTGCGCGACGCGCTGAACAAGCTCTCCGCTGCCGCCTAGAACCGAACATATTCCGTGGTTGCAGGCTCCGCGGTGGGGTATGTTCAGCGGTCGCGGCCAGGAATGGGCATGTCCCGCGGTTCGTCCCGGCGGCCAATGGGCATGTCCCGCGCTCGCGGGCAGGGCTGGACATAATGGCAGTATGTCCAGCGGTCGCGGCCAGCAATGGGCATGTCCCCCGGTCGGCTCACGGCCGGGGCTGCCGCGGGGCCCGGCGCGGCGGTGCGGGCGGGATTTCCTTCGCGGCCACCACCAGCGCCAACGGAATCGGGACGTCGGCGAGCCGGGTCCGGACGGTGCACAGGCCGCCGGTCCGTCCCACCAGTTCACCCAACGCGTCTGTCAGTCCGCCTTCGATCCGGTACCTGACCACCACACGGGTGCCGAGTGGGGCAGCCGCAAGGAACTGCAGGGGCGGCGGCAGAACGGAAGTCACCAGTCCATCCTAGGACCAGCACGGCCAATGAACCGGGCCCGTATGACGCCCGGCTAGGTTCGCGCGACCAGGCCGGGGGATAATAGGCTCGGAAGTCAGCAGTCCGGCGCTCAGGCCGGAAGCACCATCCGGCCGGTCGCCGGAACCAACGTGGAGAGGCAAGGGACGTGACGTACGTAATCGCGCAGCCGTGTGTAGATGTCAAGGACAAGGCATGTATTGAAGAGTGCCCCGTCGACTGCATTTACGAGGGTGAGCGTTCCCTGTACATCCACCCGGACGAGTGCGTGGACTGCGGCGCCTGCGAGCCGGTCTGCCCGGTCGAAGCCATCTACTACGAGGACGACACCCCGGAGGAATGGGCCGACTACTACAAGGCCAACGTCGAGTTTTTCGACGTGCTGGGCTCTCCGGGCGGGGCCGCGAAGATCGGCAACACCCACACGGACCACCCGATGATCTCCGCCCTGCCGCCGCAGAACCAAGACAACTAAGGCGGTCGCCCGGTGACCTCCGCGTTGCGCGGCTTCGGCCTCAGCCTGCCCGACTACCCGTGGGAGGCCCTGGCACCGTATCTGGCCAGTGCGGCAGAACACCCCGGGGGAATCGCAAACCTCTCGATCGGCACCCCGGTGGATTCTACCCCTGACGTGGTGCAGGACGCCCTGCGGGCCGCGGCCAACGCCCCGGGCTACCCCACGGTGCACGGCACACCGGCCCTCCGTGAAGCAATCGCGGCATGGTTTGACCGCCGCCGCGGTGTTCCCGGTCTGGATCCGCAACACATCATGCCCACCGTCGGGTCCAAGGAACTCGTGGCCTGGCTGCCGTTTCTGCTGGGTCTGAAGCCGGGCGACGTCGTCGTCCGCCCCACTGTCGCCTACCCCACCTACGAGATCGGCGCCACCTTCGCCGGTGCCGAGCACGTCGCCGCGGACGATCTCGAAGAGCTCGACGCCGCCACCCGGGCGCGCGTGCGGCTGGTCTGGGTCAATTCACCGGCCAACCCGACAGGCAGCGTCCGGGACGTTTCCTCGCTCCAGCGGATCGTCCGGCAGGCCCGTGAGCTCGGGGCCGTCGTCGCCTCGGACGAATGTTACGCCGAACTCGGCTGGGGGGAGTGGGATGTCCAGCGCGGCGGCACGCCCGTGCCCAGCATCCTTGACCCGCAGGTGGCGGACGGCTCCCACGAGGGTCTCCTGGCCGTGTATTCGCTGAGCAAGCAGTCCAACCTGGCCGGCTACCGCGCCGCCTTCGTGGCCGGCGATCCGGTCATAATGGCCAACCTCGTCAACAGCCGCAAGCACGCGGGCATGATCGTCCCGTACCCCGTCCAGGAAGCCATGCGGGTGGCCCTCGGCGACGACGCCCACGTCCAGGCGCAGAAGGATCTGTACCGTGGACGCCGCCAACGGATCACCCCGGCGCTGGAGGGCTTCGGCCTGACGATCCATGAGTCCCGCGCCGGGCTCTACCTCTGGGCCACCGCCGGGGAACCCACCTGGGACACGGTGGGCCGGCTCGCGGACCGCGGGATCGTCGTCGGCCCCGGCGTCTTCTACGGCGACGCCGGCAACGGATTCATTCGGGTCGCGCTGACCGCCAGTGACGAACGGATCGACGCCGCGGTGGCACGGCTGGCGACGGGGCGGTAACGGTGCTGTGACCCCCGCCACAACCGGTGCGTTTTGGGCTGGTCCGGCGGGTCCCGGATTAGTGCCACCCGCGAACTGACGGTAGTTTTTAACTGACTATCAATGGTGGCTTTCCACAAGAAGGCAGCGCAGCCTTTGGAATCCGTGGCAAAACAGGTTCCTGGGCCGCTTCACCAGAAGTTGGACCAGCTTTCGACAGAGGCCCCGACGCCTCAGAGGAGACTCCATGACTGAGACCACCAGCGCAACCCTGCGCTTTGCCGACGGCGAGCTCGAACTGCCGCGCATCAAGGTTGTAGAAGGAAACGAAGGCTACGACGTTTCCAAGCTGCTCAAGGAGACCGGTGCGGTCACCTTCGACCCCGGCTTCGTGAACACGGCCGCCACCTCGTCCGCCATCACCTACATCGACGGCGACAAGGGTATCCTGCGTTACCGCGGCTACCCGATCGAGGAACTGGCAGAGCACTCGAGCTTCCTCGAGGTCTCCTACCTGCTGATCTACGGCAACCTGCCCTCCGCCGCAGAGCTTGATGCTTTCGACCAGCGGATCCGGCGGCACACGCTGCTGCATGAGGACCTCAAGGGCTTCTTTGGCGGCTTCCCGCGCGACGCGCACCCGATGCCGGTGCTCTCGTCCGCGGTGTCCGCGCTGTCCACCTTTTATCAGGACTCACTGGATCCGTTCGACGACGAACAGGTGGAGCTGTCCACCTACCGTCTGCTGGCCAAAATGCCCGTCATCGCCGCCTATGCCCTGAAAAAGAGCATCGGCCAGCCGATGCTCTACCCGGACAACTCGATGAACCTGGTGGAGAACTTCCTGCGCCTCAGCTTCGGCCTTCCGGCGGAGCCTTACGACATGGACCCCACCGTGGTCAAGGCGCTGGATCTGCTCCTGATCCTGCACGCTGACCACGAGCAGAACTGTTCAACCTCCACTGTGCGTCTGGTGGGCAGCTCCAACGCCAACCTCTTCGCCTCCGTCTCCGCCGGCATCAACGCCCTCTTCGGCCCGCTGCACGGCGGCGCCAACGAGGCTGTGTTGAACATGCTGCGCCAGATCCAGGCCAGCGGCGAGCCTGTTGAGAAGTTCGTGGAACGGGTTAAGAACAAGGAAGACGGCGTGAAGCTGATGGGCTTCGGGCACCGCGTCTACAAGAATTACGATCCGCGTGCCAAGATCGTCAAGGCCACGGCGCACGAGATCCTCGAGAAGCTGGGCGGCAATGACGAGCTGCTGGCCATCGCCATGCGCCTCGAAGAGGTCGCCCTGACGGACGAGTACTTCATTGCCCGAAAGCTCTACCCGAACGTCGACTTCTACACCGGCCTGATCTACAAAGCCATGGGCTTCCCGGAGAAGATGTTCACCGTGCTGTTCGCGATCGGCCGCCTGCCGGGCTGGATTGCCCAGTGGCGGGAAATGATGAAGGACCCGCAGACCAAGATCGGCCGTCCGCGGCAGCTGTATGTGGGGGAACCGGAACGCAGCTACCCTTCGGTATAGCGCACCAGGACCAGAACAGTACGACGTCGGCCGCGCGCCTTAGAAGCTGCGCGGCCGGCGTCGTTCCTGTTTCATCGATTGCCCGTGTCCGTGCCCGTGCCCACGCCAGGCCCGCAGGGACGTCCCGCCGGTGTGCCCCGACGTCGTGCCAGCACATCTGTGCTAAAAAGGACCTATGCCCAAATTTGTCGACGCTGCCGTGCGGCGCCGGGACGTGGTCGAAGCGGTGTTCAGGATCATTGCCGCCGACGGACTCGAGAGGGCTTCCCTCCGGGAGGTCGCAGACGAAGCGGACCTCGCCGTAGGATCCGTCCGCCACTACTTCGCCAGCAGCGATGAGCTGCTCGCCCATTCTTTCGGCGTCGTCGTGGACCGGATCGTCAGCCGGCTGACGGCAGCCGACGAGCGCCTCGGCGGGTTGGACCCCGGGACCCCCGAACACCACCAGGGCGTATTAACCCTATTGGGTGAGTTCCTGCCGCTGGATGATGAACGGGCCGTCGACGCCTGCGTCTGGATGGCCTTCAAGAGCGCCGCGAGGACCAAGCCCTTCCTGGCCCCGGAAGCAGACCGCAGCCACCGTGCCGTGGCCGCCATCGTCGGCGGGCTCATCCTAGAGCTGAGCCGGGCCGACGGCGGCTCCGACGGCGGCTACGGCGCGCAAAGCGTCGACCAGCAGCGGCTGGTGACCGAGGCCGAACGGCTGCTGGCCACCTTGGACGGTCTCACGATGCACGCCCTGCTGCAGCCGGAATGGATGACGGCCCGGATGTGCCGGGACGTGCTGGAATCCCATCTGGCCGGACTGAACAGCCACCCGCCGGGCCATTAACGTGCGTTGCCGTGAGGAATACACTGGGAACGTACGTCTTGCCAAGGGAGGCAATCGGATGCACCACACAGGCGGACCCGGCTGGCGGATCACCATGGACACATCCGGACCGATGCTCATTGCACTATATGTCCGCGACGCCGCCGGCCTGGACGGCGCCGGGCATCCGGCACTCTGCCACGCGGCACCGAAAATCCGTCCCTCGGACCACACCCACCTCATTGCGGAGGCGGGCGGCGTCAGCGCGCTCAAGACCGAATGGGAAGCCTGGTGGGAACAGCTGCTGAAAGCGCATCCCGAGATGTCTCCGGACCTGGGCCCTCCCGGCTTCCGGTCCTTCAGCAATTCGCCTGCCCTGCGGCGCGTGCTGCAGGCACACTTCGGCGCGGCGCTGTCCTGGGCGCGGGAACGCCGCGGCGAATACGTCGCGCTCGAAGCGGAGCGGGAGGCCGCCGGCGTGCAATTGCTGCAGGACATGGTGGACGACCGGCTCCTCGAGGTAGGCCGTGCCGCCAACGATTTCACCCTGACCATCATTGAACTGCCGCTGGCGGAGCCGAGGGCGTGGTACCTGGAGCCTGAGACGATCATCATGAGTTCGGAGCTGCTGTCCCAGCCGGAGCTCTTTCGCAGCTACGTGCAGCCCGTGGTGGACCTGCTCATCTGAGTCCGGCGGACTGTGACCGACTGGCTGGGACCGGCGGACTGGGACCGGCAAGTGGACATTTTCGTTAGTTCGTCGGGGGTCTTGGCCCGGGGCTGGGAGGGCACTGCTCAGGGACATGCCCCGCGCCGGAGTGCGCGGATGGACATAGTGTCATTCTGCCCAGTTCCGGGTGCGAAGAATGGGCATGTCCCCCGCGGCGCGAAAAGGTCCAGATTCCACGCCGCCGGACCCGCCCAACGCCTGACCGGACCAGCCCAACGCGACGGGCCGTGGCGTTCCTGCCCAGTTACTTCGGCGCCCGGCGCCACAAGCCCGCGGGAATCCGGGCCTTTCCCGGGCCGATAGGAGGTGTGGCGGCAGGTAACCGGGAAGGAGCGCCGCCAACGGCCACCTGCGTCTGGCCAGGTCAACGAAAATGCCCACAGGTCGGGACGTGCCCGCTCGACGGGACGTGCCCGCTGGGCTGGACATGCCCCGCGCCCGGGCCGGCCGGTGGGCATAGTGTCATTGTGCCCAGTCCCGGGGGTAAAGAATGGGCATGTCCCACTGGCGCTAAAGTGTCCTGGCGCTGCCTAACCCCCGCCGAACTAACGAAAATGCCCACAAGTCAGTGCGCCGCCAGCCGAGCGGAGCGGGCGCGAAGGGCCCTGCGAAGGTCTGCCTATTGCTGCGGGGCCTCGGCGACCGTCACCCTGACTTGTCCGGCGGGCACATCGGCGGGCTGCCAGCCGTTGCGTTCCGGCCGCGCCCAGCCACGGCCGTCCACCTGGACATCGATGATCGAGAGCGCTTTTGCGTTGGCTACCGCCCACTGCGCCATGGCCCAGGCCCGGGGGCCGTCCGCCTCGATTGTCAAGGTCCGGCCGTCTGCGGAGGCTGTCAGCCCGCCGAAGGCCTCGGTCAGCCGCTCCTGCACCGCACCGGCGTCCCCCGCCTCGTCGGCGGTGCGCAGTGAGCAGTCCAGGCCTGCGGCGGTCTGGCCGCTCAGCGCGGAGGCGAACGCCCGGGCCATCACCTCGTGCTGGGCGTAGGCTTCCGGGAACGCGGAGCGCTGAACCCGCTGGGCGGCGTCGGTAATCTCCAGCGTCTGGTAGCCGGGAACTTTCAGCAGGGCGCTGTAGAAGGAATTGCTCGCGTAGTAGGGATCCATCACCTGTTCCGTGGTGCCCCAGCCCTGGGACGGCCGCTGCTGGAACAAGCCGCGGGAGTCCGGCCCGGCCTGGTCACCGTGGCTGATGTTCCGCAGTTTGGATTCCTGCATGGCCGTGGCCACGGCGATGCTGGCAGCCCGGGCTGGCAAGCCCCGGCGGACGGCGACCGCGGCGATCAGGGCGGCGTTCGCGGCCTGGTCCGTGGCAAGTTCGCTCTCCCCGCCGCCTGGCGCCGTGCAGCGTTCGGCGACCAAGGTTTCCGAGCGCTGCAGGAACAGCACCGCCGTGTAGATGCCGCCCGCGACCATCGCGAGGGTCAGCAGGAGCACGATCCGACGGCGCCAGATGGATCTTCGTGCCACGAATCTACTCCCTCGGGCCCTTCCGGGCCGGTCCATTTTCACACCGCATTGTCCGCAGGCATCGAGTCCGCAGGCATCTTGTCCGCGCTAAGTGTCCGGCAAAACCTCAGTTGGCGTGCAGCGCCTTGTTGAGCTCGACGGTCTGGCCCTTGCGCGGGAGCACTTCCACTTCGCCCGTGGAGGAGTTGCGGCGGAACAGCAGGTTGGGAACACCGGAGAGCTCCACCGCCTTGACGATCCGGGCGGTGTCCTCGCCGTCGGCGTCTTTGCCGCCCACCACGCGTATCCGAGTGCCGGCCGTAACGTAGAGACCGGCCTCGACGACGGAATCGTCGCCGATGCTGATGCCCACGCCCGAGTTGGCGCCGAGCAGGACGCGCTCGCCGAGGGCGATCTTTTCCTTGCCGCCGCCGGACAGGGTTCCCATGATCGACGCGCCGCCGCCGACGTCGGAGCCGTCACCGGCAACCACGCCGGCAGAGATCCGGCCCTCGACCATGGAGGTGCCGAGCGTGCCGGCGTTGAAATTCACGAAGCCCTCGTGCATGACCGTGGTGCCTTCGGCCAGGTGCGCGCCCAGGCGGACGCGGTCGGCGTCGGCAATCCGGACACCGGAGGGGATGACGTAATCCACCATCCGGGGGAACTTGTCCACGCCGTAGACGGTCACGGCGCCGCGCTTGCGCAGCCGGGCGCGGGTCAGCTCGAAGTCCTCGACGGCGGCGGGCCCGAAATTGGTCCAGACGACGTTGGGGAGCTTGCCGAAGATGCCGTTCAGGTTGATGCTGTTCGGCAGGACCAGACGGTGGGAGAGCAGATGCAGGCGCAGGTAGGCGTCCGCCGTGTCCGCGGGGGCCTCGTCAAGGTGAATCTGGACGAAGACGACCTGCTGTTCGGTGCCGCGGTCGGCGTCGCTGCCGGCCTCTGCAATGTCCGTCAGTGTCCGGTCGGCGCGTTCGACGTCGCGAAGATTCCCGGCCGCGATGCCGAGCGCCGGTGCCGGGAACCACACGTCCAGCACGGTGGCTTCACCGTTCCGGGTGGACACGGTGGCTAGCCCGTAGCCGTATGCGGAACGGGAGTCGGCGGGCACGGCGGAAGAAGCGGTCTCAGTCATGCTCCAAGTCTATAGAGCGCGTCCGCGCACCCTGAAACCGGTGACGGCGTCCATATACAGTGGAACGGTGACTGAGCCTACTACCCCCGCCCGCCTGGACCCCCGCCAGGACGTCGCGCTGCTGACCGCGGAACTCATCGACATCTACAGCGTCTCCGGCGAGGAAACCCTGCTGGCCGACGCCGTGGAGCATGCTCTCCGCTCGATCCCGCAGCTGGAGCTGGTCCGTGACGGGGACTCGATCGTCGCCCGCACCAACCTCGGCCGCGCCGAGCGGGTGATCCTGGCCGGTCACCTCGACACCGTGCCGCTGCCGACGTCGGACGGTTCCCTCGGGACGGTCCCGTCCTGCTGGCCCTCGGGAGCGCCCGGCGAAGGCGCCCTCTACGGCCGCGGCGCCACCGATATGAAGGGCGGCGTCGCGGTACAACTCGCGCTGGCCGCCGGCTTGTTCGACGGCGGCACAGGGCCGGACAAGGACGTCACCTTCGTCTTCTACGACCACGAGGAAGTCGAAGCCGTCAAGAGCGGGCTCGGCCGGCTCGTCCGGAACCACGGGGGGCTGCTGGGCGGGGACTTTGCGATCCTGCTGGAACCCACCAACGGCACCGTGGAGGGCGGCTGCAACGGAACCATCCGCTTCGAAGCAACCATGCTCGGCGAAGCCGCCCACTCCGCGCGCGCCTGGATGGGCAGCAACGCCATCCACGCCGCCGCCCCGATCCTTGCCCGGCTGGCGGACTACGCGCCGCAGACCGTCACCGTGGACGGCCTTGACTACCGGGAGAGCCTCAACGCCGTGAAAATCAAGGGCGGTACCGCCGGGAACGTCATCCCGGACAAATGCGTTGTCGAAATCAACTACCGCTTCGCCCCGGACAAGACCGCGGATGAGGCGGAGGCCCATGTGCGCGAACTGCTGGCGGGGTTCGACGTCGTCCGCACCGACAGTGCTCCCGGCGCGCGGCCGGGATTGAACCACCCCGCCGCCGCGTCCTTTGTCGCCGCCGTGGGGGCCGAGCCGAAACCCAAATACGGCTGGACCGACGTCGCACGCTTCAGCGAACTCGGCATCCCGGCCGTGAACTTCGGCCCCGGCGACCCGCTGCTGGCGCACAAGGACAGCGAACATGTGGAGGCCGACGCGATCCGCGAATGCCTGCGCGTGCTGCGGAGCTGGCTGACGCAGTAAGCCTGCACGGAACGAAGAAGGTCCGGAACCCCCGTAGGGATTCCGGACCTTTTTCGCGGGCGCAGCGGCGTCTACGGAGGGCCCGCGTTTCCGACCTGCAGGTGTGCGGTCGCATCAGCTCCGGCCGTGCCCCCGGCCGCCTTCTTGGAACCGCGCCGCTCGATCCAGATGGCGAGGCGCGAAACCGCAAGGTTGATCGCAATGTAGATGGCCGCCGCAACGAAGAACACGGGGAACAGGAACTGCGGCCCGAGGAAGTCCGCCATGACCTGCACGGCACGCAGCAGCTCGCCGTAGGCGACGATGTACCCGAGCGAGGTGTCCTTGAGTAGCACCACGAGCTGCGCGACCAGCGAGGGCAGCATGCGCCGGATGGCCTGCGGCAGCTCGACGGTCAGCCGCGACTGAAAGCTCGTGAGGCCGATCGCCAGTCCTGCCTCACGCTGGCCCTTCGGCAGCGACTGGATGCCGGCCCGGATGATCTCGGCAAAAATTGCCGAGTTGTAGAGGACAAGGCCGGCCACGACGGCGACGAAGGAGCTGGTGGCAAAGACGAGCAGCACGAACAGCATCATGAGCACTACGGGCATGCCGCGCAGGAATTCCAGCACAATCCTGGTGGGCACCCGGATCCATGCGATCTCGGAAATGCGCAGCAGGCACAGGAGAAGGCCCAGCGGGAAAGCAATCACGGCCGCCACCGCAGCGGCGCTGAGCGTGGCGCCGAGGCCGTTGGCGATCAGCGTCCAGACATCAGCCTGGCCGAAGATGGCCCAGCGCCGGCCCTCGAAGATTCCCTGCTGGGCCAAAGTCGTGACAGCCAGGGCGAGGAGGGCACCGATGACGATGATCCCCACGATAGAGCCGATCAGGGAAACCCGGCGGGCCTTGGGACCCGGGACGTCGTAGAGTACTGAGCTCATCGGGCGATCGCCACCTTTCGTTCAACCACATTGGCGAGGTAGCCAAGCGGGACGGTTATGAGCAGGTAGAAGAACGCGACCCCGACCAGCACCCACATCACGGCGTCGCCGTTGGCGTTGGCCAGCTGCTTGCCGTAGCCGAAGAGTTCCAGCACGAAGAACGCTCCGGCCACGGAGGAGTTCTTCACCAAGGCGATGAGAATGTTGATCAGCGGAGGGATAACCGTCCGCAAAGCCTGCGGCAGGATGATCAGGGACAGCACTTGGCTGAATTTCATCCCGATGCTGCGGGCGGCCTCGGCCTGGCCCACGGGCACACTGTTGACGCCGGAGCGGACCGCCTCGGCGATGAAGGCCGCAGTGTAGGCGCTCAGGGCGATGATGGCGGCGACTTCGAACTGCTGGAAGGTCACCCCGAGGCGGGGCAACACCACGGCAGCGAAGAAGAAGGCGATGGTCAGCGGGGTGTTCCGGACAATTTCCACGTACGTCATGCTGAAGCCGCGCAGGGCGGCGACGGGCGATACGCGGGCTGCCGCGAGCAGGGTACCAAAAATTAGAGCCAGGATCCCCGAGACCACGGCCAGGAAGAGGGTTCTGAGAAAGCCGTCCCAGTACTGGGGGAGGCTTTCAATGATGACGTCCATAGATTCCTTCGGCTGCCTTGAGGGGATTCGAGCGGAAGACGGGAGTGGCGGTTGCCGGAGCGGCGACGGGCGCGCGCCCCGGCAACCGCCACACCTGACTAGTAGCGGTTGAGCGCGGGAAGTTCCGGAGCGGTCTTGATGACTGCGCCCGCGGTGGCTTCCCATGCTTTCTTATAGGAACCGTCCTTGGCAAAGGCTTCCAGCTGGTCGTTGATCCAGCCGCGGAAGACCTTGTCGTCTTTCTTCAGGCCGATGCCGTAGGGCTCCTTGGTGAACGTCTGGTCGGAGGCCAGCTTGAAGGCGTCCGGTTCCTTGTTCACGAAGCCGGCGAGGATGACGTTGTCGGTGGTGATCGCTTCAACCTGCTTGTTGCGCAGCGGCTCGAGGCAGGCGGAGTACGTGGCGGCCGGAACAAGGGTCGCTCCGTACTTCTCCACGATGGTGCCTGCCGGGGTGGATCCGGTCACCGAGCAAACGTTCTTGCCCTTGACGTCTTCCGGCTTGGTGATGGATGTGTTGTCCTTGTTCACCATGAGCGCCTGGCCTGCTTCGTAGTACGGGCCGGCGAAGTCGACTTCCGTCTTGCGCTTGTCATTGATCGTGTAGGTGGCGATGATGATGTCCACCTTGCCCTGCTTGATGAACTGCTCGCGGTTGGCGGAGACCGTCTCCACCCATTCGATCTTGTCGGCGGGGATACCGAGCTTGCCGGCGACCAGCTTGCCGATTTCAACGTCGAAACCGACCGGCTTTCCGTCGAGGCCCTTCTGGCCGAACAGCGGCTGGTCGAACTTGGTGCCGATGGTGATCTTGCCCGCGGATGAGAGCTTGGCCATGGCGGTGTCGGCGGCGAAGCTCGGTTTTTCGGCCACGGGCGGGTTGGATGTGGAGGACGTGCCGCCGCAGGCGCTCAGGCTGAGCGCCAGAACTGCGGATGCGGCCACCAGAAGGGATTTCCTTCGGGTCAAAAATGCCTTCATGACATACCTTTCATTGGACGGCCGCCGCGCGGCGGCCAGGGAGCGAACTCGGAGTGAAGCAGTGGGTGGGAACCTTGGATCAGTGGGTCAGCAGCTTGGACAGGAAGTCCTTGGCGCGGCTGCTCTTGGGATTGGTGAAGAACTCTTCGGGGGTCGCGTCCTCGACAATCTGGCCGTCGGCCATGAAGACCACGCGGTCCGCGGCCTTGCGGGCGAAGCCCATCTCGTGGGTGACCACGATCATGGTCATGCCTTCCTTGGCCAGCTGGATCATGACGTCGAGGACCTCGTTGATCATTTCCGGGTCAAGGGCGGACGTTGGCTCGTCGAAGAGCATCACCTTCGGCTTCATCGCCAGGGCCCGGGCAATGGCGACACGCTGTTGCTGGCCACCGGAAAGCTGGGCCGGAAGCTTGGGTGCCTGGTGCCCTACGCCGACGCGTTCCAGCAGCGCCATCGCGTCCTTGTCCGCCTCCGTCTTGGACATGCCCTTGACCTTGATGGGCCCGAGCGTGACGTTCTCCAGGATCGTCTTGTGCGCAAAGAGGTTGAACGACTGAAAGACCATGCCGACGTCGGCGCGCAGCTTGGCCAGTTCCTTGCCTTCTTCGGGGAGTTCCTTGCCGTCGATCTTGATGACGCCGTCGTCGATTGTCTCGAGGCGGTTGATGGCGCGGCACAGCGTTGACTTGCCGGAGCCCGACGGCCCGATGACAACCACAACCTCGCCCTTGCGGACGGACAGGTTAATGTCCTTCAGGACGTGCAACTGGCCGTAATGCTTGTTGACGGCATTCAGGGAGACGAGCGCATCGCCGGGCACTTGAGTAGTCATAAGAAGAATCTAGCGAACATTAGCGGCATATGACTGCAATCACTCCGACTTCCTGGAGATCGTGATTCAAGAGATACCTGCAGGTCAGGACTCTCGCGGCAGGGTCGGCCAACCTTCCGGGCACGCGGCAGCCGACGGGCCCTGAAGGGGAATGCAAGGTGTTCCGCGCTACCCTGTGGGCATGAGTACCGATCCGCAATACCGCCCAGGCCAGGACCCGAAGCAGGACGCTGCGGCAAAGCCGGCCACCGGAAAGCGCGAAACGCAGCCGGCAAACGGCATCCGGCGCAAGGGCCCGCTGGAGCTGCGGCGCAAACAGGCCAAGGTCACCATGTCCGACCAGACCCTGCTGGACACCAAGGGTCCGGGACAGTTCGTCCACACGGATCCGTGGCGCGTCCTGCGGATCCAGAGCGAATTCGTGGAAGGATTCGGCGCCCTCGCCGACCTCGGCCCGGCGGTGAGCGTCTTCGGCTCCGCCCGCACCCTGCCCGGTAGTCACAACTACGAACTCGCCGTAGAGGTGGGCCGGAAGCTTGCCGAGGCCGGTCTGGCCGTCATCACAGGCGGCGGCCCGGGATCCATGGAGGCCGCCAACAAGGGAGCGGTACAGGGCAACGGGGTGTCGGTTGGCCTAGGAATCGAACTTCCCTTCGAGCAGGGCATGAACCAGTGGGTGGACCTGGGCATCAACTTCCGCTATTTCTTTGCCCGCAAGACCATGTTCGTGAAGTACGCCCAGGGGTTCATCGTTCTGCCCGGCGGGCTGGGAACCCTCGATGAGCTCTTCGAAGCGATGGTCCTGGTCCAGACCCGCAAGGTGACGTCCTTCCCGATTGTGCTCGTGGGGACGGCCTTCTGGAGCCCGATGATGGATTGGATTCAGACCACGCTGGTGTCAGAGGGCATGGTGTCCGAGCCTGACCTCGACCTGGTACAGGTGGTGGACGATCCGGCGCTCGCCGTCGAGCTCGTAGTGGCGGGTGCCGCCCGGCACCGGAACCCGAACGGCCACAACCCCGGTCCGGGAACTGGCACCCACCCCCGGTAACACCGCGCCCGGCCGAGCCGCCAGAGTGAGCTGAACAGCCGGGCTGGGTTGCCGGGGGGCCGGCTTCTGGCACGATGGGGTTGTGAGTTTCTTCCTGGTTTTCCTTGCGATAGCGCTGATCGGCGTCGCCGTCCTGCTCGGCACACGTACGGCGTCGAAAATCTTCCGCCGACGCGGCGGCCATAACGACAGCACGTTGCACGACGGCGGACTGCCGCCCCTCGACGACGGCTTCGACGAGCCGGGGGCCAATCTGCCGCCGGTGCTGCTTCCTGCCGAGCCGGAACCGGCCGACGTCGACCGCCTCCGCTTTGCCGTGGGCCTCCGGGGCTACCGGATGGACCAGGTGGACCAGGTGCTGGACGAGCTGCGGGACAGGCTCGCCGCCAAAGACCTGAAAATTGCGGAGCTCGGAGCGGAACTTGACGGTCGGCGGACCGCGCCGGGGCAAGCCCGTGAATAGGGAAACATCGCATAGGGAAACAGCGGATAGGGCGACGCCGCAGAACGAAACGGCGCACCAGGAAACGCCGAGCGGTCCTGATAACCTGCCGGCCGGTGTCCCTGACCTGACATCGCCGGGCGTGAACTCTGGAGCCTGGCACCGGATGGCCTCCGCCGGCGCCCGGGTGGCGCGGTGGCCGTGGTGGATCCAGGTGGCCGGGCTGTACCTGGCGGCGCGACTCGTCAGCGCCTGGATCTTCATGGCAGCGGCCCTGCACCAGGGCGTCAACCCCTGGTTTCCGGCCAAGCCGGACTATTGGCTGTTCGTCAACGTCTGGGATGCCCGCTGGTACGGCGAAGTCCTGCAGAACGGCTACCCGGAGGTCCTGCCGACCGATGCGGCAGGCAGTGTGCAGGAGAACGCCTGGGCTTTCTACGCCCTGTTCCCGATGCTGGGCCGGGTGGTTGCCGGCGTGACGGGGATGGACCCCGCCCTTGCCCTGACGCTTATCGCCACGGTCTGCGGTCTGGCGGCGGCCCTCGTGGTCTACAGCCTCTTCCGGCACAAGGCGTCGCACCTCACCGCGCTGTGGGGGACGATCTTCTTCGCGACCTTCCCGGTCTCGCCGGTGCTGCAGGTGCCGTATGCGGAGTCACTGAACCTCCTCCTGCTCGCGGCCGCATTGCTGCTCGTGGTGCGGCGGCGCTATCTGTGGGCCATGCCCGTCGTCGTGCTGATGTGCCTGTCCCGGCCCACCGGCGTGCCGTTCGCGGCCATGGTAGGGCTGCTGTTCCTCTACCGGGTTTGGCAGCGCCGGGCTGCCCGCCGGCAAGGGGATGACGGCCTCGCGACAGGCGCCGGACAGACAGGCGCCGGACAGGCAGGCGCCGTGCAGCACAGCAACCCGGAACTATGGTCCCTGGCCGGGCTGACCGCCGTCAGCGGGATCGGCGCCCTGCTGTGGCCCGCGATTGCCTGGGCCGCCACCGGAGATATCCAGGCCTACACCAGGACGGAATCCGTCTGGCGCGGCGGCGACCTGGTGCCCTTCAAGCCCTGGTTCGACACGGGCATCCTGCTGTTCGGTCCGGCGCTGGGTGTCCTGGCGCCGTTCGTGTTTGTTGCCGCCTTCGTCCTCGTCATGATGTCACGCCCGGTGCGGGCGCTTGGCCCTGAACTGCGCCTGTGGTGCGCCTGCTATCTGGGCTATCTGCTGATCTTCCTGCATCCGCAGACGAGTACCTTCCGGATGCTGCTTCCGCTGTTCCCGCTCGCCTTGAGCGCGGCCCTGATCTCCCGGTCCCGCGCCTACCGAGGCACCGTGGTGGTCATGTTCCTGCTGCTCCAGATTGTCTGGATTGTCTGGCTCTGGGCGTGGGCGCCGTTGCCCGGCGGAGGGGACTATCCGCCGTGACGCATGTTACCTTTCCGGGCTGCCGGCCCGGCATGGTGCGGCGCGGCGGAATGTCCAACGATTAGCTACCGGCGCGTTGTTACGGGATAATAGTTGGTAAGCAAGGACAAGAAGCAAACTGAGCTTGTGGCCCTGATGTCTCCCATCACGGCGACCGGGCAGCTTGATTGACTAAGCGGACACAGCCCGGTCGGGCTGGTAAGTCACTGGACCAATGGAGGGGATATTCCTTATGGCGGCTATGAAACCACGCACCGGCGACGGCCCGATGGAAGTTACCAAAGAGGGACGCAGCTTGATCATGCGTGTTCCGCTGGAAGGCGGGGGACGGCTCGTGGTCGAACTTAATTCCGCCGAAGCCACAAACCTGAAAGAATGCCTCGTCGGCGTTACCGAGTAGCTTCACCCCACACTTCCGCCAGAGGGCGGGACCGGCATCCGGTTGGCTGCCGATCCCGCCCTCTGTTTGGTTGCCTGCCAGTACCCGGCCGCTGCGCTACTTCTTGACGGCGCTACTCCTTGACAGCGCTACTTCTTGACAGCGATCAGGAGGCCATCGCCGGTGGGCAGCATGGCTGACGAGAGGCGGTCGTCGTCGCGGATGGCCTTGCCCACCTGGCGAAGGACCACCGTGGTGGCATCCCGGGCGGCCGGATTGGCGACGCGGTCCTTGTCCAGGGCGTCGTTGACGATCAGCAGGCCGCCTGATTTGAGCAGCCGGGTGGCCTGTTCCACATAGCCGGGGTAGTTCGGCTTGTCGGCATCGATGAACACTAGGTCGTAGGCGCCGTCGGTCAGCCGGGGCAGGACGTCGGCAGCCCGGCCGGAAATGGTGCGGGTGCGGTTGGCCGGGCTCCCGGCTTCCTGGAACGCTTCCCGGGCGGCCTTCAGGTGTTCGACGTCGACGTCGATGGTGGTCAGGACGGCCTGCGGCCCCAGGCCCCGCAGGATGCAGACACCGGACACCCCGGCACCGGTGCCGATCTCGACGGCGGTCTGCGCTTTCGAGGCGGCGGCGAGCACGGTCAGGACTGCGCCGACGCCGGAGCCTACCGGGGTGACGCCCAGCTCGAAGGACCGTTCGCGCGCGTGCAACAGGACCTCATCCTCGGCAGGCAGATCTTCTGCGTAGGACCAGCTCGTGGACTTATCGGCGCTCATGGGGGTATCACTTTCTGGGCGGCAGAGGGAGTATTGTCTCCAGCGTACTGTGTTCTGCGGGGCCCGGACGGGAGGCGCCTCCGCTGCGGATGTGATGGCGGACACCACGGTTCCGCCGTGGGCAGAAGGCCCCTCCGCGTCAGGAAATTCCCAGCTTGTTTTGAAATGATGGGTATCCGCTCATCCGCGTGGTGATCGGCGCCGAATCAAGGATGAAGCAGGAGCTTGCCGCCGCAAGCACCGTCCACGGCGTTAGTACCATCCATGAGGGGAGCGGACGATGTCGGTTCAGACAGTTGTCCCTGAAACTGAAGAGTCCCGGCTCACGGCCGAAGCCGAATGGGTCCGGCCCAGCTGGGAGGAAGTGGTGACCAACCACTCCGCGAAGGTTTACCGCCTCGCGTACCGGCTGACGGGCAACAAGTTCGACGCCGAAGACCTTACCCAGGAAGTGTTCGTCCGGGTCTTCCGATCACTCGCGAACTTCAAGCCGGGCACCCTGGATGGATGGTTGCACCGGATCACCACAAATCTCTTCCTTGACCAGGCCCGGCGCAAGAGCCGGATCCGCTTCGATGCGCTGTCAGAAGACGCCGAGTCGCGGCTTCCCGGACGCGAGCCGGGCCCGGAGCAAAGCTTCGAATTCAACAACCTTGACCTCGATGTTCAGGCCGCCCTCGAAGAGCTGCCGCCGGACTTCCGTGCGGCCGTTGTGCTCTGCGACCTTGAAGGCCTGTCCTACGACGAGGTGGCGGTGGCCCTCGGCATCAAACTCGGAACCGTGCGCTCACGGATCCACCGCGGCCGGACCATGCTCCGGGAGAAGCTCGCGCACCGCGACCCGCGCCCCAAACAGTCCCTGAAGCCGCGGCTTGCGATGCCGCGCATCGCCGGCCTGCTCTGAACCGGGCGATGGGCTCACTCAAACGATGGCGGCAGAGCCGGCACAAGCCGCGGCACCGGCACCTGGAGTTGTGCACCGAGTGCCTGCTGCAGCAGCGCCGGGAGCGCCAGTACCTTGAACGGCTCCGCGGCGCCGGGATCCCCAGCGCGAGCCACGACCTGACCGCACGCCTGCTGGCCCGTACCGAGAAACTGGCCTCGGAACAGCCGGCGGCGGCAGCCGCACCGCGGAGCCCCGGTCCGCACCGCGGGCGGCGGCTCGCGGCGCTTGTGGCTGGAAGTGCGGCAGCCGCCGCGACGCTGATGGCAGGCTCCGCCTACCTCCTCGGCGGCGACGCCCCGCCGCTGGCGGCAGGGGTCACGTCATCTGCCTTCCTGCAGAAGGACCTACCCAGCGGCGAAGGAACATCCGCCGGTGCCGGTGCCGCCTCCCGCCTGAGCGTCGCTGGCGAACCCGACATCACCCCGGCCGGAGCGCTCACCGCGGTGCAGCTGAACGGGCTGCGCTCCCAGGGATGGACATGTCCCGACCTGGGGGAGCTGGGCTACCGCTTGGTCTGGGCCAGGGGCGGCGTGGTGGCTGGCGGGGAGGTCCTGGAACTGCGGCTCACTGACGGACAGCACTTCGCGACGGTCATGGAACAGCACGGAGGTCCGGACGTACTGCCGTTGCCCAGCGGCACACCGCCGGTCAATGTGCTCACCGGCCGCCCCGCACCCGCTGACGGCTTCACCTCGGTACACGACGGGCTCTGGGTAAACCCGGCGGCGCCCTTCCGTGCCATCTATCAGACGTCCGCCGCGACGTTCACGTACATTTCGGATCAGCCCGCAGAACAGGCGGACGACGGCGTGGCGGCTCTGATGCGGGCCGGCTCCGTTGGCGCCGCGGCGGATCCGGCTCCGGGCACACCAGCGGTCGGAGCCGGGGAAAGCCATGCGGGCGGTCTTAAGGCGCGGATGGAGCGCGGACTGGGCCGGATCCTGGAGTTCCTGGCGCCGTGACGCGGGCATTTCCGCTGGGTCGCCGTCGTGTGGCAGCGCCGAATCGTCTCTGCTCCGGTTGAGAGGGTAATCTTCCTACAGTGCTTGGAATCAATGGACCGGAGTTCTTACTTCTGCTGATCATCGGCCTTCTGGTGATTGGTCCCAGCCGGCTGCCCGAATACACCCAGAAACTTGCCAATATCGTCAAGGAAGTCCGCCGCATGGCATCGGGGGCGCGGGAGCAGATCAAGGACGAAGTCGGCATCGACATAGATGACGTCGACTGGAAGAAGTACGATCCCCGGCAGTACGATCCGCGGCGAATCATCAAGGAAGCGCTGCTGGACGATGACAGCAAGCCGGTCAGCGCCGGTGCACCGGCCGCGGTGTCGGTGGCCGCAACGGCCGCCGCCGCGGAGCAGCGCCCGGCCCGGGTCATCGAGCGGTTGCCCGACGGCGAGTCCGCTCCGTTCGACTCCGAGGCGACCTAGGAGCGGGATCTCGGCCAGCGCGGCCTCCTGGCCCGATCCGGGCGGCTGGAGCCCCATGGGCATGCCCCGCGCCGGGTCCAGCGGGTGGACACAGTGCCCTTATGCCCGGTCCCGGGTGCGAAGAATGGGCATGTCCCCCACCGTTACCCGCGGTGCAGCCCAACTCCGCGCCCCGGGCCCCATCAGCGCGGCTGGAGCCCCAGCGGCATACCTTTCAGCCCTCGCGGGACCGACGCGAGCTTTCCGGCAATGTCCAGCAACGCTAGGGCCGCCGGCGTCTCCGGGCGGCCCAGCACCAGCGGAACCCCCTCGTCGCCGCCTTCACGGAGCAGGATGTCCAGCGGGATCTGCCCCAGCAGGGGGACCTCGGCCCCCACCGTGGCGGACAGCCGCTCGGCGAGTACGGCGCCGCCGCCGCTGCCGAACAGTTCCATCCGGGCGCCGTCGGGAAGTTCCAGGTACGACATGTTCTCCACTACGCCGGCCACGGTCTGGCCGGTCTGCGTCGCGATGGCGCCGGCCCGTTCGGCGACGTCCGAGGCAGCCGCCTGCGGCGTCGTCACCACGAGGATCTGCGCTTTGGGCAATAGCTGGGCCACGGAGATGGCGATGTCGCCGGTGCCCGGCGGCAGGTCCAGGAAGAGGGCATCGAGGTCGCCGAAGTACACGTCAGTAAGGAACTGTTCGAGCGCCCGGTGCAGCATCGGTCCGCGCCAGGCGACAGGCTGGTTCCCGGTGACGAACATGCCGATGGAGATGACTTTGACCCCGTAGGCCACCGGCGGCAGGATCATGTCATCCACCCGGGTGGGCGTCTGGGTGATGCCCATCAGGGCCGGCACGGAGAAGCCGTAGACGTCCGCATCCACGATCCCTACGCGCAGCCCTTTCGCGGCCAGGGCGCAGGCCAGGTTTACGGTGACCGATGATTTCCCGACGCCGCCCTTGCCGCTGGCGACGGCGTACACTTTGGTCAGCGAACCGGGCTCGTTGAAGGGGATCCCGCGCTGGCCGCCGGCGCCGCGTAGCTGCTCTTTGAGGGCGTCGCGCTGCCCCTGGGTCATGACCTTAAGCTCCACCTCGACGGCAGTGACCCCCGAAACTGCGGACAGCGCCGCCTCGCAGTCGGCGGTGATGGTGCCGCGCAGGGGGCAGCCCGCGATGGTGAGCAGTACGGCGATCCGAACCATGCCGCCGTCGGAAATCTGCACCGTGTCGACCATGCCCAGCTCGGTGATGGGGCGGCGGAGTTCAGGATCGATCACGGTGGCGAGGGCGGCGTGCACTGCTTTGCGCAGCGGGGAGGCCGCGGAATGGTCCTGCGACGGATCCGGGGAGGAGCCCAGGGGAGCGTCCGGCGGGGTGACATCCGGTGCGGTGCTCATGCGGTGGACACTCAGCTTCCGGGGGACGTGCGGTGTACCGGGGGGCCGGGCACGTCCGGACCGGCGTCCGGGCTGCTGCTGGACTTGGAATCCGGCTTAGAGTCCGACTTGGAATCCAATTTGGAGTCGGACTTGGAATCCGGTTTGCTGCCGGTTTTGACCCGGGGGACCTGCTGGTTCCGGGGGCTGCGTTGCTTGTCGCGGCGTTCCTTCAGCTTCTCCTTGACCTTGTCCCGCGGGGATTCGTGGACGCCTGCAGCCGGATCGTGGGTGCGCAGTTCCTCCTGCGCCTCCAGCATGTCCTCCAGCAGGCTGCGCAATTCGGCCCGGACGTAGTCGCGCGTGGCGACCTCACGCAGGGCGATGCGCAGTGACGCCAGTTCCCGGGTCAGGTACTCGGTGTCGGAGAGGTTCCGTTCGGCGCGCTGGCGGTCCTGCTGGAGTGAAACGCGGTCCCGGTCATCCTGCCGGTTCTGGGCGAGCAGCAGCAACGGCGCGGCGTAGGAAGCCTGGAGCGAGAGCATCAGAGTCAGGAGGGTGTACCCGAGGGCGCGCGAGTCGAACTGCCACTCCTCCGGGGCAAAGGTGTTCCAGACCAGCCAGAGGAGGACGAACACCGTCATGTAGACCAGGAACTGCGGCGTGCCCATGAACCGGGCAAAGCCTTCCGTGGTCTGGCCGAAGGCGTCCGGGTTGGGGGAAAACTTCGGCAGGATCCGCTGGCGGCCGCTCAGGGGCGTATCGAGGCTTCCCTTGGCCGTCTTGCTGCCCGGCCGGACCGGCGGATTCCTGGGTGCGGTGTTATCAGCCAATGCGGCCTCCAAGCTTCCTTATCGGGACATCGTCCTCGTGGGCGCGCCAGTCATCGGGCAGCAGATGATCCAGCACATCGTCAACAGTCACCGCCCCCACAAGCCGACCGTCGCTGTTGACGACGGGGAGCGAGTTGAGGTTGTAGGTGGCCAGCGTGCGGGCCACCTCGCTGATGTGTGCCAGGTCCGACACGGGTTCCAGGGTCTTGTCCACCAGGTTGCCCAGCGGCTCCGGCGGCGGGTAGCGCAGAAGCTGCTGGATGTGGACGACGCCGAGGAAACGGCCGGTGGGCGTCTCCAGCGGGGGCCGGGCGATGAAGATTGATGACGCCAGCGCCGGGGAAAGCTCCTCGCGGCGGACGTGGGCGAGGGCTTCCGCGACGGTGGCTTCCGGAGGCAGGATGACCGGGACCGGGGTCATCAGGCCGCCGGCGGTGTCCTCGTCATATTCGAGCAGGCGGCGGACATCTTCGGCGCCTTCGGGCTCCATCAGCTGCAGCAGCTGTTCGGCCTGGGCGCTGGGTAGTTCGGCGAGGAGGTCGGCGGCGTCGTCGGGGTCCATTTCCTCCAGCACGTCTGCGGCGCGGTGCACGTCGAGGGCTGAGAGGATCTCCACCTGGTCACCCTCCGGCATCTCCTGGAGGACATCGGCGAGCCGCTCATCCTGGAGTTCGCTGGCAACCTCGAAGCGGCGCTTGTCGCTCATCTCCTGGAGGGCCTCGGCGAAGTCGGCCGGCTTCAGGTCCTCGTGGGTGGCGACGAACTGGGTGGCGGCCTGCGGCTCGGTCCGGGCGCCCTGCTGCGCGTCGGCCCAGTCAATGATCATGGTTTCGTTGCGGCGCAGCCTGCTCAGCGGCGAGAGGGAATGGCCGCGGCGGACAAAAAGCTTGCTGACAAACCAGTCGCCGGAGCGGTGCTTGTCCATCGCGATGTCCTCGATGGTCGCATCCCCGCTGCCGTCCGCGAGGGTCACGCGGCGGTCGAACAGTTCGGCCACCACCAGAGTCTCGGCGCCGCGCTGCTCGAAGCGGCGCAGGTTGACGAGTCCCGTACAGATGATCTGGGTCGGGTCGATCGAAGTGATCCGGGTCATCGGCACGAAGACGCGTTTCTTTCCCGGCACCTCGACGACGATGCCCACCACATGGGGGGCGCCGCGGTTTCCGCGGGAGAGCACGACGACGTCGCGCAGCCGGCCCAGGCGGTCGCCCAGCGGGTCGAAGACGTCCAGTCCGAGGAGGCGCGCAACAAACACCCGCGAAAGATTTGTGCTCACCTGTACAGGCTACCCAGTCTGCTCTCCTTTAGCTGAATTTGCAGGCGATGCACAGCCGGATAGGTAAGAATGGGACTATGTCAAACATTTTTGGTGCCCCCAGGGCTGGTGCCCCCTCCGGCCCGGACGAGGCCCGCAGTGTCCCTAAGGGCGACACCGTCGGGTCCTACAATTCCTACCTGGATGCCCAGAAGGCGGTGGACTACCTCGCGGACCAGCAGTTCCCGGTGCAGATGGTATCGATCGTAGGCAACGAACTCAAAATGGTGGAGCGGGTGACGGGCAGGCTCACCTACCCCCGGGTTGCCCTCTCCGGCGCGGCCAGCGGCATGTGGTTCGGCCTGTTCGTCGGCATCATGCTCTCCTTCTTCTCCACGACCGACGGTGCCTTCTCGATCGTGACGTCGGTGCTGATGGGTGCCGCGTTCTTTATGCTCTTTGGCATCGTCACGTACGCCATGCAGCGCGGAAAGCGTGACTTCACCTCGACCAGCCAGGTAGTGGCGACCAACTACGACGTCGTTGTCTCCTTCGAAGCCGCAAACGAGGCGCGCCGGCTCCTCCACCAGCTCCCGATGACGCAGCATGACGCCTCGGCTTCGGCCGGGAGCACAGGTTACGCCCAGCACCAGCCATACCAGCCGGGTCCGGAGCACGGTTCCCAGCAGTCCGGTCAGCCCGGCCAGCAGGGCCAGGCACCGCAGCGCCCCGCGGGCTGGAATGACCCCTACGGCCAGAAGACTCCCCAGGACAGCCGGCAAACGGCCGCAGGCCAGCAGGCTGAGCCGTCCCCGCAGCAGGCCGCCGGTCCGGCTGAAGCAGCAGCCGCTGCCGCGCCGGAGGCGGAAGAGGCCGCCAAGCCGGCCGGTTTCGCGTATCCGGACCTGCCCGACGGCCGCCCGCAGTACGGTGTCCGCGTCACCGACGGGCCCAAGCAGGAACCGGGCCAGGACAGCTCACAGCGCTAGTGGTTATTTTCGTTAGTTCGTTGGGGTTGGACGCGGGCAGTTAGACAGGGCCTCGGCCTTTTCGCTCCGGGGGACATGTCCATTCTTCGCGCCCGGAACTGGACATAATGACAGTATGTCCATCCGCTGGCTCCGGCGCGGGGCATGTCCCTTCGGGCCGGTGTCCAGTCCAGCGGGACATGTCCATTCTTTGCGCCCCGGGACCGGGCACAACGGGACTATGTCCATCCGCTGGCCCCGGCGCGGGGCATGACCCTGAGCAGTGCCCTCCCAGCCCCCGGGCCAAGACCCCGACGAACTATCGAAAATGCCCGCTGGCCAGCGCTGCCCGGTCAGGGCTTAGGCCCGCGCACAGAAAGCCCCGTCCGGAGAACCGGACGGGGTTTTTGGACGGGTCTTTCCGCTGGGCTTTCTGGTTGGGCTTTCCATGGCGGCGGTATGCCCCGGGTGGTGCAGGCCTGCAGCCGGACCATGCGCCGCGGGCCTGCGGTGGAACTAGGGGTTCTGGCCGTTGGCTTCCTGGTAGATGCCCGCCATCCAGGATTCGACGTCGTCGGCCTTGCGCGGCAGGGCGGCGCTGAGGTTGACCGGGCCGGCCGCGGTCATGAGGATGTCGTCCTCGATGCGGACACCGATGCCGCGGTATTCCTGGGGGATGCCGAGGTCCTCGTTCTTGAAGTACAGGCCGGGCTCGATCGTGAAGACCATGCCGGGCGTGAGGACACCGTCCAGGTACAGTTCACGTTTGGCCTGGGCGCAGTCGTGCACGTCCAGGCCGAGGTGGTGGGAGGTGCCATGCGGCATCCAGCGGCGGTGCTGCTGGCCCTCGGCGCTGATGGCTTCCTCCACCGACACCGGCAGCAGGCCCCAGCCGGCGAGCCGCTCCGCCAGGACTGTGGTCGCGGCGGTGTGGATGTCGCGGAACTTGGTGCCGGGCTGGGCCGCTGCGAAGCCGGCGTCGGCGGCGTCGAGCACTGCCTCGTAGACCTTGCGCTGGATCTCGGTGAAGGTGCCGTTGGCCGGCAGTGTGCGGGTGATGTCCGCGGTGTACAGCGAGTCCGCCTCGACTCCGGCGTCGAGCAGCAACAGCTCGCCGGCATTGACCTTGCCGGTGTTCCGGGTCCAGTGCAGCACGGTGGCATTGTTTCCGGCGGCCGCGATGGTGTCGTAGCCGAGCTCATTGCCGTCCTCCCGGGCCCGGGCGAAGAACGCGCCCTCGACGACGCGCTCGCCGCGCTGATGGGTCAGTGCCCGGGGCAGGGCCTTGACCACCTCGGTGAAGCCCTGCACGGTGGCGGCGACGGCCGTCTTCATCTGCTCGATCTCCCACTCGTCCTTGAGCAGGCGCAGCTCGGAGAGGGCTTCGGAGAGCAACTCGTCGAGGGCGTCGAGGATGCCAAGGTCCAGGTTTTCCGGATCTTTGGCCGTGTTGTAGCGGGCGGTGTCCACAAGGGCGTCGATGTTCTCGTCCACCTTGCGCACCAGCCGTATCGAGATGCCGCCGATTTCGGGGGCGCCCACGTTCTTGGTGATGGCAAGCTCGAGCTCGCTGATGTCGTCGGTCGCCAGGCCAAGGCGGGCCTTGAACTCGGCGAGGCTGGGCCGGGCCCCGATCCAGAACTCGCCCGAGCGGGAGTCGGCGTAGAACTGCTCGGTGTCGCGGCCGGCCAGCGGGCGGAAGTACAGCGTCGCATGGTGGTGGCCGCCGTCGTCGCCTTTGCCTTCGCCGGCAGGCTCCAGGATGAGCACGGCGTCGGGCTCGTGGTCCAGGCCCAGTCCGGTGAGGTGCGCGAAGCCGGAGTGCGGGCGGAAGCGGTAGTCGCAGTCGTTCGAGCGGACCTTCAGCGGACCGGCGGGGATGACCAGGCGTTCGCCTTTGAACTGCTCTGAAATTGCGCGGCGGCGGGTGGCGGCATGGCCGGCAACTGCGTCGCATTCCGGCTGTTCATCCCGGGACGGGGCCCAGTTACTGGCCATAAAGGCCTTGAAAGCGGCGGAACTGGGCCGCTGCGAGCGGTTGTTGACGCGCTCTTCGAGGGGCTGGGAAGCGGAGACTGTGGTGTTATCTGCATCGTTCACGCATCTATCGTCTCACCAGCGGCGCGGCCGAGGCCAACAGGCGGGCGTTGCCCATCTACTAGGCTGGTGTGGTGAGGATAGACCTGCATGCCCATTCGAACGTTTCCGACGGCACCCAAGCGCCCGGTGCGGTGATGGCCTCCGCGGCGGAGGCGGGACTCGACGTCGTGGCCCTGACCGACCACGACTCGACCGACGGCTGGGCCGAGGCGACGCTCGCGGCCCGGGAACATGGAGTTGCGCTGGCTCCCGGCATGGAGATCTCCTGCCGGACCACCGAAGGCATCAGCGTCCACCTGCTCTGCTATCTGCATGACCCGGCGCACCCCGGCCTGCTGGACGAGATCACCAAGGCCAAGGACGCGCGCTTCGTCAGGGCCGAACGGATGGTCAGCCTGCTCGCGGAGGACTATCCGCTGAGCTGGGACGACGTCATCCACCATGTGGCGCCCGGTGCCACCCTGGGCCGGCCGCACATCGCTGACGCGCTTGTCGCCGCGGGCGTGGTGGCAGACCGTACCGAGGCCTTCGAGTCCATCCTGACGTCGCACTCGCGTTACTTCGTGCAGCACTACGCGCCGGACCCGGCACTCGCCGTCGGGCTGGTCTGCGCGGCCGGCGGCGTGCCGGTCTTCGCCCACCCGGTGGCCTCGTCCCGCGGACGGATCGTCGGGGAGCGCACCTACCGGGAGATGATCGACGCCGGACTGGCCGGGCTGGAGATCGACCACCGGGACAATCCCGAGGAGGGCAGGGCGTTCCTGCGCAAACTCGCCGAGCGGCACGGCCTGCTGGTGACGGGTTCCTCCGACTACCATGGGGCCGGGAAACCGAATCTGTTGGGCGAGAACCTGACCTCGCCCGAGGTGTTTGCCCGGATCGAGGAACTCGGCACCGGAACACCCGTGGTGCGCTGACGGATCAGCCCTCCCCGTCCGCCCGTTGTGCTATCAGTTGGAGTCCCCATCCGGCCGGATTAAGCACCGGGACTGATAGGGCAACGGGAGTCAGCTGGCCGGGAAGACGCTGAACTCGGCGTGGGCCGCGAGGCGTTTGGCCATGACGTCGATCGCGGGCTGGTTTTGGTCCACACAGACGAACCTGCGGTCCAGCTTCGCGGCGACGGCGCCGAGCGTTCCGGAGCCGGCGAAAAAGTCCAGGCACCAGTCGCCGGGGCGGCTGGAGGCGGCCACCACCCGGCGGATCACGCCCTCGGGCTTCTGCGTTGGGTAGCCGGTCTTCTCCTTGCCGGTGGGCGAGACGATGGTGTGCCACCAGACGTCTGTGGGGAGTTTGCCGAGCTCGCGTTTGGCCGGTGTGACCAGGCCGGGCGCCATGTACGGCTCCCGGTCCACCTCGGCGCTGTCGAAGTGGTACTTCGCCGGATTCTTGACGTACACGAGGATGTTGTCGTGCTTGGTGGGCCAGCGGTACTTGGCCCGCGCGCCGTAGTCGTAGGCCCAGATGATCTCGTTCAGGAAGCACTCCCGGCCGAAGATGGCGTCCAGCATCACCTTGGCGTAGTGCACCTCCCGGTAGTCCAGGTGCAGGTACAGGGTGCCGTCATCGGCGAGCAGCCGCCACGCCTCGACCAGCCGCGGCTCCAGGAAGGACCAGTAGTCGCTGAAGGCGTCGTCGTACCGGTGCAGGGCGCCCTTAATCGTGTCGTAGGACCGGCCCTTGAACCCCACCCGGTCGCCCCCGCCTGCGGCGTTGACCACCATTGTGGTTCCCTGGCGCGTCTGGACCCGGCCGGTGTTGAACGGCGGGTCCACGTAAATCAGGGTGAAGGCGCCGTCCGGCAGCGTGGGGAGGTAGTCAGCGTTGTCCGCGTGAACCACCAGGTTGCTGCCGTCCGGCGCCCAGACGTTCTCTGTCATGGGGAGAGGTCAGGCCTCGGTGCTGCTTACCGGAGACCCGGCCTGGGCGTCGCCGGCGACCACTTCGCCGTTGCGGCGGCGGGTGCGGGTCCGGTTGCGGCGTGCGCGGGTGGCGCGGTCTACCTCGGTGGGCGGCTTGACGGCTGCGACGGCTGCCGTCGGCTCTGCCGCCGGGCTGCTCGTGGCGTCGGCGTCGGAGGTACGACGGCGGTCTCCGGACCGTCCGCTGTCCCGTCCGCCGCCGGCGCTGCCGCTGCGGCGGCTGTCGCGGCTGCTATCCCGTCCGCTGCCGCGGCCCCCGTCCCGACCGCCGCCGGTGCTGCCGCTGTTTTGCCCTCCGCTGCGGGTACCGTCACGCCCGCCATCACGTCCGCCTGTGCTGCCGGTGCTGCGGGGAGCATTCCTCTTGCCGGTCTCGCCCAGGTCCTCGAGGACTTCGGCGTCGACGCCGGCGAGGACGCGCTTGTTGCGGGGCAGGCGGCCCTTGGTTCCTGCCGGGATGTCGAGCTCTTCGAAGAGGTGCAGCGAGGAGCTGTAGGTTTCCACCGGTTCCGGGACGCTCAGGCCGAGGGCCTTGTTGATCAGGCCCCAGCGGGGCATGTCATCCCAGTCCACGAACGTCACGGCGGTGCCCTTGTTGCCGGCGCGGCCGGTGCGGCCCACACGGTGAAGGTAGATCTTTTCGTCTTCGACGCACTGGTAGTTGATGACGTGGGTGACGTCGTCGACGTCGATGCCGCGGGCGGCGACATCAGTGGCGACGAGGACGTCCACCTTGTTGTTGCGGAAGGCGCGCAGCGCCTGCTCGCGGGCGCCCTGGCCGAGGTCGCCGTGGATGGCGGCGGCGGCGAAGCCGCGGTCCACCAGTTCCTCGGCAACCTTAGCGGCGGTTCGCTTGGTCTTGGTGAAGATGATGGTGCGGCCGCGGCCGCGGGCCTGCAGGATGCGCGCCACGACCTCGATCTTGTCCATGCTGTGCGCACGGTAGATGAGCTGGCGGATGTCGCGCTTGGTCAGGCCCTCGTCGTCCGGGTCGGCGGCGCGGATATGGGTGGGCTTCGTCATGTAGCGGCGGGCCATGGCGATGACCGGGCCGGGCATGGTGGCGGAGAACAGCAGGGTCTGGCGGACATCCGGGGTGCCGGCGATCAGGGTCTCGACGTCCGGGAGGAAGCCCAGGTCCAGCATCTCGTCGGCCTCGTCAAGGATGACCATCTTGACGTTCTTGAGCACCAGGTGCTTCTGCTTGTAGAGGTCGATGAGGCGGCCGGGGGTACCGACGACGATCTCGACACCCTTTTGCAGGGCCTCGACCTGGGGTTCGTAGGCGCGGCCGCCGTAGATCGTGGTGATGCGGGCGTTGCGCTTGCGGGCGGCGTTCTGCAGGTCGCTGGCAACCTGCACGGCGAGCTCGCGGGTCGGCACAATCACGAGGGCCTGGGGTGCGCCCGGGGCGGGCAACTGGTTGTAGCCGGCGTCGTCCGGCCCGACGACGCGCTGCAGCGCCGGGATGCCGAAGCCGAGGGTCTTGCCGGTGCCGGTCTTGGCCTGACCGATGATGTCGTGGCCCGACAGTGCCACGGGCAGCGTCATGGACTGGATGGGGAAGGGGTGGGTGATGCCGGCGTCGGCAAGGGACTCCACGATATCGGCGCGGACGTTGTAGTCGGCGAAAGTCAGCTCGGCAATCTCGTGCGGCTTTTCGTCCGAGATGATGGTCTCTTCCGGCTCAAGCGATTCCGTTCCGGATTCGTCGGTCAGAAGCTGGTGCGTGTGCAATTCACTCACAGGGGAGTTTCCTTATTCATTTTGGGCTGCGCTGCTTGCTCAACGGGGCCGGCCGGGAGGCCGTTCCGGAGCACGCTCAGGCGCGCAGGCAATTCCAGTGGAAGCCGATCGCGGGCTATCTAAATGCTGGCACTGGGGACCAGCGGGTGTATCTCAAGATCGCGTAGGGGCGGGCTTGTTGAATTCGGGAATCATGGAAATCAACGACCGGGCATCCATCTCTACCCTCCCAGTCTAGCTGTACGCAGCCCGGAATCTTGACTGGCCGTGCCGCTGCGGCCCCGTCACGGCGGAAATTGCGCACGTGAGCGCCGCGGAGCCTCAGCCCGCGAGCTCCAGCCGGACCTCACGGGTGGTGATATCGGAGGACACGATCCGGACCCGGACCTGGGTGCCGGGTTCCAGTTCGCCGGGGCAACGCGCCGTGACCGCGGGATCCGCGATCTGCACGATCCCGGAGGGGCTTCCGCCGTTCCCGTTTGCCTTTCCGGACGCCCCGTTCCCGTTCCCGTTTCCGTTCTTCCCGTTTTTGACGGGCTTGGTTGGCTTGGACCCGGAAATAACGACGGCATCAAATTCCTGGCCAATGTGGTTGATCAGCAGCGCCGCCTCGACGGTGTCCAGCGAGAGGCGCTCCAGCTTCGCGGCCAGTTGGTCCGACGCGGCCATGATCGAAGGAAGGGAGGGCAGGGCCTCGCGGGCCCAGGCCGGGACGTCGGTGCCATTGCTGAGCGCCTCGCAGATGACCAGCACAAAGCGGTCGATCAGCCGGCGCAGCGGTGCGGTGGAGTGGGCGTAGGCGGCGCCAATGGCGGCCTGGACGGCGGCGTCCGGTACCGTCCCGTCAAAGGGGGTGTAGCCGGCGCCGCGGAAGAGCATACCGGCCGAGTGCACGATCGCCAGCTGCTGCGGGTCCGTGGGGTCAAGGGTGCGCAGGTACTCGCCGTAGCTCATCTCCCCGTCCCAGGGCTTGCCGAGGGCCCGGGTCTGCCGGTGGAAGTGCGCCAGGGAGCTCTCATCCGGGGCGGGCATGGTGCGCAGGATCCCGACCTTGCCTTCGAGCATGATCCGGGCCGCCGCCATCCCTGTCATCAGCGAAATCTGGGCGTTCCAGTCCTCCACCGGCAGCGGCGGGACCGCCACGATCCGGTAGCCGCCGTCGGGCAGCTGTTCGATTTCCTGTTCCGGCATGTTCAGGCTGGCGCCGCCGCGGAGCCGTTCCAGCTCCACCCGCTTGATCCCCACTTCCCTGAGCAGCTGCAGCACGGGGGCCGCGGTGCCGGCGTCGAGCTCGGCCTGCACACCCTTGTAGCTGAGCTTGGCGCGGCTGCGGACCTGCGCCCGGCGCACCAGGACCGCAGCGACCTCGGCGGCGGAATCGAGCTCGAATTCCCAGACGAAGGCCGCACACAGCTGTCCGGCGAGCAGGCTGCCGGCTGCCTCGCTGATGACCTCCGGGTGCAGCGGGATCCGGCCGCCCGGGGTGTAGAAGGTCTGGCCGCGGCGGCGGGTTTCGGCGTCGAGCGCCCCGCCGGGGGCCACAAAGGAGGGGACATCGGCGATGGCATAGAACACTTTGTAACCGTCACCGGAGCGGTCGATGAAGAGCGCCTGGTCCAGGTCGGTGGAGGACTCCGGATCGATGGTGACAAACTCGATGTGGGTGAAATTCAACTCCGGCAGCTCATGCCCGGCCACGGCCTCCTTGGCTTCCCGGAGTGCGTCCTCGGGAAAGGGTCCCGGCAGCTCCAGCGTGGTGCGCAGCGTGGTCAGCGCCGCGGCAAGCTGGTTCTGCTGCTGGTGGATGCTGGGCGTCAGGCGATGATGGGACACGAAAATCAGAGTAGCCCGATTCCCGCGATTAGTCTTGGATCATGAGTGCATCCCCGTCCGATCCCGCGCGTTACAACAGTTTCCTGAGGGATCTGCTCGGTGCGATGGCCTACGGCGAGCTGTCGGCCTTCGAGCGGCTGTCCTCCGATGCCCGGTATTCGCCCACCCTCCACGACCGTGCGGTGCTCGGCCGGATCGCTGTGACCGAGTTCCAGCACTACGAACTGGTCAGCGCACGGCTGGAGGAACTGGGCCTCGACGCGGAGGCCGCCATGCTGCCCTTCCAGCCGTCCGTGGACCACTTCCACGAGCGCACGCGCCCGGCGGACTGGTTCGAATCGCTGATGAAGGCCTACGTAATCGACACGGTCTCCGCCGATTTCTACCGCGCCGTGTCGCGCCACGTCGACGGCTCGACCCGGGAGCTGGTGGAGCGGATCCAGTCCGATGAAGCGGCGACGGCGGTGCTGCGCGAGCTCCTCAGGGCGGCCCTGGACGATGACCCACGGCTGGCGTCGCGGCTGGCACTTTGGGCGAGGCGGCTGTTGGGGGAGGCCCTGACCCAGGCTCAGCGGGTGAGCGCCGGGCTTACGTTCCTCGGCGGCCTGATCGGCGTGGACGCGGAACAGTCAGAGGAACAGATCCGCGGGCTGAGGGCCGAACTCGCGGCCGGGCACTCGAGCCGGATGAAGCAGCTGGGGTTGACCGGTTAGGTCCTTATCAGGACTCTTCCCCGAGAGGCCCGGCTCAGGCCTCCGCGGCGTCGAGCGCGTCGAGCAGGGCGCGGGCGGCGTCCGCGGGGTCATCGGCCTCGGTGATCGCCCGGACCACGACGATCCGGCGGCCGCCGGCCGCCACTACCTGCTCCACATTGCCCAGGTCGATGCCGCCGATCGCGAACCACGGCATGGTTCCGTTGGCGGTGCCGTCGTCCGTGCCGTTGTTTCCGGACCGGGCCCGGCGGATCGTCTCCGCGGCGTACCGCACCAGATCCAGCCCGACGGCGGCGCGCCCCGGCTTCGTGGGGGTGGCCCACACGGGTCCCACGCAGAAGTAGTCCGGCCTGCCGCGGCCGGTGGAGGCCGCTATTGCGGCGTCCACCTGGTCGGGGCTGTGCGTGGAGAGCCCGATCACGGCGCCCTCGCCGAGGAAGGTCCGGGCCGCCGCAAGCGGGAGGTCCTTCTGCCCGATGTGGAATACCGGCGCCCCTGACAGCGATGCAATGTCCGCCCGGTCATTGACCGCCCAGAGCCGGCCATGACGGTGGGCGGCCTGGTGCAGCACCTCCAGGAGCTCCAGTTCCTCGGCCGCCTCGATGGACTTGTCGCGCAGCTGGATGATATCGACGCCGCCGGCAAAGGCGGCATCAACGAAGGCTGCAAAGTCGCCGCGGTCCTTGCGGGCGTCGGTGCACAGGTACAGGCGGGCGGTGGTGTGGACGGCATCCTTGCTCATGCTCCCAGACTAGTAGTCGTTTTCGCTGGTTCGTCTGGGGTTGGGCTGAGCCTGGGCCTTTCGTGCCGCGGCGGAGAAGGCAACGGGGGACATGCCCATTCTTCGCACCTTGGACTGGGCAAAATGACACTATGTCCATCCGCTGGCCCCGGCGCGGGGCATGTCCCTTCGGGCGGGTGTCCAGTCCGCGGGGGACATGCCCATTCTTCGCACCTTGGACTGGGCAAAATGACACTATGTCCATCCGCTGGACCCGGCGCGGGGCATGTCCATGAGCCCGGACGCGTCAGCGCGCCCGGCCAGCGCGCCCCTCGTCCGGACCTACGAGGAACTAACGAAAATGCCCACCACTTCCCCTAAACTGGGGCCATACCGCGGGAGCCCGCCGCAACCGACCGCCACTGGCGTTCGGCGCCGGAGGGGCTGAGAGGGCGTCAGAGCCGACCGCTTGACCTGATCCGGCTAGTACCGGCGTAGGGAAGGAATCCTTGATGGGCACACCATCCGCCTCAGCTGCTCCCGTGTCTGACGACGCCGGTCATGACGCCACCGCCGGGAATTTTTACGACGTTGCCGTGATCGGCGGCGGCGTGGTGGGCCACGGCATCGCCTGGGCCGCGAGGCAATCGGGCCGGTCCGTCGCCCTGATCGACGACGCCCCCGGCAGCGGCGCCAGCTTCGCCGCCGCGGGCATGCTGGCCCCCGTGAGCGAACTCCACTACCGGGAGGAAGGCCTCCTGGAACTCATGCTCGAGTCCTCCCGCCTGTGGCCTGGCTTCGCCGCCGGACTCGACGGCAGCGCCGGGAACCCTGGGGACCCCGGGGGAACCGGTCTCCCCGGGGGAACCTGGAAAACCGGAACGGCCACCGGCTACCTCACGACGTCGACCCTTGTCATTGGGGCCGACGCCGCCGACCGCCGGGCGCTCACGGACCTCCGGACCGTGCAGCAGTCCTGCGGACTGACCGTGGAGCCGTTGACCGTCCGCGGGGCGCGCGGACGCGAACCGCTGCTCAGCCCGGGGATCTCCTGCGCGTTCGACATCCGCGCCGACCATCAGGTGGACCCGCGCCGGCTGCTTGCCCGGATCGCGGCGCTGCTGGCGGCAGATAGCCGGTACTCCGCTGTTCCCCGCCGCGCCGTAGGGCTGCTCTGGGAGGGCGGACGCGTCAGCGGAGTCGGTTTGGCCGGCGGCGGGACGGTCCGGGCAGGGGAAACGGTTGTGGCAAACGGGCTGGGCGCCGCCGGGCTGGCCGGACTGCCTGCCGGGCTGAACCTTCCGCTCCGGCCGGTCCACGGAGACATCCTCCGGCTCCGGGTGCCCGCCCACCTGCGGCCGCTGCTGGGCTCGACAGTGCGCGGCCTGGTCCGCGGGGTGCCCGTCTACATCGTCCCGCGGGAGGATGGCACTGTGGTGATCGGGGCGACCCAGCGTGAGGACGCTCCCGCCGATGGGGGCTCCGCAGGCGACGCCGTCTCCGCCGGGGGCGTCTACCAGCTGCTGCGGGACGCGCAACAATTACTCCCCGCCGTCGCCGAACTGGAGCTGCTGGAGGCCACCGCCAGGGCACGGCCCGGGACGCCGGACAACGCTCCGCTGCTGGGCCGGGTGCGGGACCGGGCCCCGGACCGCGACGGGGACGTCGGAGGCCTGATTATCGCCACCGGATTCTTCCGGCACGGCATCCTGCTGACCCCTGCGGCCGCAGAGATCTGCCGGCAGCTGCTGGACGGCACCGCGGACCCGCGCTGGGCGCGCTTCCGGCCCGACCGGTTCTCCGCCGGCTCCCCAACAACCCGCCCCCACGACAGCCGCACCCGCCCAGAGCACAGCAAGGAAACGGTATGAACATCAGACTCAACGGAACGGAGCACAAGCTCCCCGACGGCGCCTCCGTCAGCACCCTGGTCAGCCGGGTCACCGGCCGGAAATTGGCCCCGAACGGCCAGTCCGCGGACGGCAGGAAGCTCGGTGTAGCGGTGGCCCGCAACGCCGAGGTGGTGCCCCGCAGCCAGTGGCACGGCACCGCGCTCGCCGACGGCGACGACGTCGAGCTGGTCACGGCGGTACAGGGAGGATGAGGAACATGGAAGCAACCACCCGTGCAGCGGCCCCGGGAGTATCCGCGGGCATCAACGATCCGTTCACGGTGGACGGCGTGCAGCTGGGATCGCGGCTGATCATGGGCACCGGCGGGGCGCCGAGCCTGGCAGGCCTCGGGGCCGCGCTCCTGGCGTCCGGCACGGAACTGACCACGGTGGCCATGCGCCGCTACTCGCCCGCCGAGGCCGGCTCGCTGTTCCAGCTGCTCGTGGACCGGAACATCCGGGTGCTGCCGAACACTGCGGGCTGCTTCACCGCCAGGGACGCCGTGCTGACCGCCGAGCTGGCCCGCGAGGCGCTGGAAACGGACTGGGTGAAGCTTGAGGTGATTGCCGACGAGAACACCCTGCTGCCGGATGCCGTGGAACTGGTGGACGCCACCGAGCAGCTCGTAGGCCGCGGCTTCAAGGTTTTTGCGTACACCAACGACGACCCCGTGCTGGCCCTGCGGCTGGAGAACCTCGGCGCCGCCGCCGTGATGCCGCTCGGCGCGCCGATCGGCACCGGGCTGGGCATCCTCAACCCGCACAACATCGAGCTGATCGTCTCCCGCGCTTCCGTTCCCGTGGTCCTGGACGCCGGAATCGGGACCGCCTCGGACGCGGCCCTGGCCATGGAACTCGGCTGTGATGCCGTGCTGCTGGCCACTGCCGTGACCCGGGCACAGAATCCGGCGCTGATGGGTGAGGCCTTCAAGCATGCGGTGATCGCCGGTAGGCTGGCGAAAAAGGCCGGCAGGATCCCGCGCCGGGAGCACGCGCTGGCGTCATCTGCCATGGAAGGCCGGGCCGAGTTACTTTAGGAATTCTCTGCCCGGGCCGGCAGATCCGGACCAGCAAAGGAGCAGTTATGGCAGCCACGGACGATGTTCTCAGCCGAAGCCGGATCGATGCCGCCCTGGCGGGCCTGCCGGACTGGAGGTACCGCCTCGGCGGGCTGGTGACGGTCTACAAGGCGCCGACGCCGGCTGCCGCGCTCGAGTTGATCGCCGCCGTCGGACGCGTGGCCGACGAACAAAACCACCACCCCGACCTGGACTGGCGCTACACCAGGGTGTTCCTTCGGTACAGCTCGCACGACGCCGGAGACGAAGTCACGCCGCGGGACGTCGCCGCCGCGGGCGCGGCCAGCGCGGCGGCAGCGGGGCTCGGCGCTGCCGCGGAGCCGGGCCTGTACCGGACAGTGGAGGTGGCTATCGATTCTGCGGATCCGGCGGCGATTGCCGGGCTCTGGCGGGTGGCCCTCGGCTACCGCAAGGGCAGGTACGGCAATCTCGTTGACCCGTTCGGGCGCGGCCCGGCCCTCTGGTTCCAGGAGAACTCCGCGCCCAACGCCAACCGGCTCCACCTCGACGTCCACCGCAGCGCGGCCGAGTCCGGGCCTGTGCTGGAGAAGACGGCAGCCACCGGGGCGTTAATGAACCGTGACCACGCACCCGGCTGGGTGGTGGTCACGGATGTGCAGGGCAACCGGTTCTGCCTCGCCACCGAGGAGGGCCACGGACCGGACCTGCCGTCGGGATAGACCCCCGGCAGCCCGATGGCCGGACCCCGGTTAGAGGCGCAGGATGGCGGTGAGCCGGGCGGTATCCTGGCTGGTGCGGTGCTTGCCGAGGTACAGGACCGCCGCAGCGGCGGCGCCGGTACCGAACACCATCGGCAGGATCCACGGGATCCAGGTCAGCCCCGGCTGGTAGCCAAGCCCGGCCGCCACAAGGATGATCCAGCTCAGCAGGCCGACGGCGAGGGCGACTCCGGCGGGCACGCTGATGCCGTACTTGGCATGCCGTTTGTCATTGGCCCAGACCACGAACCCCGCGGCCACGGTCACCATGGCAACTACGATCAGGGAAAGCATTTTTCGGACTCCTAACGGATCTGGGGACAGGGCCTCGCGGCAATGCTGCGCGGGCCTGAGTCGCGGGCGGGGGACTAGAGCGCGCCGAAACCTACACGGCGCGTTTCCTCGGCACCGATTTCCACATAACCCAGGACGTTCGCCGGGATGATGATCTGGCGGCCCTTTTCGTCCGTCAGGCGGAGCTCGGTGCCCTTGGCGATGGCCTCGCCGACAACCTTGGCCACGGCATCTGCATCCTGGGCGGATTCCAGCACAATTTCGCGGCCGATGTTCTGAATGCCGATCTTTACTTCCACAGCAAGGCCTCCAAGCCAATCAAAGTCGAATAAATATCAAGGGTCATCTCTATTTGTAGCCTAGGACTCCTTGGGGAAGCGGGAGATTCCGCGCCAAGCTAAACGGTAGATCAGGTCGCTGGCCACATCGAGGTCAAGGTTCCCATCGGTTTCCAGCCAGTAGCGGGCGCTGACCTGCGCCATTCCGGCGAGTCCGCGGCCAAGCAGCTGGGCTTCCAGTTCAGGCAGTTTGGTGTCCTCGGCGATGACGCGGGCAACGGCGTCGGCAAAGGTTTTGTTGAAGGATTCCAGCCGGGCGCTGACATCGGGGTCGTTGATCAGGTCCGATTCGAACACCAAGCGGTGGGCCTGATCGTCGCTGGCGATGAAGCGGAAGTAGGCGCGCATGACGGCCTGGACCCGCTCGTCGTTGTCCGAGGTGGAGTCCAGGGCGCCGAGCAGGAGCTCGATGAGCTTGCTCAGATGGCTGTCCAGCAGGGCCAGATACAGCTCCCGCTTGGAAGGGAAGTGCTGATACAGCACGGGCTTGCTGACATGCGCGGTCTCGGCGATTTCGTCCATGGCGGCACCGTGGAACCCATTGGCCACGAAGACTTCCTGGGCAGCGGCCAGCAGTTGCGCACGGCGCTCATCACGGGGCAGACGCGCCGAGCGCTGTCCGCTGCGTGCCTGCCCGGCCGGAGGTTTACCGGCCTGACCCCGTTCTACCGGTGCCTGATGAACCACTGTCAGCCTACTTTCCCTTGCCGTTACGACCACCTTACGCGCGGGTAATATGACCTGGCGGCATCTTCGGGCATAGATTGAAGTATGGCTTCGAAGTTCACCGCAAACGCCGGCCCCGCAATCACGGATCGGCAACCGGATCGGTTGCCGGGAACAGTGCCGGATAGGTTGCCGGGCACACCGCCGGGACCGCTGGTGGAACCGGCGGATGACCTCAGCCCCGAAGAGGTGGAACGCTACTCCCGGCACCTGATCATCCCCGAGATCGGCGCGGTCGGGCAGCGCCGCCTCAAGAACGCCAGGGTCCTGGTGATCGGCGCCGGGGGCCTCGGCTCGCCAGCCCTGTTGTACCTGGCCGCAGCCGGGGTGGGCACCCTCGGCATCGTCGACGACGACACGGTGGACCTGAGCAACCTCCAGCGCCAGGTTATCCACGGCGTTGCCGACGTCGGGCGGGCCAAGATCGAGTCCGCCCGCGACGCCATCGCCGCCCTCAACCCGCTGGTGGACGTCCGGCTCCACAATGTCCGGCTCGACGCGTCCAACGCCTTGGACCTGTTCGCCGACTATGACCTCATTCTCGACGGCGCCGACAACTTCGCCACCCGTTACCTCGTGAACGACGCCGCCGCGATCCTTGGCAAGCCGTACGTCTGGGGCTCCATCTTCCGCTTCGACGGACAGGTCAGCGTCTTCTGGGAACAGCACGGACCCACCTACCGGGACCTGTACCCGGAGGCTCCGCCCGCCGGCTCGGTGCCGTCCTGCGGGGAAGGCGGCGTGTTCGGCATGCTCTGCGCCGCCGTCGGATCACTCATGGTGACGGAGGCGGTCAAGCTGATCACCGGCGTCGGCCGCTCCCTGCTGGGGCGAGTGGCACTCTTTGACGCCCTCGGCGGAACCTGGCGCGAGATCAAGGTCTCCCGCGACCCGGCGGCTGAACGCGTGACTGAACTCGTCGACTACGAGGCCTTCTGCGGCATCACATCCGCCGCCGACGCCGGTCCCGAACACACAGTCACGGCCACCCAGCTCGCCACCATGCTGGCTTCCCGCGGGGCCGGGCTCAAGGACTTCCACCTCGTCGACGTGCGGGAAAGCGGGGAAAACGAGATCGTCCGGATCGACGGGGCCGTGCTGATCCCGCAGGGCCGGATCCTGGCCGGAGAGGCGTGGCACGAACTGCCGCAGGACAAGGACATCGTCTTCCACTGCAAAGGCGGAACCCGGTCAGCGGCCGTCCTCGCCGCAGCCCGCGCAGCCGGTTACGATCGCGTCAGCCACCTCGACGGCGGGATCCTCGCCTGGGTGCGCGATGTTGAACCCGGGAAACCGGTCTACTGACCGGGTCAGCCGGAAGGAAGCCGATGCGTAGCGGCCAGTGGGATGAGCCGTGACAAGGACATCCATGTTTTTGAGACTAACGCTGCTCAGGGGCTGTGGCTCTAGGTATCCCTGCGGGGTCGGCCGCCACGGTCCTTTCCGGCTGCCGCGGACGAACCGATACCATTCCGCGACAAGTAGGGCATCGGTCGCTGAATCGACGGGACGCCTATCCCTAGGGTTTATGGACCGTCTGGAGTGTAGCGTTTAGGGCACCTTCACCGGGCAGTTTCGCGGGCCGATCCTACGGGAATCAGAGAGTGCCGGCATCGGGACTATCGCCACGGGAGTCCGTGAATATGGCGGGGCGGCCGGTGGGGGACGGGCTTACGGGACGCCAGGCGCAGATGGTGAATCTTTATGACGAAGACTGCAGTTCGCGCCAGACCCTGGCGTGGTCGAGGATTCGCGAGATGACGCCGGTCTTTGCATCCGCGTAGTCGTTCACTGCGGGCCACCGCCGTTGGGAGAGCTTCTTCTTGGTATCGGCATATAGGGCACGGTCAGTTTCATCGACGCAGAGCCAATCGCGGAGATCTCTGTACTTGGCCACGGCATCGTGCGCAGGGTGAAAGACGTGTAGGTTCACATCTCTTGTCGGCGTCTTTAGCATGCGGTGCCCGGCCTCGCGGACGCGAAGTACAAAGCCAACGTTCTCCAAAGCCGCAACGTATGTCGCCTCGTCATCAACGTCCAGGACGGTCAGCAGGATGTCGATAATGGGCTTTGCCGCCAGACCCGGCACTGCAGTAGATCCGATGTGCTCGACAGACAGGGCCTTCTCGCCGAGAGCGTCCCTGATGGTTTTGGCTAAAGTCTCGAAGCGTCGGGGCCACTCATGGTCGTACTCCACAATGACAATGGCTCGTTCTTCGCGGCCGCCGATCCATACGCCGTCCAAGCGGGCACCTTTTTCCGACTTCATTGGCCAATCATCGCAGTGCCCCTTCCCCATTTGAGACGTCGTTCAGGGGTCCATCATGCGACGTCCTGCGGCTCGAGCGGTATCACGACCGTTGCCCCCGGAGGGAAATCCGAGTGCCGGTGCACGATCCGCCAGGCGCCGTCTTCACGGCGATAGACGTGGGTCACCCGCAGGGTGTACCGCCTCGGAGTGCCGTCGACGGTCGTGTCGGTGTGCTCGTATCCGACGGTGTAGGCGAGGCTTCCGCTCACACCGGCTGCGATGATCTCGAGGTCGAACGCGGCCGAGTCCGTGAACCGGAGGGCGGCCTGGTGAAACTTGGGCTCGAGATCCGTCCAGCCCGCTCCGGCGATGTGCGCTCCGAACAGCGTGACTGGGTCGTTGTGCGACCACAGGGCGATACGGGGCGTCGCGTCGCCGTCGTGCAGCGCCACGGTGATGTCCCGCTGCTTCGGCAGGATCTCGGCCAGGAAGGCGTCTGTCTCGTTTGGCCTGGCCCCTCCGCTCATCGTTACGCGCCGCCCGACGCGCCCGGCAACGGGATGGTGGCCTCCCCCGGCGGGACGTCCGCGTGACGGTGCACGATCCGCCAGGCGCCGTCTTCACGGCGATAGACGTGGGTCACCCGCAGGGTGTACCGCCTCGGAGTGCCGTCGACGGTCGTGTCGGTGTGCTCGTATCCGACGGTGTAGGCGAGGTCGCCGCTCACGCCGGCTGCGATGATCTCGAGGTCGAACGCGGTCGAGTCCGTGAACCACGAGGCGACGCTGCGGAACATCGGCTCCACATCCGCCCAGCCCGAGCCGGACAGGCGCGCGCCGAAGAGCGTCACGGGGTCGTTCCGCGACCACAGCGCGAGGCGTGGATCGACGTCGCCGTCATGGATCGCGCGGTCGGCCGCTTCCTGCTTCGGAACCATTTCGGCCAGGAATGCATCCGTCTCAGTGGACAAGGTCAACTCCAATACAGCTAGACTGGTTTGAATACTGTTATGATGCATCCAATGGGACCGAAAATCAAGAGGCCGTACGACTCGTCTCGCCGCCGCGAGCAGGCTGCTGAAACGCGGCGACGGATCATCGCGGCGGCGAACGACCTGTTTGTCGGACAGGGATACGGGCAGACCACGGTCAAGCAGGTGGCCGAGCGCGCAGGCGTCGCCGTCGAAACCGTGTACGCGGCTTTTCGCACCAAGGCTTCGCTGCTCAGGCACGTGTGGTACGTCGACTTCCGCGGCGATGAGGCGGACGTGGCCCTGTATGACAGGGCGGAGATGCAGTCGATCCTGACCGTGCCGGACCTGTCGGCCAGGATCCGCCGTCACGCTGCATTCGTGACTGCGAGCAATCGGCGCATGGCCCCTCTCCTCGACGCTCTCATCGGAGCCGCCGCGAGCGAGCCCGACGCCGTCGTCATGCTCGCCGAGTGGGCCGATCGGCTTCTGGACGTGGCGACGCGCTACGCTCGCGCCGCGGCCGCTACCGGGCAGCTTGGCGTAACCGAAGAGGAATGCAGGGATGTGCTGTTCGCGACCATGGACGGCACGCTGTGGACGCGGCTCGTGGGGCAACGCGGCTGGAGCGACGAGAGGTTCTCGGACTGGCTCGCCGCAACCTGGATCAGCGCGCTCGTCCGTCCTCCAGCCCCAATCGGGGCCCAGACGGACGGCCCTGCGCAATGACCACCAATGATTCAATGGAACGTCCCGCCGAGGGGAACCTGAGTCTCCGGAGAGAGCGGACGGCAGATGACAGCTACAGGTGCCCGGTCAGGGATCGCATACCGGGCACTGCAGGCTGTCCCGTAGAGGGTTCCTTTTGAGGGAGGGGCCGGCGGGCTACTGTGAGTGCAGGTAGTGACCATTCCATCCTGCGGGAGGCACGGGAGCACTCCTCACGAGCTTACGTTGGAGGGCGAATGCCGAGACGACCACAGCACTGGTTCCCAGGCTTGATTGGGGGTCAGGGAGTCATTCGTCCGAGCGGCGCTGCATGCACCCTCAATTACGCCGAGGTGTACCCCTTTGGTCTGATGGCCCAGATCAGTGTGAGATTTCGCGGGCCGTTGTCCCTGGACGTTCACCGGGAACTCAGCCAACAGTCGGGTTCCTACTTATGGAACAAGCCGGGCGTTGGACCGCAGCTGACTTTGGACCAAAACGAGTCCGTGGCATCCCCTGCCGAGGTCGTAACGCACGAAGGTCACCACTCGTTCTGGACCATTGCCTTTTGGTTCGACCAAGAGATCACCGGATCCGCCTTATCCATGACTTTCCGATGGCCCGAGCAGGGCATTGAGTGCGTTTTTGCGGTTACGCGTGAAGGCATCGGGGCAGCGTTGGAAGAGGCCACGGAACTGGAGCCCGGATCCCGAAGGATACTTCTCCCAATGAGTACCAAGCTCTTTGGTTCGTCGTGAAGTACTTCGGTAAGGGTTCGGCTGACGGCTTGGCTGAATGAAAGACGTGCAGCGAATGTCGGCTGTTCAGAAGGCTGTCAGCCGGTACCTGGCCCGGAGCCTAGGCTGGGGTGATGGGTAATGACGTGCGGTCCAAGCTGCTCGCCGGCTGGTGTGTGAGCCGACTCGGCCCTGGGGAACTTGTCCCCCTGATTCCTGCTGCCGGAGGCCAGATGTCGAATGTCTATCGGTACTTCATGGAAGACACTTCCGCGGTAATCAAGGTCCGCCCAGAGTCACTTGAACGGATCAAACGGTGCCTCGACGCGCAGCTCCTGGCAGCGCAGAACGGATTTCCATGCGCTGCGCCGCTGACGGACGCCGAGACACTGGATGCCGCCGCAGTCGTTTCGGCCGAAGAATGGCGCCCCGGCGGAGAAATGCTCCGAGGCCACAACGGCGACTCAGCACGACGCTCCGCCCTCCTCCTGGCCGAGCTCATGGCACTCCTCGGACAGCTCCGCGCGGAAGCTCTGGACCCACCGCCGCCCTGGATGCACTGGAATCCTCCCGGAGGCAGGCTGTGGCCACCGAACGGTCCCATTGACGCGATGGATCAAACACTCGTGCCGGACACCATCCAGGAAAATGCCCGCCGTGCCGCCTCGAGGCTCCGCCAATCGACGCTGCCAAACGTCCTCGGCCACGGCGACTGGGAAGCCCAGAACATCCGGTGGAAGGATGGCCGGCCTTGGTCCGTCTATGACTGGGACAGCCTCGTGTCCCTTCCCGAAGCAGCCATCGTCGGGGCCGCAGGTCTAAGGACGGGCAGCATGTGAGTGTGGCTTTGGGGTATCAGGGCGCCATGGGTCTTTTCGGCATGTATCAGAACACGGGGTTGGACTTCTTTAGCTTTGGCCTGGGACAGAATGTCGCCTTTTTTGACGTCCCAGACGCCGACGGCCTGCTGATGGCTTTGGACCAGGTCCAGGCTGGGCGAGGTGCAGCCGATCCATCCAGCTAGAGCACGACCATTCCGTAGGGGGTCCCGCTTGCGGGCGTCGGGCTGTTAGCTCAACTCGGTGACGAACCCGATCTTGTTGCCGTCCAGATCGGTGAGCTCGAAGAACTCAACGACCCCTTCAAAGCGCTGTAGCTTGGTGACCGACAGGCCTTGGTCCGCAAACCTCTGACGCTCCGCCGAAGCATCCTGCACACTGATGTTCACAGAGATGCCATCTCGACCCGAGAGCTCTGGGGCCAAGGCCAGCTGAGCCAGAACGCGCCTAGATCAAATTCTGCGAGTCCGTCCAGAGCGGCGACATCGACCCCACGACGGCGTCCTGACCATCCGCCTCGACCCCCTACCAACACAACCTGATGGTCTGGCTTTCGCGCATCAGGGCCGGCGTACGCCCCGCAGACAGAGGTAGCCCACCATCCACAGCTCACCGACGATAGCGGGCGTGGTGAGCAGGTCGACTGCGAGGCCGGCGTCGGGGAGCACGTAGCTGAGGAGCGCGCTGGCGACGTACCCCACGCCGCCGATCAACAGGATCCAGCCCAGCAGGCTGGGCATCCAGCCGGACCGCCGGGCGAGCCAGCCCATGGGGATCAGCCAGAGACCGAAGAAGATCCCGCCGATGATCCACAGGTGGCCGCTCACGACGTACAGCAGCTGCGCGGTGGCGGCCGCCCCGCCACTCACGGTCAGCGAGGCGTCCTGGCTGACGTCGAGCGCGGTCGCGAGCATGGCCGCGCTGCCGAGGATGGCCACGGCGTTGACCAGGCCGAACGCGGCGATCGAACCGGCGGCGAAGGCGTTGACGCTCTTGAAGAGGCGATAGAACCACAGCGCGACCAGCGCCTGGGTAATCACGACGCCCATCTCCATCACGATGCCGAGACGCGCCAGGGACTCGTGTTGGGTCAGGTTGGTCAACGTCGCCTCGGGGTCGTCGGCGACGAAAAGCTGGTTGCGGATCAGCATGTAGCTGAGCAGCCCGGTGATGACCAGCCCGAGGTAGAGCAGGCCGGTCGTGCGGGCGGTGCGGACCAGCTCGGGCGTGGTCGCCTCGGGTCGAGAGCTGGTGGTGGCGGACGTGGTCATCAGGGTCTCCTTCCATGAGTCTTACCATGTAAGTCTTGCATACGTTGTAAGGTTGGTACAAGAGGCTAGGAGGTGGGCTGTGACCAGAGGCGCGGTGCGTACGCCGCTCAGCCGGGGGCGCGTGCTTGCGGCCGCGATGGCACTGGCCGACGCCGAGGGCCTATCCGCGTTGACCATGCGCCGGCTCGCCGCCGACGTCGGCGTCGAGGCGATGTCCCTCTACCACCACGTGCCCGGCAAGGAGGGCCTCCTCGACGGGCTCACCGAGGCCGTTCTCGTCGCGATCAACGCTGCGGTCGCGGCTCGGGTGACGGCCGACGACGACTGGCGTACGGCGCTGCGCCACCGCTGCCTCGCCGCCCGCGAAGTGATGGTGCGCCACCGCTGGGCGCCAGGCCTCCTCGGCTCACGCTCGAGCATCCCTCCGGGCCTGTACCCCTACTACGAGGAGATCCTTGCGACGATGATCCGCGGCGGCCTGAGCTATCACCTCGGCCACCGGGCCATCCACGCCCTCGGCACCATGGTCCTCGGCTTCACCCAGGAGCTGTTCAGCCCCGACTCCGAAGGCGGCACCATGGACGAGGAGGCCGCCGAAGCCGAGTTCGCCGCCATGGCCGCCGTCCTGCCCCACCTCACCGCGATGGTCGCCTCCGAAGTCCACGACAACGACGAGGACCCCCTCGGCTGGTGCGATAGCCAGAACGAGTTCGAGTTCACGCTGGCCCTGTTGCTGGATGGGTTGGCCAGGGCTGCTGAAGGCTGAGCGGTGGGCGCGTCCTATCAGCTCCCTTCTGATGTCAACGGACAGGCTCGAGGGTCCTGCCCTCGCCGATCTTCCGATCCGACGGTCGCCAGCACCTGACGAACCGACGGTCGAGGCCTGCGCAGCCACCAGCCCAGGGGGCTGACGGAAGGCGCTGTGGTCACTTAGCTCTCCTTCGCCGCGGTGGCCACGTCGCACACTAGCCAGCGGAGCATGAAACGAGTAGGCGGTGGACCGGACCCACACCACACTCACCGGCGGGAGATCCAGCCTTCGACACATCCGACTCTGCCGCGGAGTGGCCGTACGCTCTGCCGCTGAGCCATGCGCATTTCCTCTCCGTACGACGACAAATCGTTAATCTACTCGATTAGGCAGGTAGGTCCGTGGCTGCTGCAGGTCTAGGTGCCGCACACCGTTCCCCTTGCGGGCAGCCGACTCCTTCTCCTAATCCGATTTGGCATCTCGAAACCTGCGTGTCTCGAAACGCATGCGATGCAAGACAACTCAAGCCCCGTTGAGCGACACCAAGCGATCACAGAACGCCGTCACTAGGCACAGAAGTCCACAGCTCAGTGGCGTAGAGCGCGGCCGTCACCGACAATCGCACCGTCATCGCTAGTTCCATCAAAACTGTCGTAGCCTCCCGATAATCTATGGGTATGGAAAGCACAGTCTGGAGTGCGGAGAGCAGGGAGGCCCTGGCGGCCGTCGCCGCGTCCGTGGCTGCGTTGGCTGCTTTCACCGGTTCCGGGGTGGACCGTGTTGACGTGCCGGGCGCTGATCCTTCCCGGGACGCCGAGCCTGATCCGCTTTGGGCTGATCCGTTGCGGGATCTGGCGGATGCCTGCCTGGGCAGGCTCTCAGGGGTGGCCGTTCTGGAAGCTTGTTCGGCCGCGTTGAAGGTGCGGCTGACCGCGGAGTACGTGGAGGCGACCCGGGCGATGGCGTCCCCGACGGCGTCCCTGCGGGACCACACCGTCCAGGAGATGGCACTGGTCGCCGAGCTCGCCTGCGTCCTGACCGTCAGCGAACACGCCGCCGGGGCCCTGCTGGGTCAGAGCCAGGCCCTGACAACGCAGCTGCCGCTGACCCTGGGAGCCTTGCAGACCGGGACGATCTCCTGGGCCCACGCCCGGATCATGGTGGACGAAACCACCGGCCTGGACCCGGCCGGGGCGGTGGCGCTGGAGGCGCACTTCCTGGACCCCGGCGCGCTCAACCCGGCCCGCGGGTGCCCTGCCGGGGAACTCGTTCCGGGACGGTTCCGCGCCAAGGCACGTAAGTGGCGCGAACGCCACCACCCGGTCAGTATCGAGAAACGCCACGCCAAAAGCGCGGCGGACCGGCGGTTCGAGTTCGCTCCGGACAGGGACGGGATGGCCTGGCTCTCCGCCTACCTCCCGGCAGTGACGGCCGCGGGGATCTGGGAACGGACCACCGCCGCCGCCCGCGCCCTCCAGGGTCCGGACGAGGCCCGGACCCTGACCCAGCTCCGCGCCGACATCGCCGCCACCTTACTCCTGGGCGCCGGTACCGGCGCCGAGGGCAACGGCGGATCCGGGGATGTGCCGGTCCCGCGGGCGCAGGTCCTGATCACCGTCCCGGCCCTCTCGCTCCTGGGTGCCGGGGAGGAACCGGCGATGCTGGACGGGTACGGGCCGATCCCGCCGTCCATGGCCCGGGCTCTGATCGCCGACGGCGCGGAGTCCTTCCACCGGGTCCTGACCGACCCCCGCGACGGTGCCCCGCTGGAAATCGGCCGGACCAGCTACCGCCTCACCAAAGCCCAGCGTCAATGGCTCCGGCTCCGCGACGGCCGATGCACCTTCCCGGGCTGCAACAACCCGTCCCTGGACAACGACGCCGACCACCTCCTGGCCTGGGCCGACGGAGGCACCACCGGCATCGCCAACCTCGGACAAGCATGCCGCAAGCACCACCGGCTGAAACACGGCTCGGCCTGGACCCCCTCCGGGGCCAGCAAGGACAAACCGCCGGGCTGGACCTCACCGTCAGGGCGGAACTATCCCAGCGAACAGCAGGACTGGGAACCACCGGAGTGGCCACCTCACGTCCTGCCCACTGGCGAAGGCTTGGACGAAGGCCCGACCGCGGATCCAGGTTGGGAGGCCGAACTGGATCCGCCCCAAGACCCCGGCCGGGACCCCAGCCTCGAACTGCCCGCGGACCCCGGTCGGGACCCCGAGCTGGACTTGCCCCCGGATCCCTTCCCCGACTGGCACGAATTCACGGCCGGGCATCCCTGGCCTGCAGACGCCGGGCACCAGGGCTGGTCAGCGCCTTCCGATGACCCAAACCCGGACTCATTCCTGTCCCAATGTGCCAAAACGAGCAGTTGCCTTCTTTAAGCGCGAACATCCAACCAAGTGCTAAGCGCAGTCATCCAACCACGTCGCTGGCACCCGGGGCCAGGGCCTGTCTGACTATTCATCCGTGACGGGTTGGCATGGTGGACCAGGTCGCGGACTGGCGCCTTGGCAGATGCCCAGGGACGCGGATCGAAACGTGGATGCCGAGTTCCGTCGGGACGCCGTCGGATCGCTGAAGGCACTATCTGCCCAGGCGGGCAGCATCGCCTAAGCGGTCTCCCGCGTGTCCCCGGCGGCGGGACGTTCCCGGTGGCCGGCCGGGCACCCGGCGTCGGCGGTGTTTGCGGCGGGCTGCTCCACAGTGATGCCGTAGAGCGCCTCGAGGGCGGCGACATAATGTTCCTGCTGCCCGTTGGCGGCGAGCTCGCGGGCCCGGACGGTGGGGACGTGCAGCAGTTGCTTGACCATCCGGCGGAGGGCGAACTCGACTTCCTCGGCCGCGGCGGTGCAGCCGTGTCGGGCGCGCACCTTTTCCATTTCGGCATCCAGCACGTTCATGGTGTGCCGGCGCAGGGCGACGATTGCCGAGTCCACGGAGCGGGCATCGCGTTCCTGTTCGAAGGAACTCGCGGCGCCGGCGACGATGCTGCTGGCCTGGGCCAGAGATTCGGCCTGCTCCTGCGGGGCCGCCAGCCGGACAGATTCCAGCGTCAGCAGCTCGACGCCGCGGAGCCCGCCGACGGCGGGATCGAAATCATGGGTGAGGGCCAGGTCGATGGCGATCAGCGGCTGGAGTGACGCCGCGCGGACCCGCGCGAGCTCGGCTGCCTCGACACGCGTGTCCGAGCCGCTGCAGCCGATCATGACGTCGGCCGCGGCGACGGCGCCGGGGAGGGTGTCGCCGTCGAGGGCGGTCCCGCCGCGGGTCGCGACAAAACCGGCGGCGCGGCCGGAGGAGGAATAGACAGAGACGTCGGTGCAGCCGCGTTCGCGCAGCAACGACATGGTGGCGCCCGCGTAGGCGCCGGTGCCGAAGACGACGGCCTTCTTGACCGACCAGTCGGGGTTCTCGGAGAGTTCGGTGGCGAGGTCCAGGGCCACGGAGACCACGGACAGCCCTCGGGCTCCGAGCGCGGTCTGCGCTCCGACGTCCTTGGCCGCCTTGGAGGCCGCCTGGAACAGCCGCACCAGGCCGGAACTGGCCGTGCCTTCGGCCTGGGCAGTGATCAGGGCCCGGCGCACCTGCCCGGCAATCTCGCGTTCGCCGACGACGGCGGAGTCCAGTCCGGAGCTGACCGAGAAGAGGTGCCGGCTGACCTCCGGGCCGGTGCGCGTGCTGAAGGAGCGCGCGACGAGCTGTTCGTGGAGTCCCGTGGAGCCGCTGATCTGGGTGATGAGCGCCGCGCGGGCGGCGGGAACGTCGTCCGGATGGGGGGCTTCCCCGTAGATCTCGAAGCGGTTGCAGGTGGAAAGCACGATGGCACCCGCCATGGCCGGCGATCCGGCGAGGGCGGATGTGGCGAGCTCGGAAGCGCCGGTGCTCAGTTGAGCAACGGTCTCGAGATCGATATCGGCGTGGGTCGCCACCAATGAGAAAAGAACCACAGCAGGACAATCATAGCTTTTTCGCCGGGCTGTAGAACAACCGATCCGACATCAATCGCCCGTGTGTAGCCTCACCCCTGCCTGTGATCCCCGCCACTGCACGGGGATGCCCCGGGCCCGTAACAGGTTGTGGTTATCTTTTGGGGCTGATTTTGGGCACAATCAAAGTCATGACTCCTAGTGCTGCGGTAACTCCTGACACCACCTCTGGCCTCGATGCCGGGCACCCGCTGATGGACGGCCGCACCGCGGACTCACCGCTGATCACCGCCTACCGCGGCGGCAGGCCCTCCCGGCGTCCCGTCTGGTTCATGCGCCAGGCCGGCCGCTCACTGCCGGAGTACCTCAAACTCCGTGAGGGCGTCGCGATGCTCGACTCCTGCTTGCGCCCCGAACTCGCCTCAGAGATCACCCTGCAGCCCGTGCGCCGCCACGACGTTGACGCGGCCATCTTCTTCTCTGACATTGTCATTCCGCTCAAGCTGGCCGGCGTGGGGGTCGACATCGTTCCCGGCGTGGGACCCGTGCTGGACAAACCGGTCCGCACGGCCGCGGACGTCGCGGCCCTCCCGCAGCTGACCTGGGAGGCCCTCGAGCCGATCCGGGAGGCCGTCCGGCTCACCGTCGCCCAGCTGGGCAAGACCCCGCTGATCGGCTTTGCCGGCGCCCCGTTCACCCTCGCGGCGTACATGGTGGAAGGCAAGCCCTCCCGCGACCACCTCGGCCCGCGCACCATGATGCACGCCGACCCCGAGACCTGGACCGCCCTGGCCAACTGGGCCGCAGACGCCTCCGGCATGTTTCTCCGCGCCCAGCTGGAAGCCGGCGCGTCCGCCGCCCAGCTCTTCGACTCCTGGGCCGGCTCGCTGGGCCTGGCCGACTACCAGCGCTTCGTGGCCCCGGCATCGGCCCGGGCCCTGGACCACGTCCGGCACCTCGGCGCCCCGCTGATCCACTTCGGTACCGGCACCTCGGAACTGCTCGTGGCGATGCGCGACGTGGGTGTCGACGTCGTGGGCGTGGACTACCGCCTGCCGCTGGATGAAGCCAACCGCCGCCTCGGCGGCACAGTGCCGCTGCAGGGCAACATCGACCCCGCCCTGCTGTCCGCGCCGTGGGACGTCCTGGAAGCCCACGTCCGCGACGTCATTGCCGCGGGCGCCGCGGCCCCGGGCCATGTGCTGAACCTCGGCCACGGCGTGCCCCCTGAAACGGACCCCACGGTACTGACGCGCGTCGTTGAACTCATTCACTCGATCTCCCCGGAGTAGGGGAATGGAGCCAGGCGCGGGCGTCCCGGCCACCCCGGCCGCCCCGGCGGACGCCGCCCCGGGGAACAACGTGCCGAAGACCGCCGTCGTGGTGGGCGGCGGAATCTCCGGCCTGCTGGCCGCCCGCGAACTGGCCCGGGCCGGCGTCAGTACCACAGTCCTGGAAGCCTCCGGCGGCTGGGGCGGCTGCGTCGGCAGCCACACCGTCGCCGGGCTGACCCTGGACAGCGGCGCAGAATCGTTCGCCACCCGTTCCTCCGCCGTGGCCGACCTCGCAGCCGAGCTGGGGCTCGCGGCCCAGATCGTGGCCCCCAACCCCCGCGGCGCCTGGGTCCAGTTACCCGAAGGCCCGCGTGAACTTCCCCGCACCGGCGTGCTCGGCATCCCGGCGAACTCCTGGGACCCGGAGGTCCGGCGGACCCTGGGGCTGCTCGGCACGCTCCGGGCCTCCCTCGACGCCCTGCTCCCGGCCTCGCTTGGCACCCGCAACGAGGACACCAGCGTCGCCGCGCTGGTCCGCGCCCGGATGGGTCGGCGGGTCCTGGAACGCCTCGTCGCGCCTGTGGTGGGCGGCGTCCACTCGGCCGATCCCGAGGTGCTCGACGTCGACATGGTGGCACCCGGACTGCGAGCCGGCATCAGGGAACACGGCTCGCTTGCCGCCGCCGTCACCGCCCTGCGCTCAGGAGCCCCGGGCCGGGGAGGGTCGGACCTCTCAACGCGCGCACCCGTCACGCCCGCCACGGGCCCACCCTCCACGCCCGGCGTGACCGATCCTGGCCCGCAGAAGGCTGGTTCCGCCGTCGCCGGCCTGCGCGGCGGGATGTTTACGCTGGTTTCCGCGCTCCTGGCCGATCTGCGCCGGCGCGGCGTCACCCTGCTCAGCAACGCCCCGGCCGGCTCCGTGGAACGCACCGCGGAGGGCTGGCGCGTCGCCGCGGGGGACACCGCGTACGACGCCGTTCTGCTCGTCATCGCCGTGGAGGGGCCGGCCGCCGTCGGACTGCTCACCGCTACCCTGCCGGAGCTTGCCGGCCGCCGCCCCGGTGCCGGCCCGGACGTGAGCCTGGTCACGCTCGTCGTGGATCTTCCACAGCTCGACGACGCGCCGCGGGGCACCGGCGTGCTGGTGGCGCCGCAGAGTCCGGGCATCCAGGCCAAGGCACTCACGCACTCCACGGCAAAATGGGGCTGGCTGGCGGAGCGGACCGGACCTGGCACACACGTGGTCCGCCTCTCCTACGGGCGCGGCGACGCCCGGCACGGAGTCCAGGGCGCGGGCGGGCCGCGCACTGACGAGGAACTGTTCGACGCCGCCGTCAGGGACGCCTCCACGCTGCTCTCCGTCCCGGTCACGGCTGCTGACGTGGTCGGCCGGGACGTGGTCCGCTGGGCCGGCGCGCTGCCCTTCGCATCCCTGGGCCACCAGCGCCGCGTCGCCGAGGTCCGGGGCATCTGCGCCGCGGACGGCACCCTGGCCGTGGTGGGCGGCTGGCTCGCCGGGAACGGCCTCGCCGCGATCGTGGCCGACACACCGCGGCAGGTCCGCACGCTGCTGGGCTGAGCGCCATTTCCCGGTCCTGCTGTGGCGTTGTCCGGTCCGGCCGCCCCGCAAAATGTGAGCTTAGTCACTTCTACGCGATGTAGAAGTGATCCGTTTCGACTTCGCTACACCGAGGGGGCAAACTGGTAAGCATGAGCCACACTTCTGCCGAATCTGTCACCAAAACCGGATCAGCAACCGAATCAGTAAGCGAAGAATCAGCCGGCCAGTTCTTCACTCTCTGGACTGTTTTTAAGCGCTCCGCCGACGTCAATCGGTCCGCCGACGTCCCGCGCAGCGGCGGTGCTGCCGGGGAGTTCGATGCCCTCGCAGCGCGGCTGGCCGAGGCGGGGGTGGTCCTCCGCGGCTGCTACGACGTTTCGGCAATGCGCGCCGATGCCGACATCATGATCTGGCTCCATGGACCCCAGCCCGAAGCACTACAGCGGGCCGTCCGCGACATCCGCCGCAGCGAGTTGTTCGCCGGCACCGAGATCGCCTGGTCCGCCATGGGCGTGCACCGCGAGGCAGAGTTCGCCAAGAACCACACCCCGGCGTTCTCCCGCGGCGTGGAACCGGCAGAGTGGCTCTGCGTCTACCCCTTCGTCCGCTCCTACGAGTGGTACCTGCTGCCCGACGCCGAGCGCGGCGCGATGCTCCGTGACCACGGACTGCTGGGACGCGACTTCCCCCAGGTCATCGCCAACACCGTCTCCTCCTTCGCCCTCGGTGACTGGGAATGGATCCTGGGCCTCGAAGCCCCCGAGCTCGTGGACCTCGTGGACCTGATGCGCCACCTGCGCGCCACCGAAGCCCGCCACCACGTCCGCGAAGAAATCCCGTTCTACACCGGCCGCCGAGTGAGCGCCGCAGAGATTGCCGAGGTACTTGCATGAGCCCGCTGGAGTCCAAGGAAACCACCGCCGCCACCGCCGTGAACGAGGTTACGCAAGCGGGCCGGATGGCACCCAAGGAGTACGACGCCGTGCTCCTCGCCTCCTTCGGCGGACCCGAAGGCCAGGATGACGTCATCCCGTTCCTGCGCAACGTCACCCGCGGCCGCGGCATCCCGGACGAGCGGCTCGAAGCAGTCTCGCACCACTACCGCGCCAACGGCGGAATCAGCCCGATCAACCAGCTGAACCGCGATTTGTTGGCCGGGATCGAGGCCGAACTCGCCGCCCGCGGCATCGGACTGCCGGTGTTCTGGGGCAACCGGAACTGGGCCCCGTTCATCCCGCAGACCCTCGCGGACATCCACGACGCCGGGCACCGCAAGGTTCTTATGGTCACCACGAGCGCCTACTCCTGCTACTCAAGCTGCCGCCAGTACCGTGAGGACATCGGCATCGCGCTGACCGAATCCGGCCTGGACGGGAAGCTCGAGGTCGACAAGGTACGCCAGTACTTCGACCACCCCGGTTTTGTGGAGCCTTTCGTCGAGGGCACCGCCGCCGGCCTCGCCGAGGTCCGCGCCCGGCTCGCCGCTGCCGGCACCCCGGACGCGCCCGTGCAAATCCTTTTCGCCACGCACTCCATCCCCACCCGCGACGCCGAGGCCGCCGGGCGTTCCGAGGGCGAGCCGCGCCACTTCGAGGCAGACTCCGCCTACGTCGCCCAGCACCTGGCTTCCGGCACCGAGGTCATCCGCCGGGTGGAGGCCGAGACCGGTCACACCGCTCCGTGGTCCCTCGTCTACCAGTCCCGCTCCGGCGCCCCGAACACCCCGTGGCTGGAACCCGATATTAACGACGCGATCGAGGAACTCGCCGGCCAGGGTGTCAAGGGCATCGTGATCGTGCCTCTGGGCTTCGTCAGCGACCATATGGAAGTCGTCTGGGACCTCGATACGGAGGCGCTGGAAACCTGCGACAGGCTGGGACTCGTCGCGACCCGCGTCCCCACCCCCGGCACGCACCGTAAGTTCGTCGCCGGCATCGTGGACCTGATCTGTGAGCGGACGGCCGCAAACAACATCGCCGGGCGCCCGCACCTGAGCACGCTGGGCCCCTGGTACGACGTCTGTCGACCGGGCTGCTGTGCCAACTTCCGCGGCGAAAAACCCACCATCGCAGGGGCCGACACCACCGTCGGGACCGGCCACGATCCGTATGCGGTGGCTCCCTCCGCGGCGGGCACGCCCGCGCGGGCTTCGGGTCCGGAAACCCCGTGACGGTCCGGATCGGCACCCGCGCCAGCAAGCTGGCGCTCACCCAGACCCGCCAGACCGCGGACCAGCTGGCCGCCGTCGGCGGGTTCCCGGTAGAGCTGGTCCACATCCGCACCGACGGCGACGTGCTCACCGGCTCGCTGTCCCAGATGGGCGGTACCGGCGTCTTCGTCGCCGCGCTGCGCGATGCCCTCCTGCAGGATAAATGCGACGTCGCAGTGCACTCGCTCAAGGACCTGCCCACCGGCGCGGCACCGGGGCTGACGCTCGCGGCCACCCCCAAACGCGCAGATGTCCGGGACGTGCTCTGCGCGCGCGACGGGCTCAAGCTCGCGGACCTGCCCGCCGGGGCCACCGTCGGCACCGGCTCCCCGCGACGCGCAGCCCAGCTGCGCGCGGTCCGCCCGGACCTTGACATCCGCGACATCCGCGGCAACGTGGAAACCCGCCTGGGCCGTGTCCCCGGGCTGCCGGGCAACACCAACGACGCCGTCGTGGCAGGCAAGAGCTCCGATCTCGACGCCGTTGTGCTCGCCGCTGCCGGGCTCCACCGGCTCGGCCGGCTTGACGCGGTGAGCGAATACCTTGAGTCCGATGTTATGCTGCCGGCCGCCGGCCAGGGTTCGCTTGCGATCGAATGCCGCAGCGCCGATGCGCCGCGCAAGGCAGGGTCCACCGAAGGATCGCAGGGCGTGCTGGCGCAGGCCCTCGCCGCCCTCGACGATCCTGACACCCGGCTGGCCGTGACGGCTGAGCGCGCGCTGCTGGCCCGCCTTGAGGCCGGCTGCGCCGCACCGGTAGGCGCCTACGCGTCCCGAAAGGGCAGCACGCTGTCCCTCGAGGCCGTGGTCTGCGCCGTCGACGGCACCGCCTCCATCCGGGACGCGAAGGCCACCGACGGGCTGACTGAAGTCGGCGCCACCCTGCTGGGGATCGAGCTGGCCGAGATCCTGCTGGCGCGCGGAGCCGCCGACATCGCGGACCTGGCCGCTTCCTGAACCGCGGAATCCATCAGTCCATGGGACGGCACAGTGAACCCGGCATGAAGTTTCCCAGCGGCGCCCGCGTGCTGGTGGCCCGCAGCCCGGACCGTGCGGGAGAGCTCGTCTCGGCCCTGCGCGGGGTGGGGGCCGAGCCGTTGCTGCTGCCGCTGATCGACTTCGAACAGGCAGGCGACCAGCATTCCCTCGACGTCGCCTTCGACGCCCTGGGTGCCGGGGCCTACGGCTGGCTCGTGATCAGCAGCGTGACCACTGTCCAGGCCCTTGAGGCGAAAGCCGCCGAGCGCGGCACCTCACTCAGCGCCTGGCTGCCCGGCAGCATCCTCGTGGCCACCATCGGCCCTGCGACACGCCGGGTCCTGGAGTCCCGGGGTGTCAGCGTCGACCTTGCACCCACGGCCCAGCAATCCGGAACAGGCCTGCTCGACATCTGGCCCGACAACCAGGGCAGCGTGCTCCTGCCGCAGGCGGATATCGCCGACCCGCGGCTCAGCCGGGGCCTCGAAGCGAGAGGCGCGTCAGTCCAGGCCGTCACCGCCTACAACACCGTGGACTACCCGGCCGATCCCCGCCGCGCCCTGCCCGCCTGCCGGCCGGCCCTGCAGCAGCAGGATGTCCCGAACGGTGCCGCGGCCTTGGTGCTCACCGCCGCCGAGGCGAAAGCCGAAATCGGCGCGGGCCGGCTGCATGCCGTCGTCGCCGCCTCGCCCAGCGCCGTGCGCCGTATCCACGCAGACCTCGCGCCGCTCGGCACCTGCCGTTTCGTCGCCATCGGACGCTCGACGGCGGCCGAGGCGGAGTCCCTCGGGCTCACCGTTGCCTCTGTCGCGGAGGAGCCCACCGCCTCCGGCCTGGTGGCCGCCGTCGTCCGGTCCCTGGATCCCCAGCCGCCCCCGCCCCGTCAGCCGTAAAGCACCCAGCAAAGGACACCCCATGAGCTTCCCGAGCCACCGCCCCCGCCGGCTCCGCACCACCCCGGCCATGCGACGGCTGACGGCCGAGCACCGCCTCTCGGCCGCGGAACTCATCCTGCCTGCCTTCATCCGCGACGGCCTCACCGCGCCGAATCCCATTGCCTCGATGCCGGGTGTGCAGCAGCACACCACCGACACGCTGAAGCGCGCCGCGGCCGAAGCCGTGGAACGCGGCGTCGGCGGCATCATGCTCTTTGGAATCCCCGCCGTCCGCGACGCCACCGGCACCGCCGCGCTGGACCCCGACGGCGTGCTGAACAAGGCCATCCGGGACGTCCGCGCCGAGGTGGGCGACGAACTGGTGATCATGAGCGACGTCTGCCTGGACGAATTCACCGACCACGGCCACTGCGGCGTCCTCGACGCCGGCGGCTACGTGGATAACGATGCCACCCTGGAGATCTATGGCCGGATGGCCGTCGCCCAGGCTGAGGCCGGCGCCCACGTGCTGGGGCCCTCCGGCATGATGGACGGCCAGATCGGCGTCATCCGGCAGGCGCTGGAAGACGCCGGCCACGCCAACACAGCCGTGGTGGCCTACGCCGCGAAGTACGCGTCGGCGTTCTACGGTCCCTTCCGCGAGGCCGTCGACTCGCAGCTCAAGGGCGACCGCCGCACCTACCAGATGGACGCGGCCAACCGCCGCGAAGCGATGCTTGAAGTGGAGCTGGACCTCGCCGAAGGCGCCGACATCGTGATGGTGAAGCCCGCCATGAGCTACCTCGATATCCTCGCCGACGTCGCGGCGATGAGTCCGGTGCCGGTTGCCGCCTACCAGATCTCCGGCGAATACTCGATGATCGAGGCCGCCGCCGCCAACGGGTGGATCGACCGCCGCGCGGCGATCACCGAATCCGTCCTGGGCATCAAACGCGCCGGGGCCAACATGGTGCTGACCTACTGGGCCACCGAGCTCGCCGGCTGGCTGCAGGAGTCCTGATGAACGCCGTGGCAACTACTGACCCGGTCCCGGCGGCGGACCCCACCGCGCCCGTCGGGCCGGGCCGGATCCTGCTGGGCCTGAACACCTTCGGCGACGTGGGGGTGTTCCCCGACGGGCATCCCGTCCCGCACGCCCAGGTGCTGCGGCAGCTGCTGGAACAGGCCGAACTCGCGGATCAGGTGGGGCTGCATGCCTTTGGTGTGGGGGAGCACCACCTGGTGTGGGGGAGCACCACCGCCGCGACTTCGCCGTGTCCGCCCCCGAGGTATTCCTCGCCGCCGCCGCAGCCCGCACCAAGCACATCCGGCTCGGCTCCGCCGTGACGGTGCTCAGCTCCGATGATCCCATCCGGGTCTTTGAGCGCTTCGCCACCGTGGATGCCATCTCCGAGGGCCGGGCCGAGGTCATGCTGGGCCGCGGCTCATTCATCGAGTCCTTCCCGCTGTTCGGGCTGGACCTGGCGGACTACGAGGTCCTTTTCGAGGAGAAGCTGGAGCTCTTTGACAAGGTCCGGGCGCAGCGACCCATCCATTGGGAGGGCCGCACCCGGCCGGCCATCAACGGGCTCAGCGCCTACCCGCCGCTGGAGCACCACCTGCTGACCGCCTGGATCGGCGTCGGCGGGACCCCGGAATCGGTGCTGCGCTGTGCCGAATACGGCTACCCGATCATCTTCGCCATCATCGGCGGCCAGCCGCGGTCCTTTGCCCCCTTGGCGGACCTGTACCGCGAGGCGATGGGCAAATACGGCCACCCGGTGCAGCAGCTGGCTGCCCACTCACCGGGCCACGTTGCCGGGACCGACGAGGAAGCACGGGAAGAGCTCTTCCCGCACTGGCTCGGCCAGCGCAACCTGATCGGTTCCGAGCGCGGCTGGGGTCCGGGCAGCCGGGCCGAGTTCGACGCCCTGTGCGCCCCCGAAGGCGCCCTGTACGTCGGCTCGCCGGATACCGTCGCCGCGAAGATCGCCCTGTTGAAGGAGAACCTCGGCGTGGACCGCTTCGACCTCAAATACAGCCACGGCACCCTGCCGCACGCCGCCATGATGCGGTCCATCGAGCTGTTCGGCACCGAGGTGGCACCCCGGGTGGCCACCCTGCTGGCCGGCGCTGCGCCACTCCATTGAACGCGACTGAAAGAACAGGAACCATGACTTCCAGCCACCCCCGCAACGAAGAACTCTTCGACCGCGCCCGCCAGCTGATGCCGGGCGGCGTCAACTCGCCGGTCCGCGCGTTCGGCTCCGTCGGCGGGACCCCGCGGTTTATGGTCAACGCCACCGGCCCCTACCTGACCGACGCCGACGGCGACGAGTACGTGGACCTGGTCTGCTCCTGGGGCCCGGCGCTGCTGGGACACGCCCACCCGGCAGTCCTCGCCGCCGTACACGCCGCCGTCGACCACGGATTGTCCTTTGGGGCCTCGACGCCGGACGAGGCCAACCTCGCGGCGATCGTCCGGGAACGCGTCCCCGCGGCCGAGCGCGTCCGGATGGTGTCCACCGGGACGGAGGCGACCATGACGGCCGTCAGGCTGGCCCGCGGCTTCACCGGCCGGAACCTCATCATCAAGTTCGCCGGCTGCTACCACGGCCACCTCGACAGCCTCCTCGCCGCCGCCGGGTCCGGCCTGGCCACCCTCGCCCTGCCCGGTTCCGCGGGCGTCACCGCGGCCACCGCCGCCGAGACCCTGGTGCTGCCGTACAACGACCTGGCCGCCGTTGAGGCGGCCTTCGCCACCCACGGTGCGAACATCGCCGCGGTCATCACCGAGGCCGCGCCCGCGAACATGGGCGTCGTCACCCCCGGCGAGGGCTTCAACGCCGGCCTGTCCCGGATCACCCGCGAACACGGCGCCCTGTTGATTCTCGACGAAGTCCTGACCGGCTTCCGCACCGGCCGCTCCGGCTACTGGGGGCTCACCGGCGGGGCGGTGGACGCGGCCGAACCATGGACCCCGGATCTGCTGACTTTCGGCAAGGTCATCGGCGGCGGGATGCCGACGGCGGCCCTTGCCGGACGTGCGGACGTGATGGACTACCTTGCGCCGCTGGGCCCGGTCTACCAGGCCGGCACGCTGTCCGGTAATCCGGTGGCCATGGCCGCCGGCGTCGCCACCCTGACCCATGCCACCCCGGAGGTGTACGCCTTCGTGGATGCCCGCGCGCTGGAACTCTCTGCCGCGCTGTCCTCGGCGCTGGCAGCGGCCGGCGTGGACCATTCGATCCAGCGCGCCGGGAACCTGTTTTCGGTGGCGTTCGGTACCTCCGCCCGCGGCGTGCACAACTACGACGACGCCCAGGGCCAGGAAGTCTTCCGCTACGCACCGTTCTTCCACTCGATGCTGGATTCGGGCGTCTACCTGCCGCCGTCGGTCTTCGAGGCCTGGTTCCTCTCCGCCGCGCACGACGACGCCGCGATGAACCGGATCTTCGACGCCCTGCCGGCCGCGGCGAAGGCGGCGGCTGCCGCGAAGGCGTAGCCTCCGGAAGCTGCACCGCCGGCGGCGCGGGGTCCGGCGTCGCTAGTTGGGACGGTGCTTAAAACACTTTGGGCACCCGCCGCGGCGGGTGCCCAAAGTGTTTTCGCTGCAGAACCGCGGTCTACAGGACGTCCGAGAGGAAGCCCTGCAACCGTTCGGTCCGGGGGTTGGTGAAGAGCTGCTCCGGCGGGCCGGACTCCACCACGACGCCGGCATCCATGAACGTGACGGTGTCCGAGACGTTCCGGCAGAACCCCATCTCGTGGGTCACCACCACCATGGTCATGCCGCCCTCGGCAAGCTCCGCCATCAGGGCGAGAACGCCTTTGACGAGCTCCGGGTCGAGGGCGGAGGTTGCCTCGTCGAAGAACATCACTTCGGGCTTCATAGCCAGCGCACGGGCGATAGCCACGCGCTGCTGCTGCCCGCCGGAGAGGTTGGCGGGCCGGGCGTCCGCCTTGTGCTTGAGACCCACGAGGTCCAGCTGTTCCAGCGCCTCGGCCCGCGCCTGCTCCTTGGACATGCCGCGGAGCTTGTGCAGTGCCAGCGAGACGTTTTCCGCCACGGTCTTATGCGGGAACAGATTGAACTGCTGGAAGACCATGCCGATGCGCCGGCGGAGCTCATCAGGGTTGTCCTTTAGCACGGACTTCCCATCGAGGATGATGTCGCCCTGATCGGGCTCGATCAGCCGGTTCATCACCCGGAGAAGCGTGGACTTGCCCGAACCGGACGGGCCGATCACCGATGCAGTGGTGCCCTTCTCCACCGCCAGGTCAATGCCGCGGAGGACATGGTTGGAACCGAAGGACAGATGGATGTTTTTCGCTGTCAGCGACCCTGAAGCAAACTCGCTCATGCCTGGGCCCCCTTTCCGACCTTTGCGGCCGCTTCATCGGGTTCCTTCTTTTCCGGCCGGCCGGAACGCAGCCGGCCGTCAATCCAGTTCACGAAGTGTGTCAACGGAACCGTCAGGGCGAGGTAAAAGATTGCTGCGGCAACATACGGGGACAGGTTCCCGCTGGTCGACGCCGCGTCCTTGCCGATTTGGAAGATTTCCCGTTCCGAGGCCAGCAGGCCCAGGAGGAAAACCAGCGACGACTCCTTGATCAGGGCGATGAACTGGTTGACCAGGGCGGGCAGAACCCGCCGGATGCCCTGCGGCACCACCACCAGCCGCATCGAAGGGCCGTAGCCGAATCCCAGGGCGCGGGTAGCTTCGAGTTGTCCCTTGTCCACACTCTGGATGCCGGAACGGAAGATCTCACCGATGTACGCCGCCGACATCAGCGACAGTGCCGCCACGGCCATCGGGTAGGGGCTCGTGGAACCGGTCAGTTGCCGGATGATCGGACCGAAGCCGAGACCGATCACGAGGATGGTCAGGACGGGAGGCAGCCCACGCAGGATGTCGGTGTAGACACGCGCAATCCAGCGAACTGCAGCGTTCCTGGAGATACCCATCAGGGCAAGCACCATCCCGAGCAGCGTTCCGATGATCCCTGACGTAACGGCCAGGACGAGCGTATTCGGCAGGCCCACCGCGAACATCATGGGGATGACTTCGCCCATCGCCTGCCAGTCGAGGAAAGTCTCGCCAAGTTGCTTGAGGATATCCAGGAAATTCATCGACGCCCCGGGCTACTTGGCCGGGATCTGGACGGCCTTGCTGCCCGGCTTCCAGCCCTGCGGAGTCTGTTCCGCCGCGGTCTGGCGGTCCGTGTACCACTCGGACGTCAGTTTGGTCCATGTGCCGTCGGCGATGACCGCATCCAGACCCGTGTTCAACGCGTCGATGAGGGCTTTGTTGTCCTTGTTAACGGCGTAAGAGGTGAAGTTCTGGGTATTGACGACCTTCTCGGCGATTTTGGTTTTGTCGCCTTCCTTGACCTGGCCCGTGGCCTGCTGGGACGGGGCCACCCACGCGTCCACCTGGCCGTTCTTCACGCTGGCGTAGACCGTGTTGTAGTCCGGGAAGCGGACGGGCTCAAGCTTGAGGGTGTTGGTGACATAGTCATCCTGGACGGTGCCCTGGACGACGCCGACACGTACCCCGGCCTTGAGGTCACCAAAGGACTTGATCGGGGCGTTGTCCTTCGTCACGACGGCCATGTAGCCGAAGTCGTAGCCGTTGGTGAAGCCGACCGATTCACGGCGCTTGTCGGTGGTGGAGATCGAGGAGGATCCGACGTCGAATTGCTTGTTGTTGACCTGGGAGAGCAGCGCGGAGAAGTCGGTTGACGCGAATTCGACCTTGAGCCCCAGCTTGTCGCCGATGGCACGCATGATCTCGTTGTCGTACCCGGTGAACTTGCCCGCGGGGTCGATGAAGATGTTTGGCGGCGCGTCCGAGAGGGTGCCCACCCGCAGGGTTCCCTCGGTGATCAGGCCAAGTTTTGACTTGTCGATCGTGTCCAGGGGAGTGACGTCGGCGGTCGTGTACGTGTCCAGGGAGGTCTGGTCGCTGCCGGCGAGGGCATCACTGGGCGTTCCGCTCGGGGCGGCTGTTCCGCCGCCGCAGGCCGCCAAGGATACGGCAACGGCAATCGCCGCCGGGACGGTAGTCAGCCACTTCATCGCTTTGGATTTCATCGCGCAAATCACTTTCATCGGAAGTTCAGGGGGTCGCGGGGCCGCGCAGTGCAGCCCGGCCCGGGGCATCAGCGCCGGCAGGGGGCAGGTGGGTCCGCGAATATTATTGTTACACCTGACTCTGAGGCCGGATGAATCCGAAGCAGTGCAGGGCAGAAGCTGCTTTCACCGAATTTACTTCAGCTGTGCCAGGTATCGCCCGTGATCTGGGCGACGCAGGCGGGCTGCAGCGGAATGATCGGCTTGGGCGCGCCCGGCGATCGGTTGGTCGCGGGTGTGTGACTTCGGTCGCAATTGCTGGAATCAGGCGCCGCGGCGGTCGATTCACGGGCCGTCTTTGCCCGCACGTTTCCTTCCATGACGCCCGGCCGCCCTAGAAATCGCCGCGGCCGGCGTCCTCGGGGGGCAGCACGGGCCAGTCGCCCTCGATCACGGCGGCGGGCTTGGTCTTGCGCAGGTACGTCTGGAAGTCAGCGGCCTGCGAGGATGCCCATTCGATCTGGAGTTGATGCAGGTGGCTGGCGGGCATCCGCAGTTTGGGGAATTTGCCGGCCATGGCGTCGAGCATCCGCAGGGTGGCCAGCGCGTCGGCCGCCGAGGTGTGCGCGTTGTCCAGGTTGACGCCGTACTCCTCGCACAGGGCGGTGAGTGTGCGCTTGCCCTTGCGGTAACGGTCCACCTGCTTGTTCATGATGTATGGGTCCAGGACCGGGAAACGGCTCAGCTGGGGAATGCCGTAGCGGGCCGATTCCGCGGCGAGCACGGTGAAGTCGTAGCTGGCGTTGAAGGCGATCACCGGGACGTCGGCGTCGAACAACTCCTGGAGCACGGCGGCGACATCGCGCGTGACATCCGCGGCGGGGCGGCCCTCGCGGCGGGCCTGCTCGGTGGTGACACCGTGGATGTCGCTGGCCTCGGTCGGGATTTCGATCCCCGGATCGGCGAGCCACTCGTGTTCCTTGATGATCCCGCCGTCGGCGTCCACGACGGTGATGGACGCCGTGACGATCCGCGCGGCGCGGGAGTCCCGCCCGGTGGTTTCAAGGTCGAAGGCTGCGCGGGGGAGGGTGTTCCAAGTGCTCATGCTTCAACGCTACCTGCTGCCGCCGACAGTAGCGGGCCACCACCCCGGTCCCCGCACTGGCGCGCTCCGACGGCCCCGCACTGGCCCGCTCCCGCGGCCCCGGCCGCTAGGCTTATGCCATGCGGATGGACTATGTGGAGGCGGTGCTGGAACTCGTGGCACTGATCCCCGCAGGCGCCGCCGTGGCCTATGGCGACGTCGCCGAACTCCTCGGCTCCGGCGGGGCCCGGCAGGTGGGTTCGGTCATGAGCCATCACGGCAGCACGGTCCCGTGGTGGCGGGTCCTCAAAGCCAGCGGTGACGCCCCGCCCGGCCACGAGCGCGAGGCCATCGCCCTGTACATCGTTGAAGGCACGCCGCTGCTCGGCAGCTATGCGGACTACCTCCGCAGCGGGGAGGGACGCTGGCGGGTGGACATCACGGCTGCGCGATGGGCGCCGTCGGACGGCGAGTTCGGCCGGATTGACGCCATCGCCGGGCGGCTTGGACGCTCCTCGCCTAAAGTGTCAGCCCCTGATGATGAAATGACTGTGTGAGCACCCCCAGCCAAACCCCTGCTACGCCACAGCCCACGACGCCCAGGACGGCACCGCCCGCAAAGGGTGGATTCCGCGGCACCAGATCCGGCACCTCCGGTTCATCCCTTCGCCTGCTGCCGCCGCGCAAGCAGCACAGCACAGTGCCCGTGCTCTCGGGGGACCAGCTTGCCGCCGTCGACGTGGCACACGGTTCCGGTCCCGTCCTCGTCCCCGGGGCACCGGGCACGGGAAAATCGACGGTACTTCTCGAGGCCGCCGTCCGCCGCGCGGAACGCGACGGCCTGGACCCGGAACGAATGCTCATCCTGGCGCCCGGGCGGCTCGCCGCCGATTCACTCCGGGACCGCTTCACCGCACGGCTGGACCGGAGTCTGAGTACGACGCCGGCCCGCACCTGGGCATCGTACGCCTTCGACGTGATCCGGCGCGCCAAGGCGGAAGGCATCCTGCCGCTGCCGCGTCCGCCGAAGCTCCTCTCGGGTCCGGAGCAGGACCTCATCATTAAGGAACTGCTTGAAGGACACACGCAGCCGGGGCTGGAGCTGCCCTGGCCCGTGGACCTGGCGGCAGCCCTGCAGACCCGCGGCTTCAGGCAGGAAGTCCGCCAACTCTTCGACCGGATCATCGAATCCGGCCGCACCGCTGACGATCTTGTGGTCCTCGCGGGGCGCTGCCACCGGCCGGACTGGGTGGCCGCGGCGGCGCTGTATGCCGAGTACCGCGACGTCCTGGACCTGCGGATGCCCGAAGCCTTCGACCCTGCCGGCATCATCACCGCCGCCCGCCAGATCTTTCAGGATGCGCCGGATTTCCTCGCCGCGGAGCGGGACCGGCTCCAGCTGGTGCTGGTGGACGACATCCAGGAAGCCAACCCCGCCGTGTTCGAGCTGCTCGCGGACATCGCCGCGGGCAAGGACGCCATCATCACCGCTTCCCCGGACACCGTCGTCCAGGGGTTCCGCGGCGCCCGCCCGGACCTCGTGGCCGAACTGCCCCGCCTGCTGGCACCCGCCGGCGGTTCTTTGCTGGAGCGCCCGCTGTGGACCGCCCACCGCCACAGCCCCGCCGTGGCCGACGCCTGGCTCTCGGTGGCCGGGCGCATCTCCCGACGCGCCGGCGGGCAGTCCGCGCGGCGGCTCGAACAGCCGGCACAGCCTGCGGCAGCACCTCCCGACGGCGGCCCCTCCGCGGGCTCCGTTGAGGCGCACCTCCTGCCGTCCCCCGTGCACGAACTGCGCTACGTGGCGCAGCGGATCCTGGAAGCCCAGCTCAACGAGGGCCGCGAACTCGGCGACATCGCCGTCATTGTCCGCAACGGCGGCCAGCTCAGCCAGCTCCAGCGTTACCTCTCCGGCCAGGGCATCCCGGTCCGGATTCCGGTGGCCGAATCAGCCGTCCGCGATGAGGTTGCCGTCCGGCCCCTGCTGGACGCCTACACGGTGGTCCTGGACCCCGAAATGCTCACGGCCGAGGCTGCTGTCGCCCTGCTGAGCTCCCGGGTCGGCGGAGCCACCTCGATCGAACTGCGCAGGCTGCGCCAGTCGCTGCGCCGGGAGGAAATTCTTGGCGGCGGCGGGCGCACCAGTGACGTGCTCCTCGTCGAGGCGCTGCTGGAGCCCGGGGCCCTCGCCACGATCGGCGTCGAGGGCCACTCCGCACGCCGGGTGGCCCGGATGATCCAAGCCGGCCGGGAAGCCGCGGAGGCCAAGGGCGGGAACGCCGAAACGGTGCTCTGGGCGCTGTGGAACTCCACCGGCCTCGCCTCGCGCTGGACCGAGGCGGCGCTGGCCGGGGGAGCCGCCGGCGCCCGCGCGGACCGGGACCTCGATGCCATGATGGCCCTGTTCCACACCGCCGAGCGCTTCGTGGACCAGCTGCCCGGTTCCGGACCGGAGCAGTTCCTGGAGTACCTGCTCAGCCAGGAGCTCCCGATGGACACCCTGGCCGCGAGGGCACAGCTGGAGGACGCCGTGGAACTCATGACCCCTGCCAGCGCTGCCGGACGGGAATGGCCGGTGGTGATCGTCCCCGGACTGCAGGAAGGCGTGTGGCCCAACACCCGGCTCCGCGGCGAACTGCTCGGCAGCACCCTGTTCGCGGACGCGGTCGAGCACGGGGTGGACTATGCCCTGCAACTGGACCCGCTCAGCCGGCTGCGCGAGATCCGCTATGACGAGCTGCGCAGCTTTTCCACGGCGGTGTCCCGGGCCCGGCAGGTGCTGATCTGCACCGCTGTGTCCTCGGAGGACGATCAGCCCTCCTCCTTCCTGGACTACGTGGCCCCGCTGCATCCGGACCGGGACCGGCGCGGATTCACCCCGGTGGAGCGGCCGTTGACCCTTCGCGCCCTCGTGGCCGAACTGCGCCAATACGCCCAGCTGGACGCTCCTGAAGCCCTGGAGGCAAGCGCCGTCCTCGGCGCCCTCGCCGCCGCGGAGCCGCCGGTACCGGGGGCGCACCCGGCTGACTGGTGGGGATTGGCGCAGCTGTCCTCCGGCGAGCCGGTGGTCCCGCCGGGGAGCACCGTCTACGTCTCGCCGTCGAAGGTTGAAACGGTGCAGAAATCGCCGCTCGACTGGTTCGTCCAGGCCGCCGGCGGAGAGGCGGCAACCGACTTTGCCCGCAGCCTCGGCACGCTTGTCCACGCCATCGCGCAGGACCTCCCGGATGCCTCGGGCGGGGAATACGTCGCCGAACTGGTCCGCCGCTGGCCCGCGCTCGGGATGAAGGACAACTGGGAAGGCAAGCTGGACTTCCAGCGCGCCGAATCGATGGTCCGGAAGCTGGCCCAGTATGTGCTGCTCATGCGCAGCGAGGGTCGGTCCCTGGTCGGCGTCGAGCAGGACTTCGAAGTCAAACTCCCTGACGTTGCGGCCCCGGCCGGTAGCGCCAGCGCTGACGCCGGTCCCGGGGCCGACGGCGAGCCCTGGCCTGCCCGCCCCGCCATGCTGCGCGGGCAGGTCGACCGGCTGGAGATCGACGCTGACGGCCGGCTGGTGGTCGTGGACCTCAAGACCGGCAAACGGCAGCCGGGCAAGGCCGATCTCGAGCGCCACCCGCAGCTGGGCGCCTACCAGGCGGCCGTGCTCGCGGGCGGTTTTGCCGGACCCGACGACGGCCCGCCGCCGCGTCCGGGCGGTGCCGTCCTGGCGCAGCTCGGCACCACCACCAAGAGCCCCGGCGTGCAGGCCCAGAAACCGCTGGATCCGGCGGACAACTGGGCGCTGGAGATGGTGGGCGATGCTGCCCGGGTCATGTCCGGGAGTACTTTCGAGGCCCGCCACGACCCTTCCAAGGGTGGCCACGGCGGCCACGGCTGCCGGCTGCCCGAGGTCTGCCCGCTGTGCGCCCGGGGAAAGCAGGTCACCGAATGACCGCCGAGCCAACACCGAGGCCCTTCGACGGCAGCGGGCCCCTTCCGGCCGAACTGCCCGCCGCTCGGCACGCACCCCTGCCCACCCCGCGGTTCACCCCCGAGGCACTCGCCAAAATGCTGGGGGAGAAGAACAGCCCCACGGCCGAGCAGTCCCTCATCATCTCTTCGCCGCTGGCTCCGCGGCTGGTGATCGCCGGCGCCGGCTCGGGGAAGACCGCCACGATGGCGGACCGGGTAGTGTGGCTTGTCGCCAACGGCTGGGTCCGGCCGGAGGAAGTGCTCGGCGTGACCTTCACCCGCAAGGCCGCCGGGGAACTGGCCACCCGCATCCGTGCCAAGCTGGCCGCCCTGGCCCGGATCGCCGCGGAAGACACTGAGAATAGAGTCTTCCCGGCCGGGCTGCTCAGGACGGACGCGCTCGAGCCCAAGGTCTCCACCTACCATTCCTACGCAAGCGCGATCGTGTCCGACTACGGGCTCCGGCTCGGCGTCGAACGCGACGTCGTGCTGCTCGGCGGGGCCCAGTCCTTCCAGCTCGCCAGCGAAGTGGTGGAGGCGTTCGACGGCGACTACCAGCATTTCCGCTCCGCCAAGTCCACCCTGGTCAAGGCGGTCATCCAGCTGGCAGGCGAATGCGCGGAACACCTCCAGGATCCCGCCGGAGTCAGCGGCTGGCTGTTGGAACGCGCCGGCGAGTTCGAGGCGCTGCCATACCTCGCCACCGCCAAAAAGAACCCCAGCCAGGCCGCAGGGGAGCTGAGCGCCCTGCTGCGCACCCGGGCCAGCGTCGCTGAGATGGTGGGCCGCTACACCGACGCCAAACGGGCCCGGGGTGCGCTGGACTTTGGTGACCTCGTGGCACTGGCAGCCCGGGTGGCCAACGAGATCCCGGTTGCCGCGGAAACCGAACGCCAAAAGTACAAGGTGGTGCTGCTGGACGAGTTCCAGGACACCTCACACGCCCAGCTTGTCCTCTTTTCCCGGCTCTTCGGCGACGGCCACGCCGTGACCGCGGTGGGGGACCCGAACCAGTCGATCTACGGCTTCCGCGGCGCGTCCGCGGGCCAGCTCTTCCACTTCGTCCGCGAATTCCCGGTCCGGGTCGGAACCGGGCATCCGGCCGCCGCCACCCCGCGCTTTGCCGTGGCGCCGACGTCGTACCTCACCACCGCCTGGCGCAACGGCCGGAACATCCTCTCCGCCGCCAACGTCATTTCCGCCCCGCTCAGCAAGGCCGCGGCCCACACCGGCACCGCAGGCGCGCGGGATACCCCCGACGCGGTCGAGGTCCCGCCGCTGCAGCCCAGCCCCGGCGCGGTCCAGGGCCGGGTGGTGATGGGCCGCTTCGGCACGGACGAAGAGGAGGCCGCAGCGATCGCGGCCGACGTCCTGACGTTCCGCGTCACGGACTTTGACGGGTCGACGGCGGACCCCGAGCCGCCCGCGATGGCGGTGCTGTGCCGGCGCCGGGCCCAAATGGAGTGCATCCGCCGGGAATTCGAGCTGCGCGGGATTCCCTATGAGATCGTCGGCCTCGGCGGGCTCCTGGACACCCCGGAGATCGTGGACCTGGTAGCAACCCTCCGGGTCCTGGCGGATCCGGGCCGCTCGGACTCGCTGATGCGCCTGCTGGCCGGCGCACGCTGGCGGATCGGCCCCGCGGACCTGATGGCGTTCCGCGACTGGTCGAGCTTCCTCGCCCGACGCAGGGGTCGCCCCGGCAGCCCCGGGACGGACGACGGCACGGATGACGACACCGATGCCGACACCGACGACGGCGCGGATGCGGTGGTGATCGAGGGCGACCTCACGGATGCCGCCAGCCTGGTCGAGGCACTGGACTGGCTGCCGCGCGAGGGTTGGATATCCGCGCACGGCCGCCGGCTGAGCCCCGAAGCGTTGGAACGGCTCCACCGGCTCTCGGCCGAACTCCGCCAGCTGCGCGGCTACCTGGGCGATGATCTCACCACCCTTCTTGGCGAGGTGGAGCGGGCCATGCTGCTGGACATTGAAGTCGCGGCCCGGCCCGGGATCAGCATCCACCAGGCACGCCGGAACCTGGATGCCTTCCAGGACGCCGCCGCCGGATTCCTGCACACCGCACGGCGCATCGACGTGCTCGCCTTCCTGGCCTGGCTCGAGGCTGCGGCTGCGGAGGAAAACGGCCTCGATGCCGCCGCGCCTGAAGTGAACCACGAGGCCGTGCAGCTTCTGACCGTGCACGCCTCCAAGGGCCTGGAATGGGACGTTGTGTTTGTTCCCGGGCTCAACGCCGGGGCGTTTCCCAGCAGCCGCGACTCGCGCTGGAGCAGTGGCAGCGCCGCCCTGCCCTGGCCGCTGCGCGGGGACCGTGCGGACCTGCCGCAGTGGGATCTCGACCAGCCCGATCAGAAGGGCTGGCTCGACGCCGAGAAGGAGTTCAAGTCCGCCGTTCAGGTCCACGGGGAAGCCGAGGAACGCCGGCTGGCCTACGTGGCCTACACCCGGGCCAAGCATGTCCTCTGGGTATCAAGCGCCGCCTGGGTGGGCTCCCGGGCCGGGATGGCGGAAATGTCGCCGTTCTTGGCGGGGCTTGAGGCTCTGGCGGCCGACGGCGCCGCGGAAATCCACCCGCTCTCCGTCACGGAGGACTCGCTGCCGGAGGTGAGCCCGCTGACCGCGGAACTCGACGTGGCAGGGTGGCCGTATGACCCTCTCGAGGGACCGATCGATCCTCGGACGGGCTCCCGGCTGCGGCTCGTCGCCGGCCGCCGGGCCGCGATGGAAGCGGCAGCCGCACGGGTGCTGCAGTCGCTAGATTCGGACGTCCTCGATTCGGACGTCCTCGATGCGGACATCCTCGGTCCGGCAGTGGTCTCCGAACGGGCTGCAGTTCAGGCCGGCGGGGTAACCCGGCGCCCGCTGCGCGGCCCGGCCGCGGGCTGGGCCCGCGAGGCCTCGAGGCTGCTGGAACGCCGGTCCCGGCGGACCACCATGCACCACGTCCACCTCCCGGGCCATATCTCGGCGTCCACCCTGGTGGATCTGGACGAAGACGCAGGCTCCGTCGTCGCCCGGCTCCGGCGGCCGGTTCCGCGGGAGCCCGGGATGTCCGCCCGCAAGGGCACTGCCTTCCACGCCTGGGTGGAGGAGTATTTCGGCTCCACCGGCATGCTGGACCTTGGCGAGGCAACCGGCTCCGATGACCATATTGACGTGGCGTACGGCCTGGACGCCATGGTGGAGACCTTCCGCCGGTCCGAGTGGGCCCACCGGGCCCCGGCGCATGTCGAGGTCCCCGTTGAGACGCGGATCGGCGACGTTGTGGTCCGTGGCCGGATCGACGCCGTCTTCCGGGACGCCGACGGCGGCTGGGACCTCGTGGACTGGAAGACCGGTCGCCGGCCCTCGGCTTCCCAGCTGAAGGTCAAGGCCGTCCAGCTTGCCGTCTACCGGCTCGCCTGGTCGCGCCTGAAGGGCGTCCCGCTGGATCAGGTGCGGGCAGCGTTTTACTACGTTGCGGACAACCAGGTGGTCCGGCCGCACGATCTGGGGTCGGCGGAGCGGCTCGAAGCGATCGTGGCCGCGGCCCTGGGGCAGGGCCGCGGCTAGCGGCCATTTCCGTTAGTTCGTCGGGGTCCGGGGTCCGGGGCTGGGGGTTGGGGGTCCGGGCGGTGGCCGGGCTCAGGGACATGCCCCGCGCCGGGGCCAGCGGATGGACATAGTGTCATTGTGTCCAGTCCCGGGTGCGAAAAATGGACATGTCCCGCTGGACTGGCCAATTGGACTGGATGCCGGCCCAAGGGGACATGTCCCGCGCCGGGGGCAGCGGGTGGACATAGTGCCATTGTGCCCGGTCCCGGGTGCGAAGAATGGGCATGTCCCGCGCGGGGACGCCCGGCCCGAAGGGACATGCCCCGTGCCGGGGGCAGCGGGTGGACATAGTGTCATTGTGCCCGGCCCCGGCGAGTTCTAGTGATCGTTGCAACACCCCCTATGAACGGGAATTGCGACACACATGGAAACACCATCGATCAACAGTTCTTCCTTGAGGAAAAAAGCGTCTTTGAGGGAAGAACCTGGTCCTC
>NZ_JBWZCH010000017.1:0-100009 GCF_059383435.1 Pseudarthrobacter sp. HLT1-7 | reverse complement strand
GCTGCGGACCGGCGGGTCGAGTACCTCCCGGACCGGGACGGCATGGCCTGGCTCTCGGCCTACCTCCCGGCAGCTGCCGCCGCCGGGATCTGGGACCGGGCCACCGCCGCCGCCCGCGCCCTCCAAACCCCTGACGAGGCCCGCACCCTGACCCAGCTCCGCGCCGACATCACCGCCACCTGGCTCCTCACCAACGGCACCGCAGGCGGGGCTACCTGCGGGACGGCCTGCGGCGGGACCGGCTTGTGCGGGGGTGTCCCGTCCCCGCGGGCGCAGGTCCTGATCACCGTCCCGGTCCTGTCCCTCCTCGGCGCCACCGGGGAACCGGCCATGCTGGACGGGTACGGGCCGATCCCGCCGTCCATGGCCCGGGCTCTGATCGCCGACGGCGCCGAGTCCTTCCACCGGGTCCTGACCGACCCCCGGGACGGAGCGCCCCTGGAAATCGGACGGACCAGCTACCGCCTCACCAAAGCCCAGCGTCAATGGCTCCGGCTCCGCGACGGCAGATGCCTCTTCCCCGGCTGCAACAACCACTCCCTGGACAACGACGCGGACCACCTCCTGGCCTGGGCCGACGGCGGCACCACCGGCATCGCCAACCTCGGGCAAGCATGCCCCGTCACCACCGCCTCAAACACAACACCGCCTGGACACCAAGCGGGGCCGACAAAAACCACCCGCCAGGATGGACCTCACCCACAAACAGGCACTACCCCAGCGAACACCACGACTGGGAACCACCCCACTGGCCCGACCATATCCAGGCCACAGACACACTCCTTGACCTTGACCCAGGCCCGCCCACGGATCCGGGAATGCCCCCGGACCCTCTCCCTGACTGGCACCTCTTCACGGCCGGACACCCATGGCCCGCCCCAGACACAGACGACCCGGCCTGGCCAGAGCCACTCGAGGACACCTTTCCGGAAGACCTCACGCTCCAACGTGTCTGATCGACTATTTGCATGCCGTTCACGGTCAGTCCAGGGAAATTGGTGGCACGCGGACCCCAGGGCGGGTCACCAAATTTGGGGGCTGAGTCCTCGAGAGGACGGATGCCACCTCCTACCGTTTTGACCGATGATCGTTGGCCCGCCACCCGATAGGACGAGCTCGCCCTGCCCCACGGCGGCTGCATCCGCGGCGGCGTCGTCTTTCTTGGAAGCCTTGGAAGCATCACTATCGGGCCCAAACGCTGCGGGGACACGCCCTACACGCCGTCGGGATCCTCTGTTTGGTCCGGGTCGGTTTCCGCCGGGCCGTCCTCGACACCCGGCTCGGCGAACCACAGCTTGGTCTCCCCGTACTTCCGTTCCGCAAACCGCTCCATGCCGTCCGGCCAGGACGGTTCGGGGGTCCGGGATGAGCGCTCCACTACGACGACGGCACCCTCGGCCAGGTGCGGAAGCAGCTTGGCCAGCACCCCGGCCAGCGCTGGTTCGTCCAGGGGGTAGGGCGGGTCGAGGAAGACGAGGTCCCAGCGGGTACCCTCCTGGGTCCGCTCAAGGAACGACTCAACCTTGGAGCGGTGCACCGAGACCACCTTGCGGCGGGCCACGGTGTTGACGAGGTCCGCGTTGCGCTGGCAGACCTCGCTGGCCTTGGCATCAAACTCCACGAGGTCCACGGCCATCGCGCCGCGGCTGGCGCTTTCAACGCCGAGGGATCCCGAACCGGCATAGAGATCCAGCACCCGGGCATCGGCAATGACCTCGAAAGCATCCAGCCGGGAGAAGAGCGCCTCCTTGACCCGGTCCGTGGTGGGGCGGGTGAGGGACCCCGGCACGCTGACCAGCGTGGTTCCGCCCGCCGCGCCGGAGATGATGCGGCTCACGGTCGGGCCGCCGTCGATGCGTAGGAGATCGGTGCGCGGGAAGTCAGTGCATGGATCCTGCTAGCCGCGTTCAAGGAACGCCTCCTTCTCGGGGTTCAGGTAATCGTCGATCGCCGCGGCGAGTCCGGGATGCGCCGCCAGCGACGGGTCGGCCGCCACGATCCGCTGGGCGTCCTGCCGGGCGCGGGCGATGATGTCCTCGTGGTCCAGCACCCGCAGCAGCTTCAGCGTGGACCGTCCACCCGACTGCGAGGCACCCAGGATGTCGCCCTCCCGGCGCAGCTTGAGGTCCTCCTGCGAGAGCACAAAGCCATCCGTGGTGGCCGCGACGGCATCGAGCCGGCGTCGGCTGGGATGGCCGGGCTCCAGGGTAGTGACCAGCAGGCAGGTGCCGGGCAGCCCGCCGCGGCCCACCCGGCCGCGGAGCTGGTGAAGCTGCGAGATGCCGAACCGGTCGGCGTCGAGGATCACCATCAGCGTGGCGTTGTGCACGTCCACGCCCACCTCGATCACCGTGGTGGAGACCAGCAGTTTGGTCTGGTTGGCGGTGAACGAGGCCATGGTTCCGGACTTGAGCACCGGGTCCTGCCGGCCGTGCAGCGGCGCCACCGGCACCCCGGCCAGGGCGGGTTCGTCCCGTAGCTGTTCGACGACGCCGGTCACCGACGCCAGTTCGCGCGCGGCGTTATCGCCGTCGAGGTCCGCTGCGGACGGCTCGGCCTCGCCGGGGGTGAAGTCGCCGTCGTCGTCGGTGCCGATCTTGGGGCAGACAACATACACCTGGTGGCCGGCGTCGATCTCCTCGCGGGAGCGGGTCCAGAGCCGGCCGAGCCAGGCCGGGTGCTCGGCGAGCCCCACCACGTGGGTGGTGATCGGCGCGCGGCCCGCCGGGAGCTCGTCCAGGATGGAGGTTTCGAGGTCGCCGAACACGGTCATGGCCACGGTCCGGGGAATGGGGGTGGCGGTCATGACCAGCAGGTGCGGGGGTTTGCTGGCCTTGGACCGGAGCACATCACGCTGCTCCACGCCGAAGCGGTGCTGTTCGTCCACGACGATCAGGCCCAGGTCGTAGAAGGAGACGTTGTCGCTCAGCAGGGCGTGCGTGCCGATCACAATTCCGGCCGTTCCGGAGGCGGCATCCAGCATGGACTGCTTCCGGGCCGCGGTGGGCATGGAGCCGGTCAGCAGGGTGACCTGGACGGCGTCGGGGCCGAAGCCGCCCAGCATACCGTCGCGGGAGAGCGGGCCGAGCGTGCGGCGGATAGATTCGTAGTGCTGGGCGGCCAGGACCTCGGTAGGGGCCAGCAGGGCCGCCTGTCCCCCGGCGTCCACCACCTGCAGCATGGCGCGCAGGGCCACGATCGTTTTGCCGGAGCCCACCTCGCCTTGGAGCAGCCGGTTCATGGGCGAGTCCTGGGCGAGTTCTTCGGCGAGGGTCTTGCCGACGGCGGACTGGCCGGCGGTCAGGGTGAACGGCAGCTGCCGGTCGAAAGTCGTCAGCAGGCCGTCCCGCGCCGGGCGGCGGGCCGTGGCTTCCTCGGCCGCGAGCTGGGCGCGCCGCCGGGCGAGGGCGGACTGGAGAACCAAAGCTTCCTGGTAGCGGAAGCGGTCTTGGGCGCGCTGCCAGTCCGCGGGGGTCTGCGGGGCGTGGATCAGCCGGTAGGCGTCCGCCACTGGCAGGAACTTCTCCCGGGCGGCGATCGCTGCCGGCAGCGGATCGCCGAGGACCGCCAGATCCGCGGTGTCCAGGAGGGTGGCGATGACCTTCTGGATGGACCAGCTGGTGAGTTTGGCGGTGGCCGGATAGACCGGGATCGGCATAGCCGCGAGCTTTTCCGGATCCTTTTCCGGGGTCTCGGGGTCCTCATCGAGGAGCAGGAAGTCGGGGTTTGTCAGCCCCAACGAGCCGCCGTAGCGCGTGACCTTGCCGGAGAACATGGCGCGCCGGCCGGGCCGGAGTTCTGCTTTGGCCCGGAAGCCGTTGAAGAAGCTCACCTTGAGGGTACCCGGCAGCCCGGTCCCCGCGGCGCGCGCGGCACCCCCGCCCCCGGTTCCCGGCGCTCCGGCGTCGTCCGAAATTACGACGTCGGTCAGGGAACCGCGGCGGGCGCGCATGGACCGCGTGCTGTTGGAGACTACCCGGGCGATGAGGGTGACTTCCTCATCGAGCGGCACCTCGCTGATGGGCGTCAGCTCGCCGCGGTTCAGGTACCGGCGCGGGAAGTAGTTCAGCAGCCCGCCCACCGTGGTGATGCCGAGGTGCTTCTCGATGACGGCAGCGGAGCGCTTGCCGATCCGCCGTTCGAGGGCCAGGCCGAGTTCACCACTGTCTATTTTGGCGCTGTCGTGTTTAGCGCTGTCTAGTTCCGCGCTGTCCAGTTCCGCGCTGTTCCCTGCGGCCCTGTGCGGTTCAGCGTTCATGTCCGTCCGGGATCTGGAGTGCAGCTTCACGGGCTCTGACGTGGTGGGATTCGGCGTCCGGCAGGGCGAGCGCGCTCACCGAGATGTCCGAAGGCTCGCCGAGGGAACGGATCAGCGCCACGGCAGGCTCGGAGTCGGGCACATGGACGTGGACGCGCCAACGGTAGGCACCTGACTCGTCGGCTGCGCGGCCCACCTGGCTCATGATCACCGAGTCGCCCATTTCGTCGAGCCGCTGGCGCATCGTGGCGGCGTCCAGCGGCGAGAGTGTGATGGTGCACATGACTTCCACGCCCTCGTCGCGGGGCATGCCGGCGTGGATGTGCGGGTCCTGGACGTCGTAGCCGTGCAGGCCGTCCAGGAGCTGGTCCTGGAGTTCTTCGCCGAGCACCGCGGAGCGGAGGCAGTCCAGGATCAGCAGCATGCCAACGCCGCCAGCGTCCACCACGTGGGCGGCGTGCAGGGCTGCGAGTTGGTCCTCGGTGCGGACCACGGCGTCCAGGGCGGCCTCGACGGCGGCGTCCAGTGCCAGCCCCAGCGTGTGGTTGCTGTCGTCGCCGTCGTGCGCGGAATCGACTGCAGCCGCAGCGCGGGCAGCGGCTTCCATCACCGAGAGCATGGTTCCCGGAACCGGGTCGCTCAGCGCGGTCCAGGCCCGGAGCTGGGCCCGGTTCAGCGCGGCGGCCAGCAGCGGCGCGCTCAGCCGGTGGTGGCCGGCGAGCGGCTCGGCGGCGGCGCAGAGGAAGACGGCGAACAAGGTGCCGGAGTTGCCGCGGGCCTGCTCCATTGCTGCCTGACCGGCACGCGCCAAAACGGCGCCGACGTCGTTCCTGGCCGGCTCTGGCGAGCCGAACGCGTGCAGGGTCGGGTTTGCGGCGGTTTGCGGTTTCGCGGCGGTATCCGCGGCTGCATCGTGGAGGGCGTGGGCCGCGGCGCGGACCGTCAGGTAGAGGTTGGTGCCGGTATCGCCGTCGGCGACGGGGAAGATATTGATGGCGTTCAGGCGGTCGCTATGGTTCCCCAGCGTAATTTCCGCCTTGCCCAACCACCGCTTCATCGCTTGCGCGTTGGCGGCAATCTTAGTCTGCAAAGTGATCCCATCCCCCAGTGTCAGCGGGCCGGCCCGCGATCTTGACGCCCGTGCTGTCCGTTGGCGCAGGGGCTTCTACCGAGCCTAGCGCAGTGAACCCGGGAGGCAGCTGAATGCCTGCGGGGAATGTGGCAAGCAGCCCGTGGTCCTCCCCGCCGCCGAGGACCCAGGCCATGGGGTCGGCGCCGAGCAGGTCCGCCGCGGGCAGCAGCGGGACCGCCAGTTCCTTGAGCACCGCGGTGTCCAGGTTGAGCACGGCATGGCTGGCCGCGGCCATCCGGTTGCCGTCCCGGACGAGTCCGTCGGAGATGTCCATCATGGCCGTGGCGCCGGCGTCGCGGGCCTGCGGTCCGGCCGCGAGCGGCGGCTGTGGGCGGCACTGGGTGTCCAGCAGGGCCCGTTGTTCGGTTGTCAGAGCGTGCACGGGGACGGACGACTCCAGCAGGGCCAGGCCGGCGGCGGCGCGGCCGACGGTGCCTGCGAGCGCCAGGGTGTCCCCCGGACGGGCTCCGGAGCGCAGCACGGGCTCCCTGCCGTCGAGGGTGCCGAGGATGGCCACGCTGACGGCAAGTTCCCGTCCCCGGCCGAGATCTCCGCCGGCTATGGCGCAGTCCGGGGCGCCCAGCTCGCGGATGCCGGCGCTCAGCCCGTCGGCGAAGTCCTCCACCCAGGACACCAGGGTCTGCGGGGGCATGGTCAGGCTCACCACCAGGGAGGTGGCGCGGGCCCCCATGGCGTTGATGTCGCTGAGGTTCTGCGCCGCGGCCTTCCAGCCGACGTCGTAGCCGGACGTCCGGTAGCCGTTGTTCCACGCAAGCCGGAAGTCCTGGTCCTCCACCTGCGTGTCGATGCTGACCACGGTCCGCCCGTCCGGTGCGGCCACAATGGCGGCGTCGTCCCCGGGGCCCAGCAGCAGCGAAGGGTTGTGGGCCGCACCGCGGTGCAGGCGCGGGAAGATGCGTTCGAGGAGTTCCGACTCGGAGAGCCCGGCAACGGTCGGGGACGGGGATGTCAGAGGTTCAGGCACAGATTCAGGCACAGCTCTACGCTACCGCGCAGGGCTGACGGCGGCGGGCTGAGGCGTCGGCGACGTCTCGGCCAGCCGCGCGCCGTGCTGGCCATTTTCTCCACGGTGCAGCACCCGTGCGAGACTCATAGGCATGCCCCCGCCGCTGCCCCGCTTGAATCCCTTGGCTGCTCGGATTCTCGCTTGGATGTCCGGGGCCGCTGTTCTCTGGCTGATTTTCGCCTTTCAACTCTTTGTCAATGTGGATCCCTTGAGCGTCCACCGGACCGATGCCGTCATCATGCTCGGCGGCGCTGCGGGTGAGCGGCTACCGGTGGCGCAGCGGCTTCAGCGTGACTACAACATCCCCGTCCTGGTCCTGTCCCACACGGATACACCCGGGAACATAGCGGCCGATGCTGCCTGCAATTCGGCCGCCTTTCCCAGTGCCACGCTCCTCTGCTTCCGGCCCGATGAGTACGACACACGCGGCGAGGCCCGTGCCGTCGGAAGAATCGCCGAGGCGAACGGTTGGAAGTCCATCACGGTGGTGACGTCCAGCTATCACGTTTCCAGGGCGCAACGCCTGATGGAGCAATGCACGACGGCGGACGTGCAGATGGTGAACTCCCAGCCCCAGCTGAGCCTGGGGCAGTGGGTGCGGCGGTTTGTGATCGAGACCGGAGGTCTGCTGGACGTGTCCTTCCGGCCGGAATGCGCCGGGAGCGGGCAGTGATGCACCGCAGGTCACAAAGGAGCCGGATTACCCCTGGTTGGCCGGCGCTTTGCCCAAGAGTCCTGAAATGAGCTCCATGTATCGCTCTGCCAGTTGCGTGTAGTCAGCGTGTTCCTTGACCCATTGGCGGCTGGTATCGGAACGGACCAGCCGTGAGCGGTCTGCTGCGAGTTCGCGCCAGAGCGCGGCCACGGCCTGCGGCGTGCTGTGCACAATATCGCCGGCGTCCGCATCTTCGATAATGCGCGCGGCCTCACCTTTGACGACGGCCGTGACGTGGCGGCCGACGGCCAGGACCTCATACGTCTTTGACGGAATGGTGGTCTCGAACGACTTCCAGTCATCCCGCAGCGAAACGATGCAAGTGTCCGCCGAGGCATAGCGGTCCATGACGTCCTGGCCGTGCAGCGAAGGATGGAACGTCACTGGAGCTCCAAGCTCAGCTGCCAGTTTTTCCAGCGCAGGGCGCTGGGTGCCATGGCCCACTAGATGCAGGTGCATGGCATCCCCCACCAACGCACTGGCCCGGATTACGACGTCGAGCCGCTGGCTTTCGCCGTGGTTTCCGAGGTAGAGCGCCTCAAACACGTCCCGCTCCGGCTCCGAGGATCCCAGAAACGGAATGGTGTCAACGTGGAGGCCGTTGCTCACGGTTTTGACGTTCTTTAGCCCACGGGCCCGCAGAGTCTCCGCGAAGCCCTCGGTCACCGTGACCACCAGATCCGCACGCTTCTGGACGAACTCGACCGCCATTTCGACCACGCTCTTCACGCGCCCGCGCACCATCCGGGAATCCCGGGCCAGATCCGGCCAGGCATCGCGCATTTCAACGATCAGGGGAACCCCCCGCAGCCGTGCCAGCACATAACCTGCGGCGAGGATCGGCAGGCTGGGGGCCGTGGCGATCACCACATCCGGCCGGCGCGTCAGGAGACCCAGGGGCACAGACATGGCCGCGGAGAAGCACTGGTCCAGCAGTCTTGCAAGGTGCGAGTTGCCGTGCGGTAGGTACGGTACACGCCGGATCAGCTCGGTGAACTGGCCTTTTTGCCGCCGGAAGGCGCGTCCGGCCAGTTCGGCGGGAAGCTCACGCCGGCCCACGGGGAAATGCGCTACGGGCGTCACCACATCGAATTCCCACCCGGAGGCGCAGAATTCCCTCAGCAGGGCAGTCCACCGGCGCTGGGGCGGGCTGTTTTCCGGCCAGTATGAGTGCGCGAGCAAGGTTACGCGCGTAGCCCGGGCGCATGCCCCATGTGATGATTTCAAATGCTCCCCCAAAGCCAATCCAGTCCGCTACGTCGTAGCGTTCGTCGTCGAACTTTTTACGTAATCGTCGCTAGGGCCTAGCAGCGCCAGCTTGCAATGATACCTGCTCGTCCACACTCGACGGCCGAACCCTTCCGCGATGTGCGCTGTCCCGCATCCTGTCCGCACTAGCGCTTATCAGTGAGTCCGGCTCCTTGCAGATAGGAACCGAGGGAATCGTCGGCCAGAGCCTTCCTCAGGCCGTCAATAGCCGCATCGTCGCGAAGGACAATGGACTGGCCATCGTCTGAAGTGCCAATCCCTAGGGTCGGCAGCGTGTAGCTGATCACATCGGCACCCCGGACACCGCGAAGACCGAATCCCAATGCACCGGCTGCAGCGCCGTCCAAAGAACTGTCCACGCTGATGTAGGGCGAGCCGGTATCCACAAGGCTGCTGATTTTTCCTGGGTTGGTCAGCGTCTCCGCGGTGAGGAACTTGGTCAAGAGGGCCTTAAGGAAAAGCTGCTGGTTCTTGACGCGCTGATAGTCCCCATCACTGAAGGCCTTGCGTTCACGGACGAAGGCAAGTGCCTCTTCGCCGGTCAGCTGTTGCCTCCCCGCGGGGAATGAGAACTGCTGGGTGTTGAACGCCTGGGGCACGTTGACGTTGACTCCGCCCAGGGCATCGGTCATGGCCTTGAAGCCTTCAAAGTCCACGACGGCCACGTGGTCCAGCCTGGTGCCGAACATCCCCTCCAGGGTCTGCACCACCAACGGAATGCCGCCCAGTGCCATAGCGGCATTCATCTTGGCCTCCCCGTGACCGGGGATCTCCACCCAGGTGTCGCGCATGATGGACATCATGTAGATGTTCTTGTGGTCCGCGGGAATGTGAACCCACATCATGGTGTCCGAGCGCTGGTCTGACGAGCCGCCGGCTTCGGCTGACCCCAACGCTACGGCGCGGCTGTCGCTTCCCAAAAGCAAGATGTTGGTAGCACCCGGCTGCACCTTCGCGGGCCGGCCGGCATCCTCGGGGAACGCCTGTTCAATCTTCTGGGACTTGGAGTTGAAGCTGCTGGCGAGGTTAAAGGCAAAGATGCCCGCACCGACGGCGGCGACGAGAAAGATCGCCACGACGCTGAGGAGCACGTTCCGCGCCGTTCTTCGCTTTTTCGTCCGGGGCCGCTGCGGCTCCTCGTAAGGAGCCAGATTTTCGGCGACGATGACCATGTGCTGACTTCCCTACGTTTACCACTAGCGGACCAAAATTCCCTGAACAATCATTTCATAGCGGCTTGAATGTCCCGGTTCAAGGCGGCAACCCACGCCGGACCAGGTCTGGCGGAGCCGTTCAAGACGGCGGCCCTCCAGATGGGTGCATGGCACCCGCGCTGAGCCCTGAGCAGTGACGGCGCCGGTTTCTCGCTAGATCCGGGCGCCAGATTAACATGTGTCTGCGGCTGGAATGCGCGCCTCAGGGGCAGTGGTGCAAGAATTGATGCGGACGCCGTGGACGTTCCGACAGCTTGGCTGATGCATGCACAACCGACTTAGCCCGATCAGATGAGGAGGAGCACGTGGTGGACGAATCCCCGAACACTTCCCAGTTGGTCGCCGCTCCGCGCCATCTGCGAAAGCGTATCCTTCACGGCGAGATTCCGGACGAACTCCTCGTACCGGGCGCCAAACCCATGGCCCTCCCCGCCAGTTCGCCGTCGAGGAAGGCTGATAGCCGTCCTCCCAAGCCGCCGCAGTCCAGTTACCAGCGGAAGCGCCTTGTGGCCTTAATCCTGGTGGTGGTGGTGACACTGAGCATTCCGGCTTTGATCCTCGCGCTGGTCCTGGCAGGCTGAATTTGACGGCAGTCGGCCAACTGACCCGCGGCCACCGCGTAATGGGCGAACTGACTGCGGTATCTGGAACGGCCACGGGGATTCACTGATCGGACCGCGGGTCACGTAGGCTTCAAGGGTCCGCGCCTAAATCTTTCGGGGGAACCCTAAATGCCCACAGTCATGCCGATTTTCGGCACCCGTCCCGAGGCAATTAAGATGGCTCCCATCGTCGCCGCACTGCAGGAATCCGATCTCTTTGGTTGTGTCGTAACCGTCACAGGACAGCATCGCGAGATGCTGGACCAGGTCAACGAACTTTTCGGCATTGTGCCGGACCACGACCTCAACATCCTGCAGCAGCGGCAGTCGCTCTCCGCCATCATGACCCGGACCATTGACGGGCTGGACAGGCTCTTCGCCGAGAACAAGCCCGACGCCGTGATCGTGCAGGGCGACACAACGACTTCTACCGCTGGTGCCATCGCTGCTTTTTACCATGGAATCCCGGTGGTGCATGTGGAAGCCGGACTTCGCAGCGGCGATCTCTTCTCTCCCTTCCCCGAAGAGGCCAACCGCAAGATCACGAGCCAAATTGCGAGCCTTCATCTCGCGCCTACCAACGTCAGTAGGGCGAATCTTCTCGCTGAGGGTGTGAATCCGGAAAACATCGTAGTCACCGGCAACTCGGTCATCGATGCTTTGCTGACGACGGTCGGCAAGCAGATCCCCTTCACAGACCCCCAGCTTGAGGAACTCGCAGCCAGCGGCCGGAAGATCCTATTGGTGACCACCCACCGCCGGGAGAACCAGGGCGATGCCATGCGCGGAGTGGGCAGGGCTCTGGCAAGGATCGCCGACGCCGAACCTGCCATGGTGATCGTCTTGCCGGCACACAAGAACCCCGTGGTCCGAGAAGCGGTACTTCCGGCTCTAGAAGGCAAGCCCAACGTTGTTGTCACGGAACCCTTGGCTTACGGTGAATTCACCCGTATGCTCTCGCTGTCGCACATCGTCCTCACAGATTCAGGCGGAGTCCAGGAAGAGGCGCCGAGCCTGGGCAAGCCGGTCCTCGTTATGCGGGACAACACCGAACGTCCCGAGGCGGTCGACGCCGGCACTGTTGCGCTGATCGGTACTGATGAAGAACGCATCGTAAAGGAAGTCGACCGGCTCCTGCATGACCAGGATCATTTCGATTCGATGGCCAACGCGGTAAATCCCTATGGCGACGGCTGGGCCGCGGCCCGTTCAGTGGCCGCCATCGCCCAAATGCTCGATCTGGGTAGCCGCCTGTCTGAATTCGGGGACGGCCCGCCCACCGACCTGACCGTGGACATCTGATTCATGCGCCCTCTCAGCGTCTTCGTCTACGGCGGAGGCCCCGCCGCAGCCCTGACAAACGAGCCCGCAAAAGGTTCAATGCGACGAAGCGGATTCGTTCTACGCCAGTCCCTGATAAGCGCCTTTAGCGGACCCAGTGCGGCGGCCATCGGACCCGCGTCATCGCCGCGACCCGCGGAAGTGCGCTTACTGAACGCCGACATCCGGGGGTCCCTCTGCGGCGATATTGCGGCCGCGGCCCAACAAACCGACGTTGTGCTGATCGATCTTTTTGATGAGCGCTTTGGCGTGGAACTTCTCGAGGACGGAACCTACATCACTCGTTCCGCCGAGCGTGTGAAATACGTTGCCACGGCCGGCGGCCTGTCCCGTCGGGTTGCTTTCGGAAACGATGCGCACTTCGAGCTCTGGCGTGCGGCGGCGGACCGTTTCGTTTCCTTTCTTGCCGGCAAGAATCTCCTCCCGCACACGTACTTGCTTGATATCGCGTGGGCACACTCCGACGAGAACGGACAGGACGCAGAACTACCCTTCGGCCTGACTTCTGCCGAAGCGAACACGGCTTTCGCGCGCTACGTCGACCACCTGAAACACGCGGGGGTACGCGTTGTCAGCCACTCGAATACATGGACGTCGCGCGGACACAAGTGGGGGCCGGCGCCCTACAACTTCCACGATGATGTCTACGCGGCCGTTGCCGCCAAACTCAATCTGGCGCTGCGCGCTGCAAGTCACAGCGACACTCATGATACGAACGCTCGTCGCCGCACGCCCGAGCGGGACGACCGCCACCACGCAGCGGTGGTCAGGTGGAACACGATTGAACAGTTCGACGCGCGCCACGAGGGCCGAGTTCAGCACGTCGTGGCGCCCGGCCCAGATCAGCTTCATCCCCTGCGCTGCCTCATCCAGAACAACAACTCCGACACGTTGTTGGTGATCAGCCACGGGGCCTTGCCACGAGAAAAATACATCCTCCCAAGATTCGAGTGGCTTGCCAGTCTCGAGAATCGAGCCGACAACTTGATGTTCCTGGCCGACACTGCTCTTGAACCCTACGACGATCTGGAACTTGCCTGGTTCACTGGTAGCGCAAAGGACGATCTCACCAACCGATATGCCGGGCTGGTGTTCCAGGCTGCCCGGCAACTGGGAGCAACGAAAGTCCTCTTCATGGGTGGTTCGGGCGGCGGGTTCGCTTCGCTTGCCCTCGCCGCCAAGACTCCTGGCAGCCGGGCACTGGTATTCAATCCACAGACCAATATTCGAAAGTACTGGGCCAAATCGGTTCGGCTCTATCTCAGCCGCCTTTTCCCCGAGTTCGATTCCGCCGGCCAGCTCGGCACATTGGGCGTCAGGACTGACCTCGCCACCCGACAGGCGGCCGAAATCGCAGCCGACCATCAGATCCTCTATGTCCAGAACCACGACGACGGCCACCACTTGGAGAGCCACCTGGCACCCTTCGCCGCATCTCGGGGCATAGAGCCGTGCACGGGGATTTCAGACGACGGAAATATCAGGCTAATTATCGAGCACTTCGCCACAGGCCACAACATGCCCTACCGCGTGGTCCTGAATCCTTTTATAGACCTTGCATTGGCCAATTGGGGCTGTCCGCTCGGAAAAGATCCCCGTTCACCGGAGAACGTTGCTGTTTCAAGGCTTTGGGACCATCCGGTCACTAACCGCGAAGCGTCAGCCGTGGTCCCGGCACACGCACACAAGTAGATTTGGTCTGGCTGGACACGATCTTATGTGACGCCGAAACCGACGCGGCATACAAGCTGCGTTCGACAGCTTCACCAACGGAAGGCGAGCTACCTCCACTATCCACTTCTATGAACACCCGGCCTAAGGTTATGGTGTCCTTGAAGGCTCGCACATCGATCGTGTGAAGAACCCCAACAAACAACCCGGTAGGCGAGAGCGGCTCTTCGCAGATTCAAGTCGAAGTTCGGACTCTGTCGATTGTGCAGCAGTAGTCCGCATTTCCTTGGGCGACGACGATCTCTACCCGCCAGGCCATCTGGACCAGATCTCATCTCTTGCCAATGTTGTCCTCCAGGAGACCCCAAATTCCCCGTCGGCGATGGGAACATACCAGTGCTATTTGGCCCATGTCGGTGACGGTATCAGCCGGATGGAGCAGGTGAGGCTGTGCGGGTCGGTCCGAGTATTCGTGCGGAAGAACGGAAATATCATCGACCAAACACCCACTCTCCAGCTCGTCTGAGAGCGCGGTCGCTATCCACTCGGTCAGGTGCTCGCGAGCTTGTGGCTCTTGAGGAGGAATGGGTAACTGAGATTCCGACCCACTGAACTCGGGGCGACGTCCGTGTATTTCACATTTCCCACAGCATCTATCCAGGCGATGCCGTTGAGATCCGGCCGGTGCGCATATACGGGGCAAAAGGCCGTCATTTCGGAGAAACCTCCCGCGCTGAGCCGGACCGGACCGGTTGTTACTTTTCCTCCGGACGTCCGGGAGTATCGGTACAGCGAGCCGGCCTGGTTGACAATCAGCGCCGCCGCGGTAGACCGTGAGGGAACCATGAGCACCATTTTTCGTCCCTTCCAGCCGGACCCGATGATGGAGGGTGACCCCAAGGCGCCAGAGATGAGTACAGGCCAAGCTTTAAGGAGCCCGCTGGCATCCGCAGCGATGACGGACAGGGCCGTGCCCCACATTCCTACGGTCAGGTTAACCGCGTCCCAGCCGGCGTTTGCCAGAACCGTCGGAGGCAAGAATCCGCCCTCCGGCAAGCCGCGGTGGAGTTGGAGGGACCCGTCAGCACGGTTCGTCAGCACGTCCAGGGTTCCATCGCCGTTCCAGTCCACAACATGCGCGGATCGCACGAAACCGCCAAATCCGGAGTCGGCCCGAATCGGGCCGCCGTATGCTCCGCTGCCTGAGGATCGGCAAACGTACAGCCATCCATTCGGGCCAACAGAGACCAGGTCCGCGGTTGAATGTATGGTAGGCTTCTGCACCGCATCGATTTCAACCACATTGGTACCGATTTCCGCAAAAAACAGCCGGCTTTGGTTGTTGACGACCATTTCGGTGTAGGCGCCGCGGAGGATTTCCTTCCGGGTATTCCGGTATGTACTCAGCAATGTAACAGTGCCGCCGCAAAGATGGGCGATACCGTTTGCCTTGGGGAGGTAAGCGATGGTGCTCGTCTTGTATCCGGCAGGTGCGGAGCGGTCGAGGAGCCGGTAGGTCGCAACTACCGAGCCGCTGCCCTTGTTGAGCCTTAGAATTCCGTTATTCGTGCTGACGTAAAGCACACCGCGAACAAGTATTGGGCTGTTGATCTCGACCTCGCCCGTCAGGGCCCGTTTCCAGAGGAGTCTCCCCTGCAGAACGTTCCAGGCGAACACATGGGCAGGTTTGGTGTCGTCCGGCGCGCCGTAACCGCCCTTGATCCCGGTTGTTCCGTAGACAATGTCCCCTTCGCCGACAAGGCCTAGCACGGATTGTCCCGGGACAGGGCCACTCACCACCTTGATGTCTGCGTCATTGGCAGGGTTAAGGAAGGCCAGGGCACCACCGGTATGCCCGTACTCGGGGATGGTTCCGGCCACCACTCGGTTTCCTGCATAGGCCCAAGCGATGGGGCGGGACTGATTATAAACGTCCCGCAGTTCAATGAGTTTCTTGGCAGTCCTGGTTTGAGGATTAAACCTTAGGAGCACCCCGCCGGTATACGACCCCACGTAGGTAGTGCTGGCGTCATACTCAAACATGCCTTCAATTTGCCCGATGCCTGTCCCGGGGGCCGACCTCCACGTTGTACGGGCCGAGATGTCAACGCTGCCGATTCCATCGCCGATATACCCGCCGAAGTAGATTTTGTTCTCGGCTGCCGAGGCCAGCAGGCCCTGCAGCTTGAAGGTCTGGGCTGCGAAATCGGCTCTTACGTCTCGCAGGACAGATTGGCCACCGACGGAGGCCCTGACGGATCGGTAGTGGCCTTCTCCCCCGCATAGAATGTTCACCAGGGTGTCTGCGCCCGAGACCTCCAGTTCCATGGCCCTGGCCGTATCTGGAACCAGGCACACGAATGAGGCTTCCAGGGTCCCCGCGCTGATGCGCATGAGCTTGTGTACGCCGACGGTGTTCCACACGGCGTAGACATCCGGACTGCCGGGTGATGATGCGCTGGTCATTCCGGAGGGCATCCACGCCCAAGGGACAGGCATCCAGGTGTCTGTCGATGTATTGTAGACCCTAAACTTGACCTGTCCGTCGCCCCCGTCGAAGTACACAAAGAGGAGGTCGCCATGCGCGCGTAGTCGCTGCACAAACCCCTTCGCAGCGGCATCCGGTATGCGGATTTCACGTACCTTATCCGGACTGTCCGTGTGCCAAGTGAAGATGGACGGTGCTTGTACGCCGGTGCCAGCGAAGACGTTGTCGGCGCCGTCGATGGCCAAGGCGCGAACGTATTGTGTGTCAGCTCGAAGGCGGGCCGTATGCAAGGTTGTCTTGGTGACGGGATCGAATCGTGTGGCGTTCCCCGTAGGATAATTACCGTTCCAGAATCGCCCTTTGGAATCGGTAGCAACGGCAAACGATGCATTCGTCGACTGCGGAGCCACCGCATAGGCGTCGGCTAAAGTCCCGGACAGTGTTACCCGCTTCACTGTGCTGTCCGCCCCGAATGCCAACAAGGCACCCGTGACGGCTTCGTACGCTGCATTCCCGACGCCGCCGCCCTGGCCGGGAAAAGGCGTGAGCGATTTCTCCCGAATTCCTGTGGCCGCGTCAATGATTTGGAGCTGGTCAGCGAGTCCGGGGCACCCGCCGGCGATCTTGAGGATTCCCCCGCCCGTTCGGAAAAAGGTGGCGGTCGGGTCCGGAAGGCTCGAGAACACATTGCGGTAGCGCCTGAGTACAACCGACGGTTCTGTTCCGATCGTGGTCAGGGAAATCACGGGCCCATTGGCCGTGTCCAGGGACTGCAATCCGACGGCGGCGCTCGCGCCGGTGGCAGGGCGCCCGAGTGCCGCGCCGGTTCCGGCCGCAAGGGCGAAGGTCAGCACCGTTCTTCGCCCGAGGACGGGATAGGTTGACGCTAGCCGGTTCTGAGCCTCATGCATTGCTGTCGGATCCTTACTGGACTGAGTTTTGGGAGGTTAACTCCGCCGGTTTCACTATGCACCTGTTGGTAATGCCGAGTGAAGCTCTTCCCGTTGAAGTTCCTTCTTGAGACTAGTTGCCGTGACTGGGATACGACTCCGAAACCTGGCGGCAGAAGACGCAATTTCAGCTCAGGATTAGCAACGATTTTCAGACCCAGTGCGTGGTGAAGGCCTGGATGGAGTCCGAGTCGTCACGGCGGAAAACCCTCGCCCGCACGTGGCCTTCGTTTGGAGGCAATATAAACGAATACTCAACGTCCTCCGAGTACGGACGCTTCTCCAGGACGGCCTTTTTTCCAACAAGATGAACGGCTAGTTTCTCCCCCTGAGCTGGCCAGCAGCGCAGAGTCACTGTTTCTTTACTGCGGGTAATTGCGTAGGGCAGTGGGTCCTGCCAAGTGCCGAGTTCGAGATCCAGCGCCTCCGCCGCCAACAGGTGCTTGAAGACCCACCCGATCTTGCTATGCGGTACGCCGGGGAGGACGAGGCTGGAGACGTTGTAGCCTGCGTCCCGGGCGTCCTCAGTGAGCGGTCCCACGTGGGATACCAGATGGTGATCGCCTGAACCAACTGCCACTCGGATGGCGGTCCGTCGCTGTCCCCGTATCAGAATCTCTCTTGCCCGTTCGTTCAGGGACTGCCTCGATTCGTCGGATGTTTCCCCCGTCATGAAGTTCAGGATCCGGGGTGCCGCGTTGAGCAGATAGTCGCCGACACGGTACTGGGGAGCCCCGAGCAGTACTCGCCCTACCCCGAGTGTGACGCCGTGCAACAGGGCAGCCGTCCCGCCCTTCGATGAACCTGCGAACATGACGTCGCGCAAATCGACGTCAAGGTCATTAAGCAACTTGGTCAGGAAATTCTGCGTTTCAAGGAATATCGAGTTGTCACCATGATCCACCCAATAGTAGGAACCCTGGCGGCCAAAATCATCCAAAACGAAAGCCTTGAACATGTTGTGGCCTTCGACCGTGGCCCGGTAGTTGAAGGTAAAGTCGTACTCGGCTCCGATGGCTGAAAAGACAACGAGTAGCTTCTTCGGCAACTGCTCGGAGACAGGGCTGTCCAGGATGTAGTTGAGCGACCGTCCAGACTCATGCCGGCGCCAGTCCCGACCAGCCCTGCCCACCCCGCGATCCTTTAACAGAAACCCGTCGAACCTCAGTTCAATCCTAAGTTCACCGCCGTGTCCTCCGAGTACTACTCCCCGATTCTGCGGCGAAGGTTCCGAAACAGAGACGGCGGCAGGCGACGTCGATTCGACGTGTAATTCAGCCAGCTGCAGGTCCTCTAACCAGAACGCGACACTATGACCATGTGCAACAACTCTGACCCCCGCAGGTGCGGCAATTTTCAGCCCCCAGGCATTTTCCGCGGCCACTTGGCAATCGACAGAAAGGGCATCACCGTGCTCACGTGATTGGACTAGCTGACCGCCAGTAAGTTCCCGACGGACGACCGGCCCCAATTCTTCTTCAACCGCTGACCGGAAGGACCGAGCTAAGAAGTCCTGAGCAGCTACAACCAAGTTAGAGTTCACGATCAGTTCCAACGGCCGCACCAAGTATGTGTTCGCAAAGAACGGCAAGTACGTCCCTATTGTTGAACCGCTCGGCAACAAACTGCCTGGCCAGCGAAGCGGATTCACGCCAGCTCCCCGCAGAGCTGTTGGTCGTCATGATCTTCTCAACCATTTCCGGGACACTGGCGGCCAACCATGACGTGGGATACAGCTGGTCCGATCCTGGCCAAGCAAGGCTGACGGGCACGGCACCGGCCACCGCACCATCGGCCAGGGTCAAATGGAACGACTCGAAGTCGCTCACGGAAAGCACAATTCCGACCTTTTCATACCACACCGTCATGTCGTCACCGTGCGGATCAAAGGTGACAGCGCCTGCCAGATCGGGGTCGGAGACAATCCGTGCGTATTGCTGCTCGTAGTACTGCATTTCCTCAGGGCGGCCCGCCATCCAGGCAAAATCCTCCGGCCGTTTGCCCTTCACGAACAGCCGGTAGCGGGGCTCCGCCGCGCGCAAAGCTTTAAGGACATCCAGAGCCCGATCAAGATGTTTCTGCGCTGGTACTATCCCCACCAGACCAATACAGAAGCGGGCATCATCGGACTTGGAGGCAGGGCGTTTGTCTGTGTCGACCGGGTTCGGCACAACTATCGACTTGTTTTGCGGCACGTTGTGGTCCCGTGTCGCTATGTCGGCAATGTGCTGTCCGACAAAAATCACGGAATTGATGTTCTGGAACCTAAGGTCCTTCAAGAACGGTCTGAAAAGTTCCTGCGAGTGCACCCTTGTCACCAGCCGTTGATGGGGCAGCTTGTTAGTGGAATACCACAAGGCATTTCCAAGCGCCCACTCGCAGAAAACGATGTCAGCATCCTGAAGCAGCGCCTGGCTCTGCTCCACATCATGCTTGTTGTGGTCCAGCCAGCGGTCAAGAAGGACTTTGTGTCCGCGCCGCGTGAGTTCATCGACTATTCCCGTTGCGAACTTCAAGTCGTGTCCTGCTATGACCACCGTTTTGGCAGCGGCATCGCTTTCAGTGCGAAGTTTCGGTTCGTGCCCGCGGAGCAGCGGACGGCGCATGGTGAGATCTGTGGACGGAGGGGCATGGTGCACAACTTCGATCCGAGGCAGCCGGATGTCAGAGCGCACAGGCTGCGCAAGTCCCAGACCGCTGACGTTCAGTTCAGCCTCGGTGAAGCCGATACTGTTCCAGGCGCCAAAGGTCGCGGCCGTGAGGAGATCTTCGAAGACCGTCCGGTCACCAAGGTCCAAGGGCAGGGTGCCGAGGAAATCCACGCCGGCATCTGCTGCCTGCTGGCGTGCTTGGGCAAGGTCGTCGGCTCTCCTCATGTCCCCTGGGCCGCCCTGGCCCGGACTGAAGATGAGGTGTGGTTGCACGGTTTGCAGTTGTAGAGTGGCGAGCCTCTCCGGGCTGGCTTCGTCCAGGAACACGGCGTAAGACGGGGATTCCGGCGCTCGAACGACCAATCCTGCGGTGCGGAGCATATAGGCGAGCCGGTGGGCTGCCGTGTGTCCACGGTGGATGAACCTGTAGGCCAGCCAGGCGTCGCGTGCCCGGATGTCCTCGTTGGCCATCCACTCGCTCATAAGCAGTCCGGCCTCGTCCCTTCCTTTGATGACGGGGACCAGACCGTTCAGGACTTCGTGCACTCCCCGACCGGTGCCGCTGACAACAGCGCCCCCTGATGCCGCGATTTCCATGACTCTGCGCGAGAACATCGTTGGTGATGCATCCACGGAGTTCACGTTCACGTGGACCGGGTGGGCTTTGTAGGCGTCCACCATGTCCGGATAGCTCAGCCCACCTCTTACAAATCTGCCGAGTTCGGGGGGGAACCGATACGGGCTATCGGGATTTAAGTGCTGCCGGTCGTAGATCGCGAGGCCGAAGTCCCGGGCGGCGGTCAAAAGTTGGGAAAGTTCGGCCGAGCGTTTTGGGTATTTATCTCCATAGTACGAACCTGCATAAGTGACGGCGTGCTCGTAAGGCCGTTTCGAGGGCAGGATGTTGTGAAGTTGGGGCTGAGCATAAAACGGCAGCGACGCAACCGTCCTGAGCCTGGCGCCTGCTCCCGACAGATACTTTCGGATGGAGTCGGCATCCGTGGTAAATACGTGGTCAAAGTGTTTCGCCGTAACCCTGAACCTGTTGAAGTGGACGGGGTCTTCCTTGTTCCAGAAAATCGTCGGCACCCGCCGTGCATTGCAGTGCGAGAGCAATGACTTCAGGACAGCGAACGACTCCTCTCCGTAGTAGCCAACTTTCTGGTGCCACAGTCCCTCCACGCCTTCCCACGCTGACTCGACAAGCAAGGCATCAATCGGCTGGGATGCCAGTTGATCCCGCCAGCTATCGGGCCGAAGAACGACAAAATTCGATTCAGGGAGAAGGCCCTCAAGAGTGAACTGGTCAGCGATGATGCCGATCGTCTGGGTCTTGAGTCCTTGTGCGGGATCCGCTGAGGAGGCAACCTGGACAGCCCGATGAGCCAGGGCTGCTGCCCGAGCTGTCCGTGTCCATGTCCGCTCCTCAAGCGTCCAGAGCCGCGCGCGGCGACCTATTGACGTACGGAGTTCGGGGTCGGCGACCAGCCGAGCGAGGGCATCCGCCAAGGAGTCCGGGTCGCCCGGTTGACACAGCAGCGCCCGTTGCCGGCCCTCCCCGGCGAGATCCCGTGAAGGAGCCAGATCACTAAGGATAACTGCCTTCCCACTGGCCATAGCTTCGAGGGGCTTGAGCGGCGAGACCATTTCCGTCACGGGAAAACGGCGTCTCGGACAAGGCACGATATCGAAAAGGCTCAGGTAGTCGGCGACGGACTTCGCGGGCACCCTGCCGGTGAAGGTTACACGCTCGTCAATTCCTAAGTCGCTGGCGGATTTCTTCAGTTCGGGCAGTTGCTTGCCGTCCCCAACGACGACCAGCCGCACATCCAGGTTCCGGTCCAAAAGGATTTTTGTGGCCGCCAAGAGATCGCCAAGACCTTCGTAGGCGACCAGACTTCCGGCATACCCCAACACGATGGATTTCTCCGGCAAGCCCAGCTTGTCGCGGAGTGAAAGTACGGGCGGCATGGGCTTGAACTTGTCCGGGTCAACGGAATTGGGCAGCAGCCCAATCTTTGAGTTGTCCGCGCCCCGTCGAACCAGTTCGTCTCGAACCTGGGTGGTGATCGCCAGAATCCGGTCAGCCTGTTCGACTACAAAGGTTTCAAGCTGCACGGCCAAGCGGTAACGATCGCTCTGCGCCCACCACGGTTTGTTGGAAAGTTCCGTGATCTCCCAGATCCCTCGGACCTCGTAAACAAAAGGCAGCCCCAGTCGGCGGGCCGCAAGCATAGCGGGAAGAGCCGTCACGTAGTTGGACGCGGCGTGGATGACGGCCACCCGGCTCCGCTGGGCTTCCCGGACAAAAACGTCAGCCGCGTCCATCAGGTAGTGGTCCAAACGGTCAGCGATTAGATCCGGACCGGCGTTGAAGATGTGCGGTACGCCGGCGATTTCTCGCTCAAACCGTTGCTCCCCCGGTGCCAGCACGTCAGTCGCCGAATCCCAGGGATAACCGGGCCTCGCCACCACCAGGAGGTCCTCACCGCTGGCGCGAAGTCCTGCCACGAGTCCGGCTGTCCGGGTCGAATATCCGTTGCTGTTGAAGTGTCCGGTGCTGTGCGCGCAATACATTACCCGGCCTCGCTCAACCAAGTACCCGGGGTTTGGTTGGCGGGGCGAGACAAACACTCCCGATTCCAGGAGGGTGTGCTGGCCCAGAATGTTCTCGAGGAGTCGCCGTTCAGTCGCGGAAACGTCAGCAAGGAGTTCAGGGTGGTCGAGAATCATCGCCGCCGGAGCCGTTATGGCGCCACGGACAAAGTACTCATGTGATACCAGTTTCAGGAGTGCCCCACGAGAGGGAGCGGCCGCGAACTCGCTGTGTAGCAGCCCTGAGATGTGGCCCGGATCAGGTGCGGCCGAGACCGTGGTTGGCGCGGACGCCTTCTTCCCTGTTCCCGTCGCCACGCGGGCCTTCGGGGCATGTACCGCCGTGGCAGTCGACGCCAGGAGCGAGGGAAGTCGTAAGAGCGCCCGGATGGGACGAATAATTAGCTTCCCGAGCCGAAGGCTTGCGGACGAACGCAGCCGCCGCAACGTCGATTTTAGCTCAAAATTCTCCTTGCTTGCAGCTGAGAACCTGCCCTTAAATTCGTCACGGGCACGCTGCATGGCGCGCAAGTGCTTTTCAAGGTCGTCGATTTTTTGAGTCTGCCGGGCAGAGCGTTTGACCAGCCGCTCGTAGTCTTGAATCAGGGAGTCAATATCCTGCGTGTATCGCCTGCGCTTGGCCAGATTTACCGCCGAGGTCTGCGCCACTTCATCAGAATATTTCATTCCCAGTCCTGCCTGTCCCTGTGTGGATGCTTTCCTACTGCCAGATGCCGCGGGTGTCGATCAGCGATTTACCTGCCAAGGCGCTGACATCCATTTCTTTGAAATCATCGTGATCGACAAGGAGCAGTACGGCGTCCGCATCGGCAATAGCCGGTTCCAGGTCGTGCAGGGAGACGTTGGAGAGGCCAAGAAGTTGGCGCGGGAGTTTATCCACATGCGGTTCCACAACCAGAAGTTCCGCAACGTTCATTTTGGCGCTCAATTGTTGCACGATCGCCACTGCAGGCGACTCCCGCAGGTCATCAATGTTTGCCTTGAACGCCAACCCCAAGACAGCGATCTTGGGCGCTACGATTTCCCCAACGGCCTCCAGGGCTTTCTTGACTACCCACTCGGGCTTTGCGTCGTTGGTTTCCCGCGCCTGACGAATCAGCTGGGCCTCTTCGGGCGCAGCCGCCACGATAAACCAGGGATCGACGGCGATGCAGTGTCCGCCCACGCCGGGACCCGGCTGCAGGATGTTGACACGGGGATGGTGGTTGGCAAGTTTGATGAGTTCCCAGACGTTGATGCCCAGCTTGTCGCTGATTACCGAAAGCTCATTCGCGAAAGCAATATTGACGTCCCGGTAGGAGTTCTCGACCAATTTGGCCATCTCCGCCGTGGCGGCATCGGTGACGAGGATCTCGCCCTGGCAAAAGACGGCGTACAGGGCCTTGGCAAGTTGGGCTGCCTCCGGGGTCAGGCCGCCGACAATCCGGTCGTTGGTGACCAGTTCAATCATGATCCGGCCGGGCAGCACACGCTCCGGGCAGTGGGCCACATGGATCGACGTTTTGCCGTCAGCTCCGTCGAGGCTCAAGTCCGGCCGCAGGCTGATCAGGTAGTCACCGAGGAGCTGCGTGGTTCCTGGAGGCGAGGTGGACTCAAGAATGACGAGCTCACCTCCAACAAGTTGAGGGGCGATGCCACGCGCCGCCGCCCTAATGTAAGTCACGTCGGCGGTGTGGTCGGCATTGAAAGGCGTGGGGACGGCCACGATGTATGCCTGGGCAGTGGGAGTCTCGACGGATGCGCTGAGCTTGTGCTGGCTCACGGCTCCTGCTACGTATGACGCCAGGTCGGGCTCGACGAAGGGGACCTCGCCGCGGTTGACGGAATCGACAGTACCTGAGTTGACGTCGACGCCGATGACATGGATGCCGTTTCCGGCGAGAATCGCCGCGGTCGGCAGCCCGATGTAACCCAGTCCGATGACAGCTACAGTTCCAATAGTATTCAAGGAGAACCCCCACTCAGACAGAGACTTGGTCTCTGTAATTTCCGAAAAATTTCAATGTTCCGCTGGCCAACAGTTCGCTTTGGCTGACTTTCCAGGTGTGTCCGACGGAGGCCCGCTGCTGGCAATAGTTAAACCTGTCGGACGCATAGACCACACCTCCGCCGGCAACGACATCACGAAGGAAGCGGGTATCTTCTCCGTTACCTACTGCGGCAAACGGGTTGTCCCGGAATATGTCCGCATCGCCCATGATCGTGGGTCCCATGACCGTCCGAGTATACCGGTGCTCCCACTCGGGGAAGCGCAGCAACGTTGCGTTCAGGTCCGTCAGGTGCATGTAGTGCGCCTGCTTGCCGACCACGTCGGCGGCGGAATACTCCAACGCGTGAAGCTGATCGCTGAGGTAGTCCGCGGCGTAGAAGTCGTCGTCGTCCATCTTGGTCAGGACCTGTCCGTCTGCCGCTGACACGCACAGATTCAGGCACTCCCCCAGTGAAACGTGCGCCTCCGCTGTCAGCACGGTCACAGCTCGAACACCGTATTTCTCCTTTAGTTGACGGATGGCTTCGCCGTTCGCGGCGAAGCCATGAGTCAGGAGCACCAATTCTGGGTCGACGTCGCGCTGGCTGCCGACAGTCTGGAATACGTGCTCAAGCTGCCAGGGCCGAATTGTTGACACCAGCAGTGATACGGTCGGGCGACGGATTTGATGGGGCAGCTGGGGGGCGACGGCGGCCAGTATTTGGTTGCTGCGAGCCCGGTAAGTATGTTCCCGCCATATCCTCCGCTGGCCCCGGTGCAGTTGGCGCTCGCCCAACTCCGGGTTCCGATGCAATGCGCGCAAGAGTTGCTCCGCTTCCGTTGCGGTGGTAACGGTGAAGATTTCATCCGGGCTGAAGTGCGTTCCGATTGCGGCACTGGGGGTAGTCAGGACGTTTGATCCGGAGGCAATGATTTCGAATATTCGCCGTGAGCACATCGTTGGGGAATCCAAGACGGAATTCACGTTGAGAAACGTCTTATAGGCTTTGTAGGCGGTCAGCATTTCCGGGTAGTCAAGGGAACCCACCACTCTTTCAGCGAAGGGTGGTGGGAACTGATATTTCGGCTCGCCGCCCATTTGCCGGGAAAAAATCTCGAGGCCAGTTGTCATGACGCCCGAAGCGGAATCGGCTGCCGCGAGAAGGAGGTCCAACTGCTCTCGGCGTTCGGGATATTTTTCAGCGAAATACATCCCGCCAAAAGCCACGTCCCTCTCATGCCAGCCGTGTTTCGGTCGGACCGGGTTATGAATAGCCGGCTGGGCCGCGAAGGGCAGCACGTCCACACGTCCGTGCCCGAGATCTTTCACGTAGCCTTCCAGCCGGTTGGCGTCGCTGGTAAACACGAAGTCGAACAGCTTGGCGGCGGCAAGGAAGTCGTCGTAGTGAGGCGGGTCCTCCTTATTCCAGAAGACCGTCGGAATCCCCTGCTCGCGGCACCAAGACGTCAGTTGAGCCAGTGTTGAGGGAGCAGCGTGTTCCCTGCCGACAATTTTTCCGGTCCACTGCCCCCTGTTTCCATTCCAGGCGGATTCCACGAACAGGAAATCAACCGCACTATTTAGCAATTGTTCCAGCCAGGAACCGGGCGACAAAGGCGTACAGGTCCATTCGTTGCCGAAGGCCAGTGCGGAAAAGTCGTCGAGGATTACTGCAGCGCGTGCAGCGGACACGGAGCCGGCGCGGGACGAAGGCACCGCCGATGGCCGGAATGTGAGGCGTTTGTTCTTACCGCGGCCCACCCAGACACCCTCCGCACCCCGTACTGTGTCGAGCTTCCGGTGGCCCGCCTCAAATGCTTCTCGCGCGAGCCAGGTACGGACCTGCCGGGTCCCGCCAGACCTGAAATGCCAAATGAGTCTCCTCAGCGTTGCGACATCCACCCTCACGCCTTTGACCGCCGCGCTGAGTTGCGGTCGGTGACGTCGGCAACTTCCAGATCGTGGATCATGCGCCGCCGGAGCTTCATGGCTCCGAAGCGGTCACCGGCCGCAAGCTTCTGGGTAAACATCCGGTACCACTTGATGACTTCGGCCGGCTCACCGTCCGAGACCAACTCCCCTTGGTCAATCCATATGGCCCTGTTGCAGAGATCGGCGATGGTCGGCATGCTGTGGCTGACCAGGAAGACCGTTCCTGCCTGACCGAGGAGTTCCAACATCCGCTTGCGGGTTCTGTCTTTGAATTGTGCGTCGCCCGTGTTCAACGCTTCGTCAATGATTAGGATTTCGGGGTCGATACTGGCCGCTATTGCGAACCGGAGTCTCGAACCCATGCCGGCCGAGTATGACTTCATCGGCATGTGAACTGCCTCCCCCAGCCCGGACAGTTCCACAATCTCGTCATATCTCTCGTCGATCTGCTGGTGAGTCATCCCCATGGCCAGGCAACCAAGAACGATGTTCTGGTCTCCTGAGAGGCCCGGCAACAACGCCGCGTTGACTCCGAGCATCACTGGTGTTGATGTGGCATACACCGCGCCTGATGTCGGAGGGACCTGGCCACCAACCAGTTTCAGCAGCGTGCTCTTGCCGGAACCGTTCCTGCCGATAATTCCCACAGATTCACCATGTTCGACAACCAGGGACAGCTCTCTGAGGGCCGAGACCTCCACTGTTTTGGTTCGATTCGCCATATTCCGGAGGCCCCGCCACTGCATGGAAGAGGACGACGACGACGCGTCCCGGCTGCGGCTCTTCGTCCAGTAAGTCATGCTGACCTTGTCGATGACGACGGCCGGCGTGCCCTGGATAAAGTTCAGGTCAGAGTTCTCGCCCATAGGTTTCCTCTCCCTTCCAGAAGAAGACCGACCCCAAGGCAAGGGCGGCAATAGCCCAGAGGGCAAGAATAGTCCAAGCCTGCCACGAACCGACGCTCCCGTAAAGGAGGCACTCCCGCGCAAGGTATAGGACGTTGTACAGGGGGTTGTATTCCATGAGTGTCTTGATGGCCGGCATGGAGTCGAATCTGTCGATGGAGAAGAACAGGCACGACGTATACATCCATAGCCGCATTGCGTAGGAAATCAACTGGCTGGCGTCGTTGAAGACCGAGACCACCCTGGCCAGGATGAGGCCAACGCCTAGATTGAAGATGAATTGCAGCACGACTAAAGGAATTAATAGCAGCCATCGCCAGGAAATCTCTTCGGAGGGCGGCAAGACGATGACCAGGATGAGCATCGTGATCAAAACCGGAATATTCGAAAGAAACTCACGGACATTGGTGGCCACGACCATGCTCGCGCGTGGAAACTGGAACGCGTGAATAACGTTCTTGTTTGCAGTGATAACGCGGGATGACGACGTGATGGCACGAGTCGACATCTGGAAAAGGAACACGCCAATTATGAGATAGGCGACAAAATTGTCAATGCCGCCCCCGGAATTCAGCAGCACCCCCATAATAAGATAGAACATCAGCCCGTTCAGGAGCGGGCCGAGGACGAGCCAGGCCCGGCCCAGCCGGTCTTGCTCGTTGCCGGTCTGCACCCGCGACTGTGCATCGTAGTAGATGAAGTGCCGGTAGTCCCAAAGCGACACCAGGTAGTCGAGGAAAGGCGGCCTGGCACCGACCCGGCGTAGGTCGCGCAGGTTGACTGAAGTGGCGACCGCAGTTGGTATCGGCCCCTGCGGGACTGCCGAAGTATCAGTGCTCAAATTCGAGCCTCCATTAAATGCTCATAGGCGCCGGCCAGGGTTAGCGCGTTCGCTCCCCACGTCCGGCTTTCCAACACGGCCTGTCTCCCTGCCTGGCCCAAGAGGGCTCTTAACTCCTCGGAGTCGAGGAGCCGTTCCAGTTTAGCGGCCAAGTCCCGGGGGTCCTCCGCCGTCGCGATCAGGCCGTTCGCGCCGTCCGTCACAATTTCTTGCAGGGCTGTAAGCCGGCTGGCAACTACGGGCCGCGCGCACGCCAACGCTTCAACCGGTTTGAGTGGTGTTACCGAGCGGGTGACATCAAGGTCCTTGCGCGGGACCACGAAGACATCCAAAGCCTGATGGAAAAGGTGGGCCTTGTCGCGTGGAACGCGCCCCGGAAAGATGATGCGGCCGTCGAAACCGCTTCGCCGGGCCAGTCGCTTCAGGGATGGCAGCGATGCACCATCGCCAACGATCAGCAGACGAAGGTCGGGAATCTTGGGTGCCAAGAATCCGAAAGCGGCGATCAGGTCATCGATTCCCTCGTACGGTACCAGACTGCTAACAGTGCCGATGTAGGTTCCCTGTTCGGGAAGGCCCAGCTCTCGTCTGGCCGTGCGTGCGTCCAGCGGTTCTTCCAGGAACTCCCCGCCAACACCATTCGGCGTGATGATGATTCTGTCCTCTGCAATGCCGGAGACAACGATGTTCGCCTTCATAGCCTCCCCCAGTGTCACCACGAGGTCCGCCGCGGCCATGACCTCAGCCTCGCGCTGCTGGAACAGTAGGTATTTTTCGCTGTCGCGGGCAGCCTTCCCCCGGGTGGAAGCCCAAGTATCACCCAACTGGCCACGGACTTCGTAGACCCAGGGGATGTCCAGTGCCTCCGCCACCGCCCGGACCACCATACCGTTGACGAAGTGGGTAGTGGTATGCAGAACGCTCGGCCTGAACTCCAAAGCCACGCTCAGCAGTTCCTCAGCCTGTTGCTGGAGACGAGCATCCAGCGTCGCCGCCAGACGAGCCGGGAGGAGCCGCCGGTAGCGCAGGCCGTCCACAACGTCACTGGAGCCGGCCCGCAGCTTTCCGACCTGCACGGGATAGCCGAGACGCGTGACAGCAAGGATGTCCCACCCAGCCTGCTGCTGGGCCAGCATGATGGAGTGGGAACGCTGAGCGTAGCCACTGGCCGTGTGGGGCAGGGAGTTGGTCAGGAAGTGAAGCACCCTTCCGGGGATGGGAACATATTCGTGCCGGACCAGCGAGGGCGCAGCCCCTTTCAGGACAGCCAGCTCACCCACGAGGCGCGCAAGCTGCCGCCGTCTGTGCCAACGAGAGCCTTCGAGGACGGCCACGGCGCCACTCACGGCGCCGTCGTGCCACTGCCTCCGCGCCTGGGCAGCCTTGAGCCCGCGGGAATGCCGTGCGCCTGACAAAAGAGCATCCGAAAACTCCGGCAGATTCGCGGCGAGTGCGATGTCGGCGAGCCTCCGCGCCCGTTCGCCGCTGACCTCGTGATCGACGGCGAGCTGGAGCCGGCGGGCCACATCCCGCTCGTCACCGCTCGTGATTGACGCCAGCACTGCCGGAATTGCCGTAGAACTCTCCCCTGCCGCCGCAGAAACAATACGTGCCAGCGGATGGACAAGCGATGCAGGCAAACGTCTGGACAACTGGAGGAACAGCACCATGGGATCGTCTGTGAGGTGCTGCAGTGCGGTGAGCGCGGCGAGCCGCACGTTAGTCAGGAATTGGATCATCGAGTGGCTGCAAAACAAAGGCGGCCGGGCCCCGGTTGACCGGCCATAGTCCAGCTAAGGGCTTCTTCGGGCACCACGATCAGTTACTTTCCTGCCTTTGCGGCCAGGCCGCGGCTCTTCCCGCCAAGAAACCTGAAATACGCGAACCCGAGTCCAAGCAGAATCATTACGGTAATAACTTGCACCGACAGCGGACTGCCGGTCACAGAGGCGACTGCGGCTTGGATTTCTGCCGTGACAATCGTGGGAGGCACGGCCGGAGCGGCCACTGCGGCAGGTTCCGTTGTACGTGCCGGTGCTGGGGTCGTAGAAGGTGTCGCCTCGGCTGTTGCGCTTGCCTCTTGGGACGGCTGCTGTGCCGACGGCTGGACGGCCGGAACGACGCCGGGCAGCGGCGCAACCACAGCAGCCGGTACTTGTGGGGCGGGGACAGGCGCACTGGGCACCTCGCCGGCCGGCGGGGATGCGATGAAAGCGGGCGGGATTTCCACCGGAGCCGGGGCGAGCTCGGGGGGCTGTACGGGTGCTGGCTCAACGGGCGGCGGGTCAACCGGCGCGGGATCAACGGGCGCCGGGTCAACCGGCGCGGGCTCAACCGGCGCGGGATCAACCGGTGTCGGCTCAACCGGAGCCGGAGGCGTTGGAGTAAGGACAACCGTCAAGGGGTCCGGGAGAACAGCGTCGTCAGCGTAGGCTGATGGTGCGGCAACGCCCAGGCTTAGGGCCAGCAGAAGAGCACCCAAGCCAGCGCGTACTGACCTTGTTTTCTGGCTGCACGACTTCATCGACAGACCCTCCCCCACGTACGAGATTGAATAGAATGTGCGCGGTTCTGGCCAAAAGTAACGTTCTTGTCGGCAGCGCCGCAGAGTTGCACGGTTCCGCCAAGTCTACTAGACGGTACAGCGCGGGATGGCCAGAAAAGCATCTGCCGGGGTGGCGGACCCGGCGGTAGGGGCTGTCAGGCAGGGATAGGCTTGACGAATGCACCAGTTCCGCGCCCCGGCTTCCGCACGTCCGCTCCGGCTTCTGGCGGCCGCGGCAGCCGCGGGGCTCGCCCTGAGTGCCTGCGCACCGGTAGTCGACGTCGCGCCCGCCAAGGACGCGGCGAATGCCGCCTGCGCCCCGATGATGGTGGCCCTGCCGGACGCCATCGGCGAAGCCGGGCTGCGCAAGACCAACAGCCAGGCCACCGCTGCGTGGGGCGATCCGTCCCTTGTGGTGCTGCGCTGCGGCGTGAACGTCCCGGGCCCCACGACGGACCGCTGCGTGAGCGTCAACGGCGTCGACTGGGTCATCAAGGAGGGCAGCCCGGTCTGGACGCTGACCACGTTCGGCCGCGAACCGGCCACCGAGATCCTGATGGACCCGGACAGGATCAGTTCGGCCACTGTGCTGGCTGATCTCGCCGCCGCCGCCGCGAAGGTCCCCGCGACCCGGAACTGCGTGGGCCAGGCCGACCTGCAAAAGCTGCCGCCGAGCAAATAGCCCCTAACGCAGGCCGGTCTTGCGGTGCAGCGCCAGGTGGATCAGTTCGTCGATCAGCTCCGCGTAGCCCAGACCGGAGGCCTTCCACATCTGCGGGTACATGCTCTTGGGCGTGAACCCGGGCATGGTGTTGATCTCGTTGATAATGAGTTCGCCCTCGGGCGTGTAGAAGAAATCGACCCGGCTTAGCCCCTCGGCGCCGACGGCGTCGAACGCGACGGCGGCCAGCTCGCGGACCCGGGCGATGGCCTCGTCGGGGAGGTCGGCCGGGCAGCTGAGCGCGGCGGCGTCGTCCTCCACGTATTTGGCGTTAAAGTCGTAGAACTCGTGGCCGCCGCCGGCCACGGAAATCTCCCCCGGCATGGACGTCCGCGGAGCGTCGGTCCCCCGGCCCTCCAGCACGGCGCACTCGATCTCGCGGCCCACAATGCCGGCCTCGATGACCAGCTTCGGATCATGTTCACGGGCCGCCTCGATCGCGGCGTCCAGGTCCAGGAGCGAATCCACCTTGGAGATGCCCATCGAGGAACCAGCCCGGGCCGGCTTGACGAACACCGGGAAGCCGAGCTGATCCACGCGCTTGCGGACGGTCTCCGGGTCATTGAGCCACTGCCGGTCCGTGACGGCGATGTACGGCCCCACCCGCAGCCCGGCGGACTCAAACACCACCTTCATGAAGTGCTTGTCCATGCCGACGGCGGAGGCCAGCACGCCGGCACCCACGTAACGGGTGTCGGACAGCTCCAGGAAGCCCTGGATGGTGCCGTCCTCGCCGAACGGGCCGTGCAGCAGCGGGAAGACTACGTCCACGGCGCCCAGTTCCTGCGGGACCGCGTTCGGGGAGGCCACGATCAGCTGGTGCTCGCCACCAATTTCGGCCAGCGCCACGGTCTGCGACGAGGACGCCACCTCGGGCAGCGACGATGCCGAAAGTGACCAGTCGTGGGTGTCGCCGGTGGCCAGCACCCACTGCCCCGTTTTGGCGATCCCGATCGGGATGACCTCGTACTTGGTCTGGTCGATGGCGCCGAGGACGCCGGCCGCTGTCACGCAACTGACGGCGTGTTCGCTGGAGCGGCCGCCGAACAGCACCGCCACGCGGGGCCTTGACTCGCCGGTCCGGCCTGCTGTGGTCACGTTGTCTTCCGCCACGCTCAATAGTCGCCTTCGGGTTTCAGGTTCCGGGACAGCAGCAGCGGCCCCAGTTCGTCGACGGACAGTTTTCCGGCCAGCACCGCGACGACGGCCGCCGTGATGGGCATCTCGACGCCGAGTTTACCGGCAAGTTCGTGGACGGCCTGCGCGGACTTGATGCCCTCGGCCGTCTGCGTCATTTCCGCCGTGACCTGGTCCAGGGTCAGCCCCTTACCGAGCAGCCGCCCCGCGGTGTGATTCCGGGACAACGGAGAGGAACAGGTCGCCACGAGGTCGCCCAGGCCCGCAAGGCCCGCCATCGTCTGGGCCTCGCCGCCCAGGGCCAGCGAAAGTCTTGACGTTTCCGCGAGGCCGCGGGTGATGACCGATGCCTTGGTGTTGTCGCCCATCTGCTTGCCTTCGCAGATGCCGACGGCCAGGGCAATGATGTTCTTCACGATCCCGCCGATTTCGACGCCGACGACGTCCGCGGTGGTGTACGGACGGAAGTACGGGGCGGTGCAGCTGCGCGCAATCCAGCCCGCCGCGGAAGGGTCTGTACAGGCAACGACGGAAGCGGTGGGCTCTTCGCGGGCGATCTCCATGGCCAGGTTGGGCCCGGAGACCACAGCGACGCGGTTTGCCGGGATGCCCAGCTCTTCGCAGATGACTTCGCTCATCCGCGCATCGGAATGGAGCTCAAGGCCCTTCATCAGTGAGACGACGAACGCGCCAGGCGCCACCAGGTCCTTCCATTCGCGCAGCTGCGGCCGCAGGGTCTGCGCCGGCACGGCAAGCACCACCAGCTCGGCGCCGGCAAGAACCTCGGCCACGTCTGTGGACGCGGTAATGCTGGGCGGCAGCGGGGTGTCTTTGAGGTACTGCGCATTGCGGTGCTTGAGGTTGATCTGCTCCACGACTTCGCGACGGCGGCCCCAGAGGCGGATCTCACGCTCGACGCCGGATGCGGTGGCGGCGTCGGCGAGGACCTTCGCAAAGGTGGTGCCCCAGGAACCGGCCCCGAAGACGGCCACCCTGGTGGCGGAGTCCGTTCCGCCGATATCCGCCGTCATCTGCCGTCGTCCGCGGGGGTTCCTGTGCCGCCGTCGTCCGCGGTAGTTCCTGAAGATCCGCCAGCGGAACCGCCGGCGGCCCCGCCGCGCTCGATGAAGCGGCCGTGGGGGGACTGCTTGTGTGCCGAGGGGTCCCAGCGCACCAGGGGCGGCTGTCCGCCGCGGAGGGTGGCGAGCAGCTCGGTGATGGCGTCCATGATGACGTTTGTCGCCTCGCCCAGGGTCGCACCATCCAGGGGCCGTCCCGCGAAGGCGCTGAGGTCCACGGGTTCGCCGACTACCAGGCGCGAGGTCTTCCGCGGGAAGATGTGGAAGCGTTTGGCGTAACGGGGGAAGACCTCGTGGGCTCCCCAGTGGGCGATGGGGACCACCGGGATGCCGCTCTCAAGTGCCATCCGGGCGGCGCCGGTGTGGCCCTTCATCGGCCACAGCTCGGGGTCGCGGGTCAGTGTGCCTTCGGGGTAGATGATGATGGCACCGCCCCCGTCCACGACTTCCTTAGCGATCTGCAGCGAGCGGTTCGCCCCCGCCGAGGACCGCTCCACCGGGATCTGCCTGGTGTTGCGCAGCACCGTCCCGAGGACCGGAACCTTGAAGAGCCCGGCCTTGGCCAGGAATCGCGGCATCCGCTTCTGGTTGTAGAGCATGTGCGCCACCACCAGCGGGTCGATCTCGGTGCAGTGGTTGGGTGCTGCGATGAAGCCCCCGGCGGGCAGTTTTTCCAGGCCGATCCACTTTTTGGCCATCAGCAGGTTCATGGCGGGCCGGACAATTCCGGCCGCGATGACAAAGGTGATGCGGCTCCTGGCCGTTTCCTTCACTTCGGTCCCCGCTACTTATCTGAGGTGATGTCGAAATCGGCGCCCAGGCCGGCGAGCTTTTCGGTGAAGCGCTCGTAGCCCCGGTTGATGATGTCGATTCCGGTGACCCGAGAAGTTCCGGTGGCGGCCAGGGCCGCGATCAGGTGGCTGAAGCCGCCGCGCAGATCCGGCACGTCGATGTCGGTACCGGTCAGTTGGGTGGGCCCGGAGATCACGGCGGAGTGCAGGAAGTTACGCTGGCCGAAGCGGCATGGCACGCTGCCGAGGCATTCGCGGTGGACCTGGATGTTGGCGCCCATCCGGATGAGGGCCTCGGTGAATCCGAAGCGGTTCTCGTAGACGGTCTCGTGGACGATCGATACGCCCTCGGCCTGGGTCAGCGCGACGATCAGCGGCTGCTGCCAGTCGGTCATGAAGCCGGGGTGCACATCCGTTTCGAGGACCAGCGGGTTGAGCTTGCCGCCGCGGTGGTAGAAGCGGATGCCGTCGTCGCCGATGTCCATGCCGCCGCCCACCTTGCGGTAGGTGTTGAGGAAGGTCATCATGTCGCGCTGGGTGGCGCCTTCGACGAAGATGTCGCCGCGGGTGACAAGGGCGGCCGAGGCCCAGGAGGCGGATTCGTTGCGGTCCGAGAGGGCGCGGTGGTTGTAGCCGCCCAGGCTCTGGACGCCTTCGATCCGGATGGTGCGGTCCGTCTGGACGCTGATGATTGCGCCCATCTTCTGCAGCACGGCAATTAGGTCCACGATCTCCGGCTCGGTGGCCGCCCCGGAAAGCTCGGTGATGCCATCGGCGCGGGTGGCGCTCAGCAGGACCTGCTCGGTGGCGCCGACGGACGGGTACGGCAGGGAGATTTTGGCGCCCTTGAGGCCGTGGGGTGCGGAGATGTGAATGCCGCCGGGGCGCTTTTCCACGACGGCGCCGAACTGGCGCAGTACATCCAGGTGGTAGTCGATGGGGCGGTCGCCGATCTTGCAGCCGCCGAGGTCCGGGATGAAGGCCTCGCCGATCGCGTGGATCAAGGGTCCGCACAGCAGGATCGGGATGCGGGAGTCGCCGGCATGGGCATCGATGGCCGTGTGGGAGGCCGTCTTCGCGTTGCTCGGGTCCAGGGTCAGATCCCCGGTGGCGGGGTCCTTCTCCACAGTGACACCGTGGATCTGGAGCAGGCTGGTGACAACCTCGACGTCCTTGATTTCCGGGACGTTGCGCAGCACGGACGGTTCATTGCCCAGCAGCGCGGCCACCATCGCCTTGGGGACAAGATTCTTGGCCCCCCGCACGGTGACGCGGCCGGTCAGCGGGACGCCTCCGCGGATTGTCAGAACACTACTCATATACCGGTTTCCTCACGACTACTCGCCCCCAAATCCTTACAAAGGCACCTGCTAAGCATAGGAGCTTGCGTTACCGATCTGAAATACTGCGTGCTTACGGCTGGTGTGATCCCCGCCGCCCACCCCTTCAATCCAAACTGCAACGCGGGGTCACCTACGGCCCATCCCAAGCCGCAGGACGGGCCGTAGGTGACCCCGCGTTGCGGTGGCGGGGCGGGTCCGACGACGGGTGACCATGCTGATCACGCGCATGCAGACCGCCCAGTATGCCACCCCGGCGGCAAGCGAGGCTGCCACGGCCAGCAGAGGACTGAACGGGGCCAGCAGCGGGTAGACCAGCCAGTGGACCAGATATGCGTAGAGGGAGGCGCTGGCCAGCAGTATCGTCACGCGTCGGAGGGCTTTCGGCACGGGAATGCTGGGCAGCCAGATGAGCAGCAGGATTCCGATGAGTAACGTGTATTCACGGTTTGCGTCCTCAAAGAACCCCGGAACGGTCAGGGCCGCGACGGCGGAGACGGCGCAGCGCTGGGCCACGTTCCGGGTCCGTGCAATGGCCCAACCCATCGCGAAGAGCCAAAGCGCCGGCGCCGTGTGCGGCACACCAGGATCGATCACGTCATAGCGTGTCAACAGCCCGGCTCCTGTGAGTGCCAGCGGAAAGAGGAGCGGGAACCGCTTTTCAGCGCGGTCCGCCGAGGGAACCGCGAGCAGGGCAGTCATTCCCACGAGCAGGTAGACAAGTACTTCGACGAACCAGAAGTGCCACTGCGTGGTCACCGTCTCCGGTCCGAGGACGGCGTTCAGGAGCAGGATGTTGGCAGGGCTGTAGTTATCCGTGATCAGATAGGCCACACCGATGAAGGCCACACTGGGCACGACGACTCTGGCCAGGCTGGCCAGCTGCCGCCGAAGGCGCGGGAGCCGCTTCCCGGAAAGCTGGAACCGCGCGAAGTTGTAACCCGCCACCGCCATGAGCACGTGGGCCGCGCCTTGCCACCTGAACAAGCCGACGTGGGTGCTGACGATCAGGATGATGGACACGGCCCTCAACATAATGCCGGTTTCGATCGGAGCGAAGAACCGTCGCACCCGCCGGACCGGCACTTCCCGCTGGCTTGGTTCCAGGTCGCGGACCGTCGTCACGTGCCAATCCCGCGGGAGGTGCCCCAACACCTGTTCCAGCCTGACGGACGCCGCGACGTAGGACAGTGAGTCCCCGCCGAGCGAGACGAATGTGTCGTCGTCGGCGATGTCAGCGCACTCCAGTGTGTCCGCGAAGATTTTTCGGACATTGTCCGGACCCGCGACAGTGCCATTCCCGGGCGCAGGCTCCGCCGGTTCAGGCCGCGAGAGCGCAAGGACCGCGGGGTAGTCCAGTTTGCCGGTGGCCAGCCTGGGCAGATGTTCGACGGCGTGCACCTCGAGGGCCGCACGCGGCAGCCCGACGCCTTGGGCGAGAACCTTGGCCAGCAGGTGAGGGTCGTGCCCGCCTTCGACGGCGACAACCAGCCCGTCGTCGGTACCGGCGCTGGCCGCGTGTACTCCGAGGTCGGCAAGGATCCTCTCCACCTGCCCGAGGTCAACGCGCAGCCCCACGATCTTGACGAACCTGCTGCGCCGCCCCACCACTTCGTAGACTCCGGCGGGATGCTTCCGGGCGAGGTCACCGGTGCGGAGCTCGCCGATGGTCCGGCCCTTTCCGAGGTCCTCCGGACTCTCTGCGTAGCCGAGCATGACATTTGGGCCGGTGTACACGAGTTCCCCGTGCTCCAGCCCGGGGACCGGGTCGATCCGGAAGGAGCCGCCGGGCACCGCGATGCCGATGGCGCCGGGGACGTCTGCTGCGAGTCCCGGCGGCAGGTAAGCCATCCGGGCGGTGGCCTCCGTTGCGCCATACATAACGAAGAGGTCCCAGCCGCGCCGGCAGCCGAGCTCGGCAAAACGGCGCACCGCGTCGGGGGCGAGCCGGCCCCCGGCCTGGGTCACGTAGCGCAGGCTGGGCAACTCCATCTCGGCGAACCCCACCCGCTCCAACAGTTCGAACGTGTACGGGACGGCTGCGAACGACGTCGCACCCGCACGGCGGAACAGGTCCCAGAAACAGGGATCAACAACCGACAGGCCGGTGAGCACCAAGCCCGCCCCGCGGAGCAGGTGACTGTTGATCACGGAAAGCCCGTAACAGTAGGACATCGGCAGGGTGGTGGCCGCTGTGTCGTCCGTGCCTATCCTCAGGTACTGGGCAATGGACTCCGCGTTGGACTGCAGGTTGGCTTGCGAGAGGCGCACAAGCTTGGGAGAGCCGGTGGAGCCGGACGTGCTGAGCAGCAGGGCGAGGTCAGGGTGCAGCGCGTGCCGTGTGCCGGGCCTGCGCTCCTCCAGGACGGTCTGACCGTTCACGGACCGCACAAGGACGTCAGGATCGTAGGCCGCTACCAGGGACTCCAAGGCTGCCGGTTTGTCTTCCGGCAGCAGGATCAGGGGGTGCCCGGCTGCCAAGGCTGCCAGGTAGGCGACCAGGGAGTCGACGTCGTTGGCGGCGGTCAGCGCCACGAGGCGCCTCCCGGTGCCGAGGCGGAGGGCGAAGGCATCAACGCGATCCGCCAGCTCCCGGTAGGTCAGGGTGAGGCTCTCGGTGAGAATTGCGGGCCTGTCCCCATAGCTCGCAAGTTCCGCGGCAAAGGAGACCTGCGCTAAATGAAGGTCCGTGGTCACTCGAACGATGTTATTAGACAAGCCTTACCTAAACAAAATTAGGCTACAGAATGCTTGCGTAATCATTCTGGGTGGGTATCCTCCCGAACCAGGAGGCGGCCCGCCGTCGTCCCGGCTGCACGAAGAAACAACGCGGGGTCACCTACGGCCCATCCGAAGCCTCGGGATGGGCCGTAGGTGACCCCGCGTTGCTATGTGGTGGTGGGGTGGAGAGTGTCAGGAGAGCTTTGCGGGCACGGTCTTGGGCATAAACGTCGGCCGGGTTGCCTCGAAGGCGGTGATGTCTTGCTCGTGCTTGAGGGTCAGGCCGATGTCATCCAGGCCCTCCAGCAGGCGCCAGCGGGTGTAGTCGTCGATCTCGAACGGCGCCACGAGGTTGCCGCACTGCACCGTCCTGGAGACGAGGTCCACAGTGACCGCGGTGCCGGGGGCGTTTTCCAGTTCCTTCCAGATGAGTTCGATGTCATCCTGGGCCAGTTCGGCGGCCAGCAGGCCCTGCTTGCCTGAGTTGCCGCGGAAGATGTCGGCGAAGCGGGAGGACAGCACGGTCTTGAAACCGTAATCCTTGAGGGCCCAGACGGCGTGTTCCCGGGAGGAGCCGGTGCCGAAGTCCGGGCCGGCCACCAGCACGGAGCCGGCGTTGAAGGGTTCCTGGTTCAGGATAAACGCCGGATCCTTGCGCCAGCCCGCGAAGAGCGCGTCCTCGAAACCCGTGCGCGTGATGCGCTTGAGGTAGACGGCCGGGATGATCTGGTCCGTGTCGACGTTGCTCTGGCGCAGCGGGACACCGATGCCGGTGTGGGTGGTGAACTTTTCCATGGCGGGATCCTCTTAGGCGGCGTCGGTGCGGATGGCGGCGGACTCCGGAGCGGGGTCCAGGTCCGAGGGCGAACTCAGGGTGCCGCGCACCGCGGTCGCCGCGGCCACCACCGGGGAGACCAGGTGGGTGCGGCCGCCCTTGCCCTGGCGGCCCTCGAAGTTGCGGTTGGAGGTGGAGGCGCAGCGCTCCCCCGGTTCCAGCTGGTCCGGGTTCATGCCCAGGCACATGGAGCAGCCGGCAAAACGCCACTCGGCCCCGAAGTCCGTGAAGACCCTGTCCAGCCCCTCGGCCTCGGCTTCAAGGCGGACCCGGGCGGAACCGGGCACCACGAGCATCCGGATGTCAGGGTCCTTGGTCCGGCCACGGATGATGTCGGCGGCGGCGCGGAGGTCCTCCATCCGGGAGTTGGTGCAGGAACCCAGGAAGACCGTGTCCACCCGGATGTCCTTCATCGGGGTGCCGGCTTCCAGCCCCATGTACTGCAGGGCCCGTTCCGCCGCGGCCTTGGCGTTTTCGTCGCCGAAGTCCCCGGGCGAGGGCACCGTCGCGGAGAGGGACACACCCTGGCCGGGGTTGGTCCCCCACGTCACAAACGGTTCCAGGGTGTCGGCGTCGAGGTCCACCTCGACGTCGAACGCCGCGTCGTCGTCGGTGCGCAGCGTGGTCCAGTATTCGACGGCGGCGTCCCAGTCCGCACCCTGCGGCGCGTGCGGGCGACCGAACATGTAGTCGTACGTGGTCTGGTCCGGGGCGACGAGTCCGGCGCGGGCGCCGGCTTCGATGGACATGTTGCAGATGGTCATCCGGGCTTCCATGGACAGCGCCCGGATCGCGGAGCCGCGGTATTCGAGCACGAAGCCCTGGCCTCCGCCGGTGCCGATCTTAGCGATGACGGCCAGGATGATGTCCTTGGCGGACACACCGGGCCGCAGGGTGCCCTCGACGTTGATGGCCATGGTCTTGAACGGCTTCAGCGACAGCGTCTGGGTGGCCATGACGTGCTCCACCTCGGACGTGCCGATGCCCATCGCGAGTGCGCCGAAGGCTCCGTGCGTGGAGGTATGCGAGTCGCCGCAGACCACGGTCATGCCGGGCTGGGTGAGACCGAGCTGCGGGCCCACCACGTGCACAATTCCCTGTTCGGCATCACCGAGGGAGTGCAGCCGGACGCCGAATTCCTGGCAGTTGTTGCGCAGGGTCTGGATCTGGGTGCGGCTGGTCAGATCCGCGATTGGCTTGTCGATGTCCAGCGTGGGAGTGTTGTGGTCCTCGGTGGCGATGGTGAGGTCCGGCCGGCGCAGCCTGCGGCCCGCGAGGCGCAGGCCTTCAAACGCCTGCGGGGACGTCACCTCATGCACCAGGTGGAGGTCGATGAAGAGCATGTCCGGTTGGGCGTTGGCTCCTTCGCCGTCGCCCTTGCGCACCACGTGTGCGTCCCAGACTTTCTCGGCCAGTGTCTGTGCCACGGCCTTCTCCCTTCACTGCGGTGTTGATTCTTGCCGGCTGGTTATCTCCACTGAATCAGCACTCCCGCGTAATGCGCCAGCGAGTGGACTTGCATCTCAGATAATGAGACGGCAATATCATTACATGGACAGTTCCAGTGGAGTCGGTGTCATCGATAAAGCGGCCCATGTGCTTGACGCACTTGAGGCCGGCCCTACCACCCTGGCGCAGCTTGTTGCGGCCACGGGACTAGCGCGGCCCACCGTGCACCGGCTGGCGTTGGCGCTGGTCCATCACCGGCTGGTCAGCCGCGACATCCAGGGCCGCTTTGTGCTCGGCAGCCGCCTTGTGGAGCTGGCCTCCGCCGCCGGCGAGGACCGCCTGATTGCCTCCGCGGGCCCCGTCCTTGTCCAGCTGCGCGACGCCACCGGCGAGAGCGCCCAGATTTTCCGCCGGCAGGGTGAGTGGCGCGTCTGCGTCGCCTCCGCCGAACGGCCCATTGGCCTCCGCGACACCATTCCCGTCGGTACCCAGTTGTCCATGAAGGCCGGATCCGCCGCCCAGGTACTGCTCGCCTGGGAGGACCATGACCGTCTGCTGGAAGGCCTGCACGCCGCCCGCTTCACGCCCACCGTGCTGGCCGGAGTGCGACGCCGGGGCTGGGGACAGAGCCTAGGCGAACGCGAGCCCGGGGTCGCCTCCGTGTCGGCCCCCGTCCGCGGTCCGTCCGGCCGGGTGATCGCCGCGGTGTCCATCTCCGGCCCGATCGAACGCCTCACCCGCCAGCCCGGCCGGCTGCACGCCGAAGTGGTCTGCAACGCCGCGCGTGTCCTGACTGAGGCACTGCGCAAGACCAGCGACTGACTGCGTAGGCTGGGCGCATGAACAGCTATGCGGTCTTCCTGCGCGGGGTCAACGTCGGCGGCATCACCATCAAGATGGCCGGACTGAAGCAGGCCCTCAAGTCCCGGCCGTTTTCCGGCGTCAAAACGCTCCTGGCCAGCGGAAACGTGGTGCTCGCCAGCGACCTGGATGCCGGGCGGGTCAAGCAGGAATTCGAGGCCTGCCTCCGGGAGACGTTCGGCTACGACGCCTGGGTGGTGGTCCTGGCCGCTGACCGGGTGGCAGAACTGGTTGCCGCGTGTCCCTACCCCGCGGACGATGCCTCCACCCACACCTATTTCACGCTGGCCTCGGATACGGACGTCCTCACCGAGCTCTTCGAAGCCGGGAGCGCCCTGGACGGGGCGGAGCAGACGCGGCTGGGACCAGAGGCCATGGCCTGGCTGGCGCCGGTGGGCGGCACCCTGGACAGCCCCTTCAGCAAGCTCTCCTCGACGACGAAGTACAGAGCGGCGACCACCACCCGGAACCTGCGGACCATGATCAAGGTCCGAGACGCAGCGGCCCTTTTGTAGGCGGGCCCGCTGCTATGTATGGTCATTCGTTAACTGCTGGCCAACTTGTGGCTCTTCATCAGAAACGCATACTTGATGGGCGTTCCCACAGCACCGCCCGCCACGTCGGTATAAGCGACCGCGCCGGCAGTATCTATTCCGACAATTCCGTTGTGATCGGTTTTGTGGCCGACGACCGGCGAGAAAGCTGACATGCCGGAGTAGCCACCTGTACTAAGGCGAACCGGCGACCGGGAAATCTGTCCGCTGGTAGTCCTGGCATAGCGGTACAGAGAGCCACCCTCGTTTACTATCAACGCGGACGCCGTCGTTCGGGACGGCACCAGCATCACCATTGGCTTGTTGCTCCAGCCCGAGCCAATGGCCGTTGACTGGCCTAGTGCGCCTGACGTCAGGATGGGCCAGGAAAGCAACTGTCCGCTGATTCTGTCCGCCGACACGACAGCGAGTTGTGTCCCCCACACGCCGACCGCAATCCTCCTGTTGTGCCAGCCGCTGGCGCCTAGCGTCACCGGGCCAGCAAAACTACCTCCGCCGATGCCCTTAAAGAGTTGAAGCTTGCCGTCAGCGCGGGAAGCCAAGATGTCAAGTGTGCCGTCCCCGTTCCAATCCACCACGTGGCAGGACCGGATATCTGTACCAAACGCGGGAGCTGCACGGATCGGCGATGCAAACTTCCCCTCGCCCAGTGACCGCGCCACGTAAAGCCAGCCGTCGGCCCCAACGGTGACGAGATCGGCGGTTGACCGAATCGTCGGCTTCTGGGCCGCATCGATCTCAACGACATTAGTGCCATTCTCGGCGAAGTACAGCCGGTTCCGACTCGTGACTAACATGTCCGTGTACTGCCCCCGGAGGATTTCTTTCCTGGTCCGAGATTCAGTATCCAGAACAGTCGCCGTCCCCCCGCAGAGATGCACGATCGAATTCAATTGGGGGAGGTAGGCGATACTGCTGGTCCTGTAGCCCGCTACCGCGCGCCGATTGAACAACTTGTAAGTGGACACCAGATTTCCATTTGTCTTGTCGACTCTGAAGACGCCGTTGTTGGTGCTCACATACAGCAGTCCCCGAACAAGGAGAGGGCTGTTGATCTCGACTTCGCCGGTCAGCGGCCGCTTCCAAGCGAGACGGCTTTCCCGGACGTTCCAGGCAAAGACGTGTGCCGGCTTAGTGTCATCCACCGATCCGTAGCCGCCCTTAATCCCCGTGGTGCCGTAGACAAGGTCGCCTTCGCCAGCCAGGCCGAGGACAGATTGGCCTGGGATGGGGCCGCTGACCACGTTGATATCTGCATCGTTCAGCGGGTTGATTATTGTCAGAGCGCCGTTGTTGTATCCATACTCCGCTACGGTGCCCGCGACCACTTTGTCGGCGGCACGAGCCCAGGCGAAGGGACGGGACTGCAAATATTTCTCGCGTAGTTCGATGAGCTTTGTGATGCTCTTGGTCTGAGGATTAAACCTAAAGAGGCGCCCGGCTCCGTACGACCCAACATAAACGGTTGTGTCGTCGTACTGGAACATCCCTTCGATTTGGACGATGCCTGTATCGGCGGCAGAACGCCAAAGTTCCCGTGAGACTAGGTCCACTGATCCGATTCCGTCGCCCAAGGAACCCCCGAAATATATGCTGGTCCCGGACAGTGACGCTGCGAGGGCCTGAACTTTGAGTGGCGTGTCAGAAAAGGCAGATTTCACGGCTTGGATTACCGTTTTCCGTGCGACTGCGACCTTGGCGTAAATTTGCTGATGACCCGAGGCACAGAGGACGTTCACGATCGGGAGTCCGTTCGAACTTTCCACACTCAAAGCGCTAGGCGCGCCGGGAACAGTGCAAACGCTCTCGGCCGCCATGGTGCTGGGGTCAATTTTCATGAGTTCGTGGGTGCCGGCTGTGGACCGAACTGCATAGACGTGACCACCGGCCGGCAACGCCGCTGAGCTGCGCATCGTGGGGATCCAGGTCCACGGTGGCGACTTCCAGGCCGCGGCTGCCAGGTCGTATACCCTGAATAATTCCTTGCCGAGGGCGCCTTGATAGTACACGAAGAGCGTTCCGGAATGGGCTGCAATGTTGTAGACAAACCCTTCCGTCGCCGCACCGGGCAGCGCGATTTCCTGTAATTCCGCTGGACGGTCCGTGTGCCAGGCCACGATACGAGGGTTCGCCGCGCCCGTCCCCGCATAAACATTGTCGTTAGCGTCGATGGCTAGGCTTCGGACATACTGTGCGGCTGCATGCACTCGTGGCGTATGGACGGTCTCGCCCGTGGTCGGATCGAACCGGGTGGCGTTGCCGGTCGGATAGTTGCCGGTCCAAATCCTGCCTTTCGAATCGACCGCCCTGGCAAAAGCAACATTGGTTGTCCCTGGCGCGGCGCTGTAAGCGTCAGTAACGTGCCCTGAAAGGCTCACGCTCTTGACTATCGCCGAAGCACCAAAAGCAAGAACGGCGTCGGTCGATGGCTCGTAGACTACCCGGCCCGCGCCGCCTCCCGCTCCTGGGAAGGGTGTTGACGAAAGTTCAAGCTGCCCGGTAGCGACATCGACGACTTGAACCTGGCCTGCAAGTCCACGGCAGGCGGCGGCGAGCTTCAGGACTCCGGCCCGGTTTCGGAAGAAGACGGCGTTTGGATTTGGGCTGCTCTTGAAAACGTTTACGTACCGACGCAAAACGAGAGAAGGCTCAGTTCCAACTGTGGACAGCGGAACTTCGGTGCCTACCGCGTCCAGGGAGGTCGTCGGAACGTTCGCTATGGCGGTGTTGTTTCCGACATATAGTGCTGCACCTGCCCCTACGCCGACGGCCAATGATAGAAAGCTGCGTCGCCCTACATCTCTCACTGGATACATCTCGGCTAGCCGTCCTCGTCAAGGAACTACCGGTTGTTTACTAGTGACGCTAGCGAGAGGGGCTTGGGAAAACCTTCAGGGGAGTGCCCCGGCCTGCGAACCTCTGACTTCATATTCCAAATAGGAGGCGAAAAAAATCAATGAAGCTGAAGGTTCCAAGATTCGATTCACTGCCGGATGCCACCGACGCCCCAAATCACGCGATGACGAGACCTAGAAGCCGAAGCCGGCGTGGCAGGAAAGACCCGACCGCCGCGCAGCTTGCCGGGACAGTCCGGGCTAAATATTCAATGCTTTGCCATCCGTTCGCACTACAACGGGATGGATTCTATTCGGCCTCATTCACCCACTGAGGTTTCGCCTCTGACTGACGAGGTGGTTGGCATGGGTATGGCCCTCTGTAGTGGCCCCACCTTTGGGGCTTTTAGTCGCTTGAGTTGGCCCCCTCGACCCGCCCGTAGCGTTCCCTCTAACGTCCAAGACTGAGAGAACGGAACGGGTTTGAAAGAGAGAACGACAGTCGAACAATTCGAGCGTATCCGCCGCGATGCAAGTAAAAGATATGTCTGTCCGAGAGCTGGCCCGGGTCCAAGGTGTGCATCCGCGCACGGAGCGTGCCGCGCTGGCCGACTCAACGCCGCCGCCGCGCAAGGATCCGGTCCGCTGATACCCGGCCATGGGCCCGTGGCTGAAAATCATCAGGGGGTGGCTGGACGCTGATCTGCAAGCGCCGCGCAAGCAGCGCCATGGCGCCCGGCGGGTCTGGCAGCGGCTGATGTACGAGCACGGGGCCGCCGTGGCGGAACTCACGGTCTCCCATGCCGTGGCGAAGATCCGGCGTGAACTGGTGGGCCCCCCATCGATATCGCGGTCCCGCAGACCCATGCCCCGGCGCGGAAGCGGAGGTCGATTTCTGTAAGTTCCAGGTCCTGATCGGCGGGATCATGGTCAAGCTGTTCATGTTCGTACTGCGCCTGTTGCATTCGGGCCGGGCAGTGCATGTGGCGTATACCAATCAGGCCCAGGAATTCTTTTGGGACGGGCACAACGTGGCCTTCGAACGGCTCGGCGGAGTCCCGTCGAAAATGATCCTCTACGACAACTTGACCCCGGCTGCGATCCGGGTGGTGTTGGGGCGGGAGCGGGTGGAGTACCCGCGGTTCATCGCCAGGAGGTCCCACTACGGTTTCGACTCATTCTGTTGCATCCGGCGCATTGAAGGGGCCCACGAGAAGGGCGGCGTGGAGGGCGAGGTCGGCCGGTTCCGACGCCACCGGGTCACCCCCCGCGCCCGGGTTCGCGACGCTGGCGGATTTGAACGGGTTCATTGCTGCCTGCGAGGACAGGGACGACCACCGGGTGATCTCCGCCCGCCCGGTCATGTCGGTGCCGCGGCCGCCGCCGAGACCCCGGAGCTGGTGCCGCTGCCGCTGCCGCTGCCGTCGGATGTTATCGAGGCGGGGCCCACCGTCTCGGTCCCAGCCATCCAAATGGCAGAGGTCTGTGTGCGCCAGTGCTATTAGTCCGTGCCGGTAGGCCGGCCGGCGGGTCAGTGTGCGGATCGGGGCGGCACTCATCGAGGTCTTCGCCGACGGCAGGCGGATCGCGGCTCACGTATGCGCCGTCCACAAGTACACCCATGTGCTCGAACTCGTCAAGTAAGCGGATATCCGAATACTTGACGAGGTGGGCTACGTCGAGCTCGACACCCACGGAGCAGAGCTGCTCTTCCAGATCATCACCGCCCGGGAAGAAAGGGCATCCATCGCCTTCGCCTCCAACGCCTACTTCAGCGAGTGGGGCCAGACCTTCACCGACCCCCGCCTCGCGGCGGTCATCGTGGACAGGCACACGTTCCGCGGTCACGTCGTCAAAACCGGAACCGATTCCTACCGCCTCAAGACCACCCGCCAAGTACAGAAAGAATACCCCCGACGCGCCGGCGGCCACGCCGGAAACCCTACCGGGGGCGGGGGACGAAACGAGCGACTAACCCGGGGCCAAATCACCTTGCTACTCCCCCGTCATACACGCCGCTACGCAGAGGTTTTCATGTGAGGCATCATATCCGGCTATGCCGAGGATTTTTTACGAGTCAGCGCTGGTTAAACATTTCCATTTACCGTGGGGTAGCATCGGCTCGTCAGCTATTGCCTTTCAGGGGGATCAATGCATACCGTTATGCCTATGTCCGGTGCCCGTCCGGTTGGGATGGCGCTAAGCGTCACGGCCCTGAAAGAGTCCGCCGACACCGAGCGCCGTGCGACCGATCCCTAGGCTACGGAAAGTACACGTCATTGGCGCACTTAGTGCCCATTGATCCCAGTGGAGGCGGAAGTCGACCCGGCAGCCAGTACCCATCACGCGGAACAACAACGAACGGCTTGAACCAGCGCATGCGGGCACCGTGACCCTAATTGGCACCGACGAAGAGCAGAGGGACAAATAGGTGGACCGCCAGGTGACCAACGATGAGCCCTTCGACACCTTAGGCAACGCCGTTAACACCCATGGAGACGGCAAGGCGGGTGGGCGGACTGTTGCCGCCGTCGCGCAGCTACTGGGTATCGGAAAGCGAATCAACATCTAGTAGGAAGGCAATTCAGGGCGACCCGGTACGTTAGCGGGTCGTTGTCACCGCTGGACGAGCACTCGCGATCCGCGAAGTAGCGCAGCAACCTTAGGCGAGTGATTATGGCAAGTATTTATATTTATGGCAGCTGCGTCTCGCGTGACGCGTTCGAATATTTGGACAAAGCGGGCAACGAGTTACTTGGGTACACTGCGCGACAGTCACTAATCAGCGCCGTCAACGAACCCTATGCAGCTGATGCAGCTAGTGGAAAGCTCTCGAGCCCTTTTCAGATCAGAAACCTTCAAGGTGACTTCGATGGAGATCTATTCCAGACGCTAACTGATATGGCTGATCGTGCCGATTTCGTTTTCTGGGATCTCACAGATGAGCGACTAGGAGTTATCGAAGTTCGCGACGCCACTTACGTTACTCGCTCCACTGAGTTGGTTCAGAGCGCAATACTTGGCGATCAGGCAGATCGCCACTGGATCCGGTTTGGTAGCGACCGACATTTGGCGCTCTGGAGGAGTGCTGTGATCCGGTTCGCCGACTTTGTCAAAGCAAACAATCTCGAGTCGAAAGTTGTTCTGTTCAACATCCCTTGGTCCATGCATGACGATGAAGGCAAGGCCCTAGGCAGGTACTGGGCGATGCTACCGGATGAAGCAAACAACCTGTTCGCTCGTTACGTCGCCGTCATACGCGAGCATCTCGACGTGTTTTGCCTTGATCTTCCTTGGCAATCGACGGTATCGAATCGCCAGCACAAATGGTCGTTGGCGCCCTACCACTATATGGATGCGGTATACGACGGTATTGCCAACCGCCTTGCGGAACATCCGAACCATGTGGCTACGCAGCCTAACCGTCCGAGAGCGGACAATGACGGCCCTGAGTTCGCGTCCGGCAGGGGGACGTGGCATGACGCAGTCGATGCGCCACTCCGCGTGGTGGTTTCTCCGGGCGCCGGTTCTTTTGGCATTGAATTCGAAGCTCATAGCCGCCTCCCGAAAGGTCGCCATTTATTGATTTCTTTGGAGCTCCACGGTGCAACCGAAGTAGATCTCTCTGAATGCCGTATTTCCAAGTCTGGGCATGAGAGTATCGGTTACTTCCGCTATGTGGAAGTCGATGCCGGCCAGCGTACCTACTTCGCGTCTTTCGGCCTCCCAGCAGGCGTCACCTGCACTTCTATTTCCGTTGTGGGCTGGCATGTCGCCAGCGGCAGCGTCTCCCTGCGCGGTCTCACTGCCTTCGCCGCGCAGGGAAACACCGCGAGCAATGATCACGGAGATCAAATCACGGACGATGGAGATCGAGCACCGGAAGACGGTCACATACTCCCCCGCGTTTGGGGAGACACTGACTCGAGGGCTCTCATTCTCACGACGCGCTTCAGTCTTTTCCTGCCCCAAAATGCCGCGTGGTATGCCTCTAATGGGTCCAGATTCCCCAGCGCAGACGACTACGCGGCCTATCTGTATAGCCCAGGACGCCTCGACCCGAGGATGGAGATATTCATTGGCATGTCCCTCCCAGCGATTGCGCTGATTGCAGAACGTCATCTGGTTCTACATCGTGTTCAGTATTCTCGATCCCTGCCGGATAAGTACCTGGAACAACTTCAGGGAGCCGTGGAGCAGTATCCTTTCATGCAATTAGAACTTGTCGACGAAGAGGGCAATCCTGGCAAACCAGAAATGATCAGAGAGTTCATCTCCCGAGCAGCCAAAAGCTCCAACATGGTCTTCGGTGATGCACGCTTAGACGATGACGATGTATTGTCATGCGATTTCTTCGACCTTTGCTCGCGCTATCTCACTCGCGATCACGTGGGTTACGCAATTTCTTTGGCTAAAGGACTGACTGGACTATTTGAAGACGGAAAAGTTACCTCTCTGCGACGTGTTGTCCAACCTAAGATCGCTATCGGCCTCATGACGGTTGGCTATTTTGACGCCCAGACAGGAACGATTCAGCAGACATTTATTGGGTCTCACCCGACCGTAGACGAGCGGATGCCTGTTATCCTAGATTCGACAGTACCCAGCTATTTATGGATGAGGCATCTTGAGCAGGATTCGGTTCTTCAATTGGATCCGCACCAGGCGCGAAAGATTGTCGAGCATTCTCTGAGTCGCTTCGAACCTCAGACCGCTGACGGGTCCGTAGTAGGCGCATTTCCGACCGTGCCATTTGATGGACTCCAGCCAAACTAGTTAGGTTGCGACGGAAGCGGAGTCAGTCCTATTCGGGCTAACGACATTGCTGTTTACTTGGTGTGTTTGTATTAACTTTTTGGCATGGAGCGTGGCGTACGAGTGACTCCCGAGGGTCCTGAGTGGTGGCGTGACCACGTGGCGGATAGGACTAGTTGGTACGGGGAGTCCATGTTGTTGGTACTGCTGTTCCAGCGACCTGGTACCGGCCGGGGCGGCGGCTTGGCTGGCCCGGCCGGTACTTGTTTTCGCCGCGGGTCCGGTGGGGGTATATTCCCAGTAGCTGGTGGTTGATTTGGCTTCCTGGTTGTGCAGCCGTCGCATGTCTACTTCGCCGAGGTTGAGTGTGCGGGACTGGTTGGCGAGCCGGTTCATGGTGGAGTAGGCGGCGACCTTCTCGGGCAGAGCTTCGACCCAGTAGGCCGGACCGGATTGGCTGACGTCGCCGTTCCGCAAGAGAAACACGCGAAAACGACCGCAATACCAACTACAGGGAAAGCAGCACCACCTACGTGGACTGCCCGTACCAACTCCGGCTATCCGCCAACCACGCCTCGGTCGGCATTTTCACGCTGTTTTCACCGCCGAGAGGTAGAGTCGCCGCGGTGATTGAGCGGACAGGGTCCCAGGCCTCTTGACATATCGATTTAGTTTTTGCAGACTGCCATCCTGTTATTGACGGTTAGCGGAGAACCCGCCCGGTGCCGGGGTAGCGGGCTTCGGTGCGGTGAGATGTTAGCAGATCTCGGCGACGGCCTTCGTCGGCTCTTCAAGGTTCCCGGGGAAATAGGTTCGTGTTGTAGATAGCAGAGGACTCGTGGTTCTGCTGGGATGAGTGTTGTCTACGCATTCAACCTGAACAGGAACCACGAGCCTTGTTAGAGCCTACTGTGGTTGGCCATGATGCTGCCAGCATGATCTTCAACCTCCCCGATTACCTTGGCACCGGCACCGCGCTGCTCCCCGGCGGGGTGCGCCATATCACGTCGAATCCACGTTCCCGCCCGGGTGCCCAAACTGCGGGGTGATCGCCTCCCGAGTCAAGGAACGCCGATGCCAGCGCCTGCGCGACATTCCGGTCGCCGGCGCGGTGGTGCTGCTCTGCGACAATAGGGGCTGGTTCTGTGACGAGGACCTGTGCGGGCGGAAATAGTTTTGCGAGGCGACGCCGCAGGTGCCGCGGCGGGCACGTTCGACACGGCGGCTGCGGGAGAAGATGCAGGACGGCGGTCATCACTTCCGGCCGGGCCGTGTCCGAGACGGCCATGGCGTCCGGGACCTCATCCCCAACACCCATGCATAGGCCAGCTCCCGTGGATGAAGACCTTCTCGCCCTCGCCGTCTTCGACCAGGGACACAACGGCGCGAATCGGTGACGCACCTGCCAGCAGGGACATCGGCGCGGGCAGTTGCGCAGTCATCACTGCCATCACCCCACCCCTCCCACAGGACTGACTAACATACTTACATAGGCTATATCGTTCAGAGGGTGGAATTGACATCCACCAACCAAACGAAACCCCGGAAGTTCGGGAAGCTCAAATACCTGCCCTGCGGCTATATCAAGAGCCCCTGGTGCCTTCGCCACTTAAACCATGATTCAAGTCTGGCCGAAAATCAGTCCTAAAGGAATCAACGACAGGCTCCACTCGGTCCGTTAGTTCCGCGGCATTACCCACGTTAGCGGCGCCGCATCTCGTCCCCCTCCGTTAGGACCTGACCTTCGGAGCTCAGCAAAGACGCCACTTCGCTCTAGCTCTATAATCGGTTTGCCTATGCCGTCCTCCTCGGTGTAAGGCCTCCCGGACAGATAATCCCAAACTCCGAACCTTGTGGCATGGAGGATGTCCTCGAAGTAAGTGTCAGTAGGAACGTTGGTCCACGAAGCAACCCATTCAACATCCGCGTCAAGCTCCGATGATGAAGACACATTGATGCCATTCTCTTCTAATCGCTTCACATCTTGGTGGTCCGCCATCTCCGTATGGACGACGGACGGACGCCAGGATTGGCGAAGTATCGACTCAACAGTCTCCGTCCCTAGGGCAGTTACGACTACTGCGTAGCCCGATAACCGAGGAGCGGTGACGGGAACCCCGGCGGTGCGCATCAGAATCGTCAGCGAGTAGCCGGCCAGATGTGACCGAGTGATGGTTCGCAACTGACGCCAAACTTCCTCTATACGTCCGCCTTCGTCGGTCATCCATGTCCCTAGAAGTTCAGCCCACCGCTCTGCTGAGTCACTCGCCTCAATGCCTTGGAGCTGTTCCGTAATTCCTCTACCCCTGCCGCTCAGCACAACAGAGCCGCTGGCAGCAATTTCGACAACGCGTCTGGAAAACATCGTCGGTGAATCATTGGCAGAATTGACATTTATGTTCACGGGATGTGCTTTGTAGACTTCCAATACCTCGTTGTACGGCACGCCCTCACGCACAAAGCCTGTCAACTCTGGGGGAAAACGATAAGGAGAATTAGGGACGCTTACCTGGCGGTCGTAAATGGTAAGGCCTTGGCTCTTTGCGACGTCAAGCATCTTGTGAAGCTCCATCGATCGTTCCTTGAACCTATCCCCGTAATATGTGCCGGCATAACTAACAGAATGACTATAAGACCTGCCCGTCGGCATAGGATTATGAATTGCGGGCTCGGCATAGAAAGGTAACGAAGAAACTGTTAGCGCCTCAGATTCATCGCTTTGGAGATATTTGCCAATCATATCCGCGTCCGTGGTGAATATGTGATCCATCATCGCTGCTGTTCGCTCAAAAGCAAGGAAATGAACCGGATCTTCCTTATTCCAGAAAATTACAGGTATTTTCCTCGCTTTAGCTACTTCGATAATCCTGCGCAGATCATCATTTTGATCGGGGTAATAAGCTACGCCCCTGTGCCACTCATGATCAGGCCCTTCCCAGGCTGACTCAACAAAAACCGCATCCAGGTCCAGCGTAGCAACCTGCACATATCCGCCGGCCCTGGACAGGGGCACAAGTTCGAATGAGTGAGATATCGTTAGGGCCGTAAACTGATCCGAAATAACTCCGACCTTCAAGGTCGACAGTTCACGCTGCACCGACGGGACTATTGCGTTACTGTACTTCTTAATCGCCTCTTGAAGGCAATGCGTCGGGCACGTACCGGGACGGAAGACCGCATCAGCTTCTGAACGGCATACAAGAGAGAGGCTTTCATCTCCGCGCTGGTCCTGTCCTGTTGATTCGTCTACAAGGAAGGGGATACCCAGACGGCGTGCCGCCAATAGCGCGGGGAGCGCGACCCAGAATTCCCCTCCGGACGCGATGGCGGCAGGCCGAAATGTCCGTGCCTCGCGCACTATTGCATCCGCAGCAGCCATGACAAGTTTGTCCAAGCGAAGCTGGTCGGAGTGACGCAGTGAGTGGCGTATCGCTGGGAGCCCATCAACCTCGAAGTCGCTCCGGCTGGGTTTCTCACTGTCGAAGCGCGGGTCAATCGCACCTGAGGCCACTACAACTAGACGGAGCAGGCCATCATCAATTTCTCCTCGACAGGCTGCTGGTAGCCGACGGGTAGACACCTTGGTTCCATAACCGTCGACGGCGAATAGCACGGCGTTAGGGCGGGCAAGGTATGCCGACCCGGAGCTGCGTTCGATAATCCTAGGAAAGTCGGCCTTCAGCGCTTCGACACCGTCCGTCCATTTGGACTCAAACATCAAGTGCAGCGGCAGCTCTTTAGCGAGATTGGGATGAGCCGTAACTAACTCTTTCACGCGGTTGGAATCACCGTCGCGCCGCAGTACATTCACAAGCCGCGCCAGAGCGGCCGCGGTGTTGTTGACGGCAAAAAGCACTTCCTGCCGTTCCGCCAAAATGTTCGTAGCGGGCACGTCTGAATAGGCGCTTTCGCGAGCGAATAGCAGTCTTAGCCACTCAAGGCCGGTTTTCACGACGTCAAACCCGCGGGACTGCTCGACTGCAGCTTGGGAGATCCCGCTATACACCGTGGCGTCTTCATTTACGCGAATAACATATTCGGCAGCGGCATTCGTGTCTGCATGAACCCAATCTGGACCGAATATTTCTTGAGCCCCCTCTCGCTGCCAGACAACTGGAATGGCGCCGGAGGCCATACCTTCTACTGGTGCGAGATGAAACGTTTCGCGATAGCTCGGCGAGAGCGCCCAACCGATGTTTTGGAACCATCGAGCCATGTCCGGTCCGAACTCATCGAAAGCTACCCGGCGGCGAAGCTTGGGGTTAACGGCCAAACGCTCGTAGAAAGCTTCATAGGCCTCGCGAATATCATCTTGCTGCCACATCCAACCGTATTCCCACGGACCCCTTCCACGGATGTGTAAGGTGTAACGACCATCCGAATCTAGCAATCGTTCCAGCAAGTCCAGTGCGCGGTCCGGCCTTTTAAGGATGGGGACGATTCCTGCAATGCCTAAGTGGAACCGCGCCTCAGGGGACTTTGGCCGGGCTAAGTCCAATGTGTCAACAACGTTCGGCATGACCGCGGTCTTCTCCCACGGCCAGCCTAGCTCCTCGATCACCTTTTCTCGGTAGAACTCAGAAACAAACACAATCCTGTCAACGTTGGCGAGGTTCATGTCTTGGATCCAAGGCGACCACAGTTCATATCCGTGGAAACGCACAATGAGAGTTTGGCCTTGCTTCTTTTCCCACGAGTACCAAACAGCGTTATGCGAAGCAAATTCGCAGAAGATCACTTCTGCCCAATCAAGAAGCGTCCGACTGAGCGACTCATCTTGCGCAGTCTGCGTGGCCCAGTGGTCGGCCCGGAGTTCAACGTCTTCGCGCTGGGAAATAACGCCTAGCAGTTCACCCGCGAATTTGAAGTCGTGTCCAGCTACAAGGATCCGACGTTTGGTGTCGCGCCGCGGGAGGGACAAATAATCCGCAAGAGATCGGTCCAAGTACTCCTTAAGCAACAAACTTAATTGTCCATCCGGTCTGATGGGACTGTTCGAGTCCGTGCCAGCCATGCCAAGACCAGGGAACACTACGGTCTTCGAGGTCGCCGAAGGGATCCGGGCTTCAAACATGGCTCGGGTATCGTGATCGACGAAGACCATGCGGCTTACCGTCGTCGCCAATTGCTCGAAAACTTGCTTGCGTTCATTGAAGTCTTCAAAGCCCTCAATCCGGATAATTGGCCACAGTCGTTCACGAATATAATCATTTGAGAAGCCGTACACGACGGTTTCGAGATCGTCGCTCAGCACGACGGAGCAGTCTAGTGATCTAGCTGCAACGCCGACGTGCCAGGCAGCGAACCTAGGCAAGAGCCGGCCGCCAGCCAATTGGTGTTCGGCGCTGGGTGGCTCAATGGTCGTCACGAATGGGCTACGCGTTGCCAACTCCGGCCCGAATACGGATAGTGCGTCTTGGCACATAAGGACGATGTGGACTTCCGACGATGCTAGTGAACTAGCAATGGCATGCGTTTGCTCTGCCCATTCCCGGGGCGACTGGACTGGACGATCCCAGTAAACCAGAACCCTTCTTTGTGCACCGGACAACGTTGCAAGGCGCGAGAGAGAAACCCGGGCGGCCAAAGAGTCCGCGGTCAAACCGCCGGCTTCGGTAACGTTGAACACCTTATGATGTGCCAAAGGCGCGGCCCTCTTTACCGAACGTAACTGCTCCGAACCGTCGACCAAGATGAGCTGACTATTTTCGACTATAGTCCGCAGAAGTGTCTCACGTGTTGAATCCACCTCTGCCTTGAAGTCTGCAGAAGTCAGAAGTGACCAGAGCCTGACAGGCAGTCCCGGTTCCTCAGCTAGGATCCGGTTCAGCTCAACGCCGCGGGTGATGACAACGTCAAAGCGCTCTTCCTTGACTACCGCCACCACGTCTGCCGCAAAAGCACTTATGGGACTCTTGGAGGTGCTGTAGTTGCCGCCAGGTTCGATGTCGGCAGGGCCTCCGAAATCCAAAAACGATTCGGCTCTCGTCGCCGCCCCCGAATCAGCCGCAACTTGGACCTTTACATCGTGGCCGGCCTGGCGAAGTTCTCGCAAGACTCCTGCCGTCGCACGATCCCCGCTATCATCTGGAATGGACGTGTTCACTGCGCAATACAAAAATTGCATGCTATTGATTACCATTCAGAAGTGGGGCCGGCTGCTGGGGCGCATATTTGCGCGCGATGTCAAATACGGCCCTGCGAGGGGCACCCTCCGGTACTCGGTTGTATGTGTCAACGGACGCAAAGATTTCCGTCCCGATCTCCCGCAGGACGCTGGTGTAGAACCCGTCCGGCGCCCCATTTTCTATGAAGAGAACTGGCACCTTAAGTTTCCTGCTCCATGGGAGGAGACGCTTGATGACGTCCACTGCAGTGCCACCTGACGCATCCTCCGCACCGAACCACGGCCCCTCCTGAAAGGCCGCTCGGTGGATTACGATCATTCGAGGCTGTCCTTCATCCACAGAATCAACGAGGCAAGACGGCATTAGTGGAAGAACCGAATAGGACTTCTCGAGCTCGTCGTATAGCTCGTCGTGAACGATCGTTGCGAGCATTAGCTTCGGATGGAATGGTGAGGCCGAGTGAAAATTGATACCCAACAGGTCTGTAAGTTTGACCTTCGCTCCTCCTGGAGGCGGCGGAGTCGACGACCGGCCTCTGTTGGCCAACAGGTGTTCGATGTTGCCGACTCTCTTATCAAGATCGGTCACACTTGGATGGCTCACTGAATTCCCCTTGGGTACTACTTGGATGCAGTAGGCCCTGCACTCTGGTCTCTAGTCCGACCATATTACAGCCCGACGCCGTCAGCTCGCCCAGACGCTGCGGACGGCCTTCGGCGGTGCTCTTCGAAAGTTGCAGAACGGACGTTCCAACTTTCACATTGCGACTGAGCCCGATATGCCGCGAAAGAACTGAGTCTCGGCGAGGGCACGCTCGACAAAAAACGGCCCCAGGCTAATGCCCGGGACCGCTTTAGCTGTGACCCCAGCGGGATTCGAACCCGCGTTACCGCCGTGAGAGGGCAGCGTACTAGGCCGCTATACGATGGGGCCGCGTACTCTCCAGAACAGCATCGCTGCCGTTCGCGCTAAGTGATTACTTCATATACTCAGCAAGCTGGGATACCAGGACTCGAACCTAGAATGACGGTACCAGAAACCGTAGTGTTGCCAATTACACCATATCCCAAAGGAACTTTCGGACCGGATCCGTAGGTCTAAACCCGCGCTCCCGGCGCCTCAGCACGAGTAATGACTTTACCCGAGAGTTTCCGCTTGCACAAATCGGCCGCGGAACCCCCGGGCACCCCACCCTCCGGGGGCACGTCCTGAATCCGAGAAACTCTTGCCAATCCGCCATCAACAAGTTTACTCTCGGTAAGGTACCACCTAGTGGCTACCCCTCCCCCACTTCATTGCGGGCAGCTGCACGGGCATTTGCGAGTGTTGGCTGCATCACAGCGTGGGTACCGGCGGCGGAGCCGCTGCCGGAAACGCCGTCGAGAGGAACCATCCGTGTCACAGAGTCGTGCCGCCGCTGCAAGCCAGACCCGAACCCGTGCCCAACAGATCGCCATCGCCACCCCTGCCCTGCTGTTGGTCGCGCTGCTCGGTTTCTAAACCCTCGTGACCGGCCGCATTACGGACGGTTCGGCCAAACTCAAGGACGGCGCCGGTCAGGCCTCCGCCGGAGCCGAGCAACTCAAGGACGGCGCCGGGAAACTTGCCGCTGGTGCCGACCAGGCCGACACGGGTGCCGGAAAGCTTTCCGCCGGCGCGGAAAAGATCCACGCGGGCATCAGTCAAAAGCTCGCCCCGGGCGCGGATAAGCTCCAGCTCGGTGCCGGCCAGCTGGCCACGGGCGCCGTGAAGATAGAAACCGATGTCGATACCAAGCTCGCTCCCGGTGTCTACAAGGTGGACGACGGCGCGCAGATGCTCGCCGCCGGCGCCCTCCAGCTCTCCGCCGCCCTGACCCCCAGCGCGAACGGCAACGCCGAGAACAAACTGGCCGATGGCGCCACCCGGCTCGATGCCGGGGCCGCCCAGCTGGCAGCCGGGACCGGGGATCTGGCTTCCGGCACGGTTCAGCTCAAGGGCTACCGGGGCGCCAACAACGACCCCGAGGCTGGAACGGGAACCGCGGCACTGGCGCAGGCCCTGGACCTGCTGCAGGCGGCCGCCTCGGACCCCGCGCAGGGGCTGGTGCCATTGGCCGTGGTCAAGGAAAAAATCGCTAAGATCGCCGCCGGTGCCCGGAAGCTGGACGCCGGGGCCTCCCAGCTCCAGTCCGGGGCGGGCCGGTTGCAATCAGGCGCGGACCGGCTTCACACCGGAACCGGCTCGCTGACGGCGGGCTTCGCCACGCTGGCCGCCAAGCTCAACAGCGAGGACCCCAACAGCCCCGGTGTGGTGATGGGTACCCGGTTGCTTGCTGACGGCACGGCCAAGATTCGCACCGGCATTGACGGTATTCCGGGCAATCCCGAGCGTCCGGGACTGATCAAGGCCGCCGCCAGGATGACAGAGGGAAGCTCGCGGCTCGCGGACGGCACCGTGGCCTTGAATGCAGGAATCAAGGGCGATCCGGCAGATCCGGCCAACCCAGGGCTGCTCAGCGGATCCCTGGCCCTCGCCTCCGGCGCCTCCGAGCTCTCGGCCGGCAACACCAAGCTGGCGTCCGGTTCCACCCTGCTGTCCGCCGGCGCGGAGAAGCTGGCCGCCGGCAATGCCCGGATCGCGGCAGGCACGGGGACGCTGTACGCAAGCGCCGCGGCAGTCTCGCCGTCGACCATGGTGGGGCAGTCCGACGCCGCCATGGCCGTGGGGCTGGTGGGCGGGTTCTTCGTGCTGCGGAACCGGCGCCCGCGGCCGGACGCGGCTTGAGTCAGTGAGCCAGGCCAGCCAGTGAGTTAGGTCGGTCAGTCAGGCCAGCAGCTCCAGCAGGGAGCCGACCTCGCGTCCGGCGAAGTCCTGAGCCGGCTCCCCGCCGCGGTTCAGCCAGACGCCCAGCAGGCCGGCCGCCGTCGAACCTTCCGCATCCAGCAACCGGTTGTCCCCGATGTATAGCGTTTCGCCGGCGCCGGTGCCGAGGCGCCGGACGCCCTCAAGGTAGATGGCGGGATCCGGCTTCGCGGCGCCCACGGTGTCCGTGCCCACCAGAACGGCAATGCGTTCCAGGCCAGCCGCGTCCAGCTTGACCCGCTGGTAGTCATGGACGTTGTTGCTCACGGCGCCGTAGGGGATCCCGGCGGCGTCCAGGGCATCCAGCACCGGGGTGACGTCGTCGAAGGCGCGAATGTAGCCGTGCTGCCGGCTGGCATAGGAACTCACCCAGTGGTGGGCCTGCTCCCCCTCTTCCAGCTCCACGCCGAAATGCCCCAGGGCAGCCCGGCCGCGGAGCAGGCGCTGCTCGTTGAAGCTCAATTCGCCGGTGAGGTAGCGGTCGTAGAAGTGCGTGGTCTCGCGGGTGAAGATCCGCCCGAACTTCTCCCACCCGGCCTGGTCCAGGCCGGGCAGGAGGTGTTCGCTGACGTCACGCAGGGCCGCCGTCATGGCGAATTCGAGGTCCACCAGGGTGTCGTCGATGTCGAACAGGACGCCGCGGATCCCGCCCAGGCTAGTGGCCAGGGCGCTAGTTTGGGTGCCGGTCCGGGTCCGGGGTGTGCTCATCAGCCGCGGAAGCCGCGCAGCCGGGCCAGGGACGAATCCTTGCCCAGGATGACCATGGATTCGAACAACGGCGGGGAGATCCGGCGGCCGGAGATGGCCGTGCGGACCGGGCCGAAGGCCAGCCGAGGCTTCACGCCGAGGCCCTCCACGAGGGCCTCCTTCAAGGCGGCCTGGATGTTCTCCGCGGTCCAGTCCGCAAGGGGTTCCAGCGCCGCGAGGGCGGCGTCGAGGACCTCGGTGAGGTTCTCGGGGAGCCCCTTGCGGGCGTCGGCGGCGACGTCGATCGCGTCGTCGTTCTTAAACAGGAAGGCGAGCATCTCGGGTGCTTCACCCAGCAGCGAGATGCGCTCCTGGATCAGGGGTGCCGCCTCGGCCAGGATCTCGTCCTCCCGCTTGGTGAGGGTCTCCCCCACAAAACCGGCTGTGCGCAGGTACGGGACGAGCCGGGTGCGGAAATCCTCAGCGTCGAGCATCCGGATGTGGGTACCGTTGATCGCCTCGGCCTTCTTGATGTCGAAGCGCGCCGGGTTGGCGAGCACGTCGTTGACATCGAAATTCTCGATCAGCTGGTCCACCGTGAAAATGTCCTCGTCGGCGGAGAGGCTCCAGCCCAGCAGCGAGAGGTAGTTCAGCAGTCCTTCGGGGATGAAGCCGCGGTCCCGGAGCAGGAACAGGTTGGACTCGGGATCGCGCTTGGAGAGCTTCTTATTGCCCTCGCCCATCACGTAGGGCAGGTGGGCGAACACGGGCATGTAGCTGGCGACGCCAATCTCCATCAGAGCGCGGATAAGCACCACCTGGCGCGGGGTAGAGGAGAGCAGGTCCTCGCCGCGGAGCACGTGCGTGATGCCCATCAGGGCGTCGTCCACCGGATTGACCAGGGTGTAGAGCGGGGAGCCGTCGGCGCGGACAATCACGTAGTCCGGGATACTGCCGGCCTTGAAGGTGATCTCGCCGCGGACCATGTCAGTGAAGGTGACGTCCTCGGCGGGCATCCGCACCCGGAGCACCGGCTGGCGGCCCTCGGCCTTGAACGCGGCCAGCTGCTCATCGGACAGCTCGCGGTCGAAGTTGTCGTAGCCGAGCTTGGGGTCCCGGCCCGCGGCGCGGTGACGGGCCTCGACCTCCGCCGGGGAGGAGTAGCACTCGTAGGCGTAGCCGGCCTCCATGAGCTTGGCGACGACGTCCTTGTACAGGTCCAGGCGCTGCGACTGCCGGTACGGGGCGTGCGGGCCGCCGACTTCCACGCCCTCTTCCCAGCTGATGCCGAGCCATTTGAGGGCCTCCAGCAGCTGCTGGTAGCTCTCCTCCGAGTCGCGCGCTGCGTCCGTGTCCTCGATGCGGAACACGAAGGTGCCCTTGGTGTGCCGGGCGTGCGCCCAGTTGAAGAGGGCCGTGCGGATCAGGCCGACGTGCGGCGTGCCGGTGGGCGACGGGCAGAACCGGACCCGGACCGGGGTGCCGGCGGTGACTTCGGTGGTCACTTCCCTGGTCGCGCTGGGGGCGGGGCTGGAGACGGCGTCGGGCGCAGAAGGAGTAGTCATAGTGGTACCAACTTTACCGCTTGGTGCCGGGCACTTTACCGCCTGGCGCCGCGCGCGGCCCGCGGGCGGGCCAGCGCCCGCACCAGGTAGTACCCGGCCAGCGCGAGGCCCGCCCCGAGGAAGGCCAGCGCGAGCCAGAGCGGGCCGTCCAGCCAGTGGACGGCGCGTGCGGCCATCGAAAACGTGCCGACGGACCCCAAGGCGAAGAGCAGGAAGGAACGGCTTCGCCGGGAGCCCTGCCGGGGGCCGCGCCACCAGCCGTTGTTCATGTCCCGTTCCCCCGCGTCCGGCCTAGCGGCGCACCACGGGGTTGGAGAGGCGGCCGATGCCCTCGATCTCCACCTCGAAGCGGTCGCCGGCCTGGACCAGGCCCACGCCAGCCGGGGTGCCGGTCATGATGACGTCGCCCGGCAGCAGGGTGAAAGCCTGCGAGACGATGGAGACGAGTTCGCGGACGCCGCGGATCATCTGGCTGGTGCTCCCGTCCTGGCGCAGCTCGCCGTTGAGCCGGCCCTGGATCTGCAGGTCCTCAGTGTCGAGTTCGGTCTCGATCCACGGGCCGAGAGGTGCCGAGGTGTCAAAGCCCTTGGCCCTGGCCCACTGCAGGTCCGTTTTCTGGACGTCGCGGGCGGTGAGGTCGTTGCCGCAGGTGTAGCCGAAGATGACGTCGTCGACCCGCTCCTCGGGGACGTCCTTGCAGATCCGGCCGATCACCACACACAGTTCGGCTTCGAAGGACACTTCCTCGGAGAACTCCGGCAGGACGATTGGATCGTTGGGTCCGATCACGGAGGTGTTGGGCTTCAGGAAGAGCAGCGGCTGCTTGGGAATCTCGTGGCCGAGTTCGCGGGCGTGCTCCGCAAAGTTGCGGCCGACGCCGATGATTTTGCTGCGCGGGATGATCGGGGCCAGCAGGCGCACGTCCTCCAGCTTGTGCCTGACGGCGGTGCGTTCAACGCCGTGGAAGAACGGGTCGCCGTTAATGACAGTGACTTCCTCGCTGCCGGGCTCACCGTCAACAATGCCGTAGAGGGGATCAGAATCGACTACAAACCGGGCGATACGCATGGCCCCAAGCGTACCGCCTCCAGCCCGGCCGCTCAGGCAGGGCCGGAGCGCAGGAACTGGAGCTGCGCGGCCACCGAGAGTTCCGCCGCCGGGCGCACCGCAGGATCGACGGCGGCATAGACGAGGTCGGCCACGTCCACGACGCCGGCGTCCCCGCCGAGATCCGCCAGGGCGGCCCGGACCTGGGTCAGCCGTTCCTGCCGGTGGTCGCGGTAGGCGCGGACGATGCTGTCCAGCGCCGGAAGCATGGGGCCGTGCGCCGGGAGGACGGTCGCGGAGCCCAGTGCCTCCAGCCGGTCCAGCGATGCGAAATAGTGACCCAGGGTGCCGTCAGGGTAATCAAGGACAGTGGTGCCCGCGCCCAGGATGGTGTCCCCGGTGAGGACCGAGCCCCGGGGGCCGTCGTCCGGCAGGTGGAAGCAGACCGAATCCGAGGTGTGGCCCGGCGTCGCGAGGACCCTGATTTCCACCCCGGCGGCATGGATGACTTCGCCGTCCGACAGCGGGCTGCCGCCGTGGCAGTGGGCCGGATCGGCGGCTCGGACGGGGGCGCCGGTCAGTTCAGCGAACCTGGGGGCGGCGGCCGTGTGGTCGGCATGCCGGTGGGTGATGAGGATGAGTTCGACGGCGCCGGTCCGGGCCAGGTCCTGCAGGTGCGGTTCATCGAGGGGTCCCGGGTCCACCACAACGGTTCCGGCCGCGCCGGGCGCCGAAATCAGATAGGACCTGGTGCCCTGCAGGCTCATCGGACCCGGGTTCGGCGCAAGGCGGAAGCGCGTCAGCTCCGTGCTTCGCACGACGGCGTGGGATTGTTCCGGGATCACAGGTTCATCTTCGCACCGAACCCGTCCAGATGCAGTGCCGTTCCCTCTGTACCGCACCGAGAACTATGCAGCGAGCAAACGGGGTTCCTGCACGTGGAGCTCCCCGCCGGAGAGGGGGGTTATGCGGACGCGGACCCGCGGAGTTCCAGTGAGCGGCAGGATGACGTACTGATGCGCCTGTTGGAATCCCGCCGCCGGAGACAAGGTGATGGTCTTGGCAGCGCTGAATGATGCCTGGTTGGCCGGGTCAAAAACCTCCACTTTGACCCGCACCCCGGTGGTCGAGCGCATCGAGACGCGAAGCTGCCTGGCCGAGCCAGCGTAGGCGCCGACCGGCACGTCTTTGAACAAGGCCAGGGACTGTGAGCCGCGTCGAGCGTAGGTGACTCCTGAGTCTGTGCGCCGGGCCCAGTTGGCCGCTGCCCCGTTCCACCCGTTCCATCCGAGAACGAAGCTTGTACCGGCGGACATAACGTCGTGGCGCGACGACGTTGAAAAGTTTGCCATCATCAGCCCGGTGGTCGTGAGAATCTCCAACCGACCCGCATCGCGTTCGCGGGCGCACCAGGCGAAGAAGCCCTCGATGGCCTGCAAATCGGTGTCGTCCACAAGACTGGGGTGGTACATAAAGCACACCCCGCGTCCCTGCTTCCGCGCGGCAGCGATAAAGTCCGGCCCGCGGCGTGCGTAGTCGGCGTTCTCGATGCCGACATGCACGTTTCCCATGCTGTCCAGGGGGTTTCCCGTCATGGGCCAGTAGCCCGGCACGTATCCTGTCGACATTGCGTGTTGTTGGGTAATCAGGCGGCCCGCGAGGTACCTCTGGAACGAATATTGGGTTTTGCCGCCAGCGAACCCGAGGTACTGCGTTCCGCCAACTCCTGGCGGAATGAACAACTCCAGGGGAAGTTTGGGCAATGCTGCCGACAGTGCATTGCGTGAGTACACGATTTCTTCCCGAAGGCGCTGGGGTGTGTCCGCGTCGGTGTGGGTGGCTCCGTGATTTGCAATTTCCAGGCCGTTGGCAAGAGCCAGCGCCTGAAGGCGGGGGAACGAAAGGTTTGTGCTGCCGTTGGTCCCGGTCTCAACCCTGAACATCTGCGACATGGCGGCGATGGTGACCGGAACTCCGTACTTCTGGTGGAGAGGAAGGAGCCGGGATTCAAATTTGTTGAGGTGGTGGTCACAGCGGAAGGCGACGGCCGCTCTGCCGCCAGTCCCGATTGCGCCACCGCGCCGGGCCACGAAGGCATCAACGAGCCCGGTGTTCGGCGTAAACGGATAACTTTCGGTTGCGCCGTTGGCGGCGCTAGTGGGCGCCAGGGTGGCCGCGGCACCGAAAGCACCCGCGTACAGAAAGCTCCGGCGACTTAAGGTCTTCGAGTGGATCGACATTTCAATTTCCCCAAGGTTTAGCTCGTTATGCCGGTTCCGCAGTGAATTCATTTAGCATAGATCACTCATGTCCCGCCGGCACCTGATCTGAACCGCACCGTCACACAAGCAGCCAGCACTACCACGCCCACGTTGTAGAACCCCGCGTTTAGAGTCCACATCCGCACAGGGCAGCGACTATGGACTTCCGGCCAGTCCGCCGAGCCTCTGGATGAACTCATCGGCCTGGGCCAGGTTCCTGGCCATCTTGGCCCGCTGCTGGACCGCCTTCTCCAGGAATAGCGCCAGCCTGGCTGATCCCGCGGGGACCGCGTCCCCCGGGGCTGCCAGGACGCCCAGGATCTCAGCCATTTCCTCCAGCGAAAACCCCAGGGGCTTCATCTGCTTAATGACCATCAGCCGCCCGACGTCGTCCTCCGAATAGACCCGGAAGCCGCCATCCGTGCGTGCTGTGGCCGGCAGGAGCCCCACGTCGTCATAGTGCCGGATGGTCCGCAGGGACAGCCCCGTGCGTTCCGCCAGTTCACCGATGTGCATGGTGATAGCGTTCGCCTTCGCTGTCATCAGTGGCCTCCGTCCCGTTCCCGATTCAAACCCTACCATCACGTTAGGGTAGAGTTTGGCTTTGTGGTGAGACCTTCAAGGGTAATCCCACACTCTTCCGGCGCGTCGCTGCGCCCCCTCACTCTTTAGCAAAGCAAAGACGCCAACGCGCGTCTTCTTGACCACGATCGGAGCCAGCAATGGCCGTCAAAACCGTCGGGGATGCCCCCGCCTTCACGCCTGAACAGCTGCAATCCGTCAGGGGTACCCTGAGGTCCCCGCGCCGGCTGAAGACCGAAGTCCTGGCCGGACTCGTCGTCGCCCTGGCCCTGATCCCGGAGGCGATCGCTTTCTCGATCATCGCCGGCGTCGACCCGCGGATCGGGCTCTTCGCCTCCTTCACCATGGCGGTCACCATCGCTTTCGTCGGCGGCCGTCCCGCGATGATTTCGGCGGCCACCGGCGCCATAGCCCTGGTGATCGCCCCGCTGGTGAAATCCCACGGCGTGGACTACTTCATCGCCGCCGTCATCCTCGCCGGGATCTTCCAGATCGTCATGGGCCTGGCCGGGGTGGCGAGGCTCATGCGGTTCATTCCGCGGTCAGTCATGGTCGGATTCGTCAACGCCCTGGCCATCCTGATCTTCATGTCCCAGGTCCCGGAACTGCTCGGTGTACCGTGGCTGGTCTATCCACTGACCGCTCTTGGATTGCTCATCGTGTTCGGGCTGCCAAAGCTGACCAGGGCTGTCCCGGCCCCGCTGGTCGCCATCGTGGTCCTGACCCTGATCACCGTGTTCGCCGCCGTCGCTGTCCCCACCGTGGGCGACAAGGGCGACCTCCCTGATTCGCTGCCGTCGCTGATCATCCCGAACGTGCCAATCAGTCTCGAAACCCTGCAGATTATTTTCCCCTTTGCGCTGGCGATGGCCTTTGTAGGGCTGCTTGAATCCCTGATGACCGCCAAGCTCGTCGACGACGTCACGGACACCCGCTCCCACAAAACCCGCGAGGCCTGGGGTCAGGGTGTCGCCAACATTGTCACCGGCTTCTTCGGCGGCATGGGCGGCTGCGCCATGATCGGCCAGACCATGATCAACGTCAAAGCCTCCGGCGCACGCACCCGGATCTCCACCTTCCTCGCCGGAATCTTCCTGCTCATCCTGGTGGTGGTCCTCGGTGACATCGTCTCGCTGATCCCCATGGCCGCCCTGGTGTCCGTGATGATCTTCGTCGCCGTCGCCACCTTTGACTGGCACAGCATCCGCCCCCGGACCCTGACGATAATGCCCAGGAGCGAAACCTTCGTCATGGTCGCCACCGTGACCGTCACCGTCGCCACCCACAATCTGGCGATCGGCGTCGGCGTCGGCGTCCTGGTGGCGATGGTGATGTTCGCCCGCCGGGTGGCGCACTTCGTCACGGTCGAACGGTCGATCACGACCATCGGCGGGCGCGAAACAGCCACGTACGTCGTGGACGGCGAGCTGTTCTTCGCCTCCTCCAACGACCTCTACACCCAGTTCGACTATGCCCTGGACCCGGAGCACGTGGTGATCGACATGCACGCCTCCCACCTCTGGGATGCCTCCACCATCGCCGCCCTGGACGCCATCACCGGGAAGTACCACCACTATGGCAAGGACGTAAAGATCATCGGCCTCAATGACGCCAGCCTCCTGATCCGCGAACGCCTCGGCGGCAAACTCGGCGCCGGCCATTAACGACGGCGGCGGCCCGCACTGGAAGGTGCGGACCGCCGTCGAACGCTGTCCATTGCCTCAGGCCGGCAGCTTAGGCGAGGCGGGTCAGCCAGCCGTGCGTGTCCTCGATGGCTCCGGTCTGGATGCCGAGCAACTGCCCGCGGATGGCCATGGTGGTCTCCCCCGCCGTGGCGTCCTCGGAGCCGATGAATTCGGTGCTGTCCTTGAGCACGCCGATGGGGGTGATGACGGCGGCGGTGCCGCAGGCGAAGACCTCGGCGATGTCCCCGGAGGCCACGCCGTCACGCCATTCAGCCAGGGTGATCTTGCGTTCGGTGACCGCGCGGCCCATGTCCTTCGCCACCTGCATGACGGACATCCGGGTGACGCCTTCCAGGATGGTGCCGGTCAGCGCCGGGGTGACCAGCGAACCGTCCTTCATCACGAAGAAGACGTTCATGCCGCCGAGTTCTTCCACGGCGTTGTCGTTGAACTGGTCCAGGAAGAGGACCTGCTTGCAGCCGTGCTCCTCGGCTTCCATCTGGGCGATCAGCGAGGCGGCGTAGTTGCCGCCGCATTTGGCGGCGCCGGTTCCGCCGCGGCCGGCGCGGGCATATTCGCGGGAGATCCAGATGGAGATGGGCTTGAGTTCGCCGCCGAAGTAGTTGCCTGCCGGGGAGGCGATGACGCGGAAGGAGACTTCACGGGCGGCCCGGACGCCCAGGAACGCCTCGGTGGCGATCATAAACGGCCGCAGGTAGAGGGCCTCGCCGTCGCCGGAGGGAACCCATTCCTTGTCCGCGGACACGAGTTCGCGGATGGCGGCCAGGAAGTATTCTTCCGGGAGTTCGGGGAGGGCCAGGCGGCGGGCGGACTTGTTCAGGCGGGCGGCGTTGGCTTCGGGCCGGAAGGTCCAGATGGAGCCGTCGGCGTGGCGGTAGGCCTTGAGGCCCTCGAAGATCTCCTGGCCGTAGTGCAGCACCGCGGCGGACGGGTCCAGGGAGATGGGTCCGTAGGCTTCAACGCGGGCGTCGTGCCAGCTGGCTTTGCCTTCGGCGTCAACGCTGTAGTCCACGATCGCCGTGTGGTCGGTGAAATAGTTGCCGAAACCCGGGTTCGCCAGGATGGCAGCACGTTCTTCAGCGGACTTCGGGGTTGCCGAGGGCTGCTGGCTGAATTCGACGCCATGGGCAGTCTGAGTCATGGTTCCTCCACGGTCGGCTGCCTGGCGTGTGGACGTGGTTCATCCCCGGGCCACGGCAGCATTTTGGTGATTCGAAACAAGCTTACGCCCGTTGCCGGGGCCGAAGGGCGGGGCCCATGGGGCGGCGCCTACAGGGCCGCGGCGATGGCGTCGCCGATCGCGCTGGTGCTGCGCGCCCCAGTGCCCCGGCCCGCGATATCGGCGACGACGGCGGCCTCGATTTTCCGCGCGGCGCCGGTGTAGCCGAGGTGCTCCAGCAGCAGTGCGGCGGACAGGATGGCGGCGGTGGGATCGGCCTTCTGCTGGCCGGCGATGTCCGGGGCGGAGCCGTGGACGGGCTCGAACATGGACGGCGCGGTCCGTTCCATGTTGAGGTTGCCGGACGCGGCGAGGCCGATGCCCCCGGTGACGGCGGCGGCGAGGTCGGTGATGATGTCGCCGAAGAGGTTATCGGTGACGATCACGTCGAAGCGGGCCGGGTCGGTGACCATAAAGATCGTGGCGGCGTCGACGTGCAGGTAGTCGTGGGTGACGTCGGGGAACTCCTGCGCCACGGCCTCCACGGTGCGCTTCCACAGGTGGCCGGCAAACACCAGCACATTGTGCTTGTGCACCAGGGTCAGCTTCTTGCGCGGCCGGTCGTTGGCGCGGCGGAACGCATCGCGGACGACGCGCTCCACGCCGTGGGCTGTGTTCAGCGAGACCTCGGTGGCGACCTCGTGCGGGGTGCCGGCCCGCAGCGTGCCACCGTTGCCTACGTAGGGGCCCTCGGTGCCTTCGCGGACCACGATGAAGTCGATGTCGCCGGGGTTGGCGAGCGGGCTGCTGACTCCCGGGTAGAGGCGGGAGGGCCGCAGGTTAACGGAGTGGTCCAGGCTGAAGCGGAGCTTGAGCAGCAGTTCGCGTTCGATGATGCCGGAAGGGATCCGGGTATCACCCGGGGCCGCCCCCACCGCGCCGAAGAGGATGGCGTCGCGGGTGCGGAGGTCCGCGAGGGTCTCCTCGGGCAGGGTCTCCCCCGTTTCGAGCCAGTGCTGCGCGCCCAGCGTGTAGTGGGTCTGCTGCAGCACGATGCCTTCCGCCGCGGCGGCCTTCGCCAGGACCTTGAGCGCTTCGGCGGTGACTTCGGGGCCAATGCCGTCGCCGGGGATAACGGCCAGATCAATCGTGGATGCGCTCATGATTTCAGCGTAGCCAAGTCATCCACATGCTGGTCAAGTTGTCTCACCATTCGAACATGCGCCGGCCCCGTTACCTTCCCAGCCCGCCTAACTCCGCCGAGGTGAGACTTCGCGCCCATGTTTACGCGGCACATGGGCGCGAAGTCTCACCTCGGCGGAGGGGCGAAGCGGTTAGGCCCCGGCGGGCTCCTCGTACTTCGGGAAAACCGGGGCGGGGGCGGGCAGCGAGGTGCCTGCGGCGATCGGCGTCGGGATTGCCGCGAACGTGCGCGCCGCACCCTCGGGCTGGCCCAGAGTGTCCAGAATGGCCGCCGTCGCCGCCGGCATGACCGGCTGGGTGAGGATCGCCACGATGCGTACCACCTCGAGGGTGACGTACAGCACCGTATTCATGCGTTCGACGTCGGTCTTCCGCAGCACCCAGGGTGCCTGCTCGGCGAAGTACGCGTTGGTGTCCCCCAGCACGCCCCAGATCGCCTCGAGCGCCCGGCTGAATTCCTGCTTTTCGAAGGCAGCACGCGCGGTCTCCAGCAGCCCGCCGGCCTGGCCCAGCAGCGCGGTGTCCTCGGCGCTGAAGGCACCCGGAGCGGGAACCAGACCCGCACAGTTCTTGGCCACCATGGACAGGGACCGCTGCGCCAGGTTGCCGAAGTTGTTAGCGAGGTCCGAGTTCATCCGGCCGACGATCGCCTCGTGGTTGTAGTTGCCGTCGGCCCCGAACGGCACCTCCCGGAGCAGGAAGAACCGGACCTGGTCCAGGCCGTACTGGGCCACGAAGTCCGCCGGCGCCACCACGTTGCCCAGTGACTTGGACATTTTGACGCCGTTGTTCTGCAGGAAGCCGTGGATCATCACCCGTTTGGGCAGTTCCAGTCCGGCGCTCATCAGGAAGGCGGGCCAGTAGATGGCATGGAACCGCGAGATGTCCTTGCCGATCACGTGGACGTCGGCCGGCCAGTACTTCTTGAAGGACGCCGATGCCAGGTCCGGGTAGCCAACACCGGTGAGGTAGTTCGTCAGCGCGTCCACCCACACGTACATGACGTGATCAGGGTTGCCGGGCACCGGGACACCCCAGTCGAAGCTGGTGCGGCTGATGGACAGGTCCTCCAGGCCGCCCCTGACGAAGCTCATGACCTCGTTGAAGCGGTACTGCGGCGCCCCGAAATCCGGGTGGGCCGCATACATGGCCAGCAGTTTGTCCTGGTAGGCCGAAAGCCGGAAGAAGTAGCTCTCCTCCGCAGTCCACGTCACCGCGGTGTCCGATTCGCGGGAGTAGCGGACGCCGTCGTCCTTCACCACGGTCTCGTCCTCGACGTAATACGCTTCGTCCCGGACCGAGTACCAGCCCTCGTACTTGGACAGGTAGATATCCCCGTTGGCTTCCATCGTCTTCCAGATGGCCTGCGACGCGGCGTAGTGGTCCGCGTCAGTGGTGCGGATGAACCGGTCATAAGAGATCCCCAGGGCTGCGTGGGCCGCCTGGTAGATTTCCGCGTTGCGGTCCACCAGCTCCTGGGGCGTGACGCCCTCTTGCTCGGCCGTCTGCGCAATCTTCATGCCGTGTTCGTCCGTGCCGGTCAGGAAGAAGACGTCGTACCCGTCGAGCCGCTTGAAGCGGGCCATCGCGTCGGTGGCAATGTACTCGTAGGCGTGGCCGATGTGCGGCACGCCGTTGGGGTATGTGATGGCCGTAGTGATGTAAAACGGGATTTTTTCAGAAGTTCTCACGTGCTAAACCTAAATGAGTTCGGTCAGGGTATCGCTCTGGCGGACTAGTTCGTGGTCATGTGAAGCCACCAGGACGGCGATGCCGTCCGACGTTGTGTCCTTGAGGATGCTGATGATGCGGTTCGCCGATGCCCGGTCCAGGCTGGCGGTGGGTTCGTCGACCACCAGCACGCGGGTGCCGAGGATCAGGGCCCGGGCGATCGCCACACGCTGGCGTTCGCCGCCGGAGAGCTGGGCGGGGCGGTGGCGCATGCGCCGGCCCAGGCCCACCAGGTCCAGGAGGTCCTTGGCCATGTCGCGGCGCTGGTCCACCTCGCCGTCGGGCACGGCGGGCAGCAGGACGTTCTCCAGCGCACTCATCCCGTCGATCAGGGCACCGCCCTGGTCAACGTAGCCGATCAGGGCGCGGCGGCGGTCGGCGATCTCGTCGTCGCCCATGGTCTCGAGCGAATCGCCCTCCCAGAACACCCGGCCCGACGTCGGCAGGGTCAGGCCCGCACCCACGGTCAGGATGCTGGTCTTGCCGGAGCCGGAACGGCCGGCGACGCAGTGCATCTCGCCGGCGTGCAGCGTCAAATTGAAGTCGTCCACCACGTTGACGGCCTCGGCACCGCCCTTGCCGCCGCCGTAGTGGATGGTGATGTTGCTGAGCTCCAGCGGCGTGGCGTGGTCCGTGGCCTTCACGATCGTGTTGGCGCGGGTCTGGTGGGCTCCCCGGCGGGTGCTCTCCGTCATCCGTTCGTGAGCGTCCCGGTCAAGGTTCAGGTCGTTATTCATCGGACCACTTTCGTTGCAATGGGAATCCAGATAAGTACTGCCACGAGTCCGGCGAGGCCGGCCCAGAGTGCGGCGTAGGGGGCAAGGAGGAGGCCGATGCCGAGGGCGCCGAGGACACCGAGGGGCAGCGCGACCGTCCCCACCATGGCGTTTTCGAAGAAGCGGACCTGGCCCAGCATGTCCGGGTTCCAGCCCATGGCCTGCAGCGTGCCGAGGTACTGGCGCTTGGCCTGCAGCTCGAAGCGGCCGGTGACCATGGTCAGCAGCAGCCCGACGGCGACGCCGGACAGGGCCAGGACGATGCTGGGCAGCGCGATGCTGGCGGCAGCCAGCCCGCTGAGCGCGCTCGCGCCGGCGGTCCGGGGAATGTCGATCAGCAGGGCGATCAGTCCGCCTGCCGCTGCCCCGAAGACGCCGACGGCAACGGCCAGGGAGCCGGTGTTGAACTTGTTCGTGCTCAGCTGCCGGTTGGCGAACGTGAGCGGAGAATCGACGGCGATGAGGCGTTCATCGTGCTGCGGTTCCTGGTCCACCACGTCGCGGTGGCGCAGCTGCTGCGCGGCGAAGTAGGCGGCCCCCACGTACAGGGCCAGGACGGACGCCGAAACAATGGCCGTGGCCGCGTTCCAGCTGATCAGGCTCAGCGCGATGCCGGCGACGGCCAGCAGGGCCGCTCCGACGCCGAATTCCGCCAGCACCCAGGAGCGGATCCGGCGCTGGGTCCATCCCATGGCGCGCAGTGTCCCGGCCTCGCTGCGCCGTTTCCGGACGTAGCTGACGGTCGAGGCGCCGGTCAGCAGCGCGGCTCCGCAGAGGGTGAGGAAGAGCAGGGTCAGATTGGTTCCGGTCAGCGAAGCGGACACGGCATTCGCGGCGTCCTGGCGGACCCACGACTGCTGGACGGTGCCCAGCGGCGATTCCTTGCCGGCGTCGTCCTTGGAGTAGCCGGGGACGGCAATACTGGCGTCCTCGCGGGCGGAACCGGCGACGACGGTGGCCTGCAGGCCCATGTCGCGGATCTCATCGGCGAGCTTCTCAACCTCGGGCTGCACCTGCTTCCAGCTGCCGGGCACCTTGGCCCGGACCCGGACGGCGTCGATCGCGGCGGCGTTCTGCTCGTAGCCGCGGGCGGCCGCGAGGCCGTAGTAGTCGGTGATGGCACCGGCGGACTGGCTGGCCAGTCCCGTGGCGCTCAGCGACGGCTTGAGTTCGGTGTCCGGGACGTCCTTGCCGGCCGCGTCCTTCGTCAGGCTGAACGGGGTGGGGTCGTAGCCGCCCAGCGGCAGGCGGTTGACGTCGCCGGCAGCCTCTTTGACCTTGCCGGCGTCGAACGTTCCGTAGACCATGGCCAGCGGCGTGGCAAGCTTCTTGCCGGTCTCCAGGTCCCCGCGGTAGGAGCGCTCGTCGACGGGTTTGCGCTGCGTCTGGTCCACGGGGGCTCCGTTGGCGGCCTTCTCCGGCAGCCGGTTCACGGTCACCCAGTCGCCGGGCGTGGCGGTCTTGTCGACGGCGCCGTTGCCGGCGGTGTCGCCGTCCTTGTACGCGGGGGCGGAGGCGAAGTCGGTGCTCCAGGTGGCGGGGTTGTAGAGGCCCTGGCTGAAGCTGCCCATGTCCCCGAGCAACGCGGACAGGTCCTTGGAGCCGGGCCAGGCGAGGGCGAACGGGGACTTGGAGACGAACGGCAGGTAATCCTTGTCCAGCGAACGGGCGGCGGTGCCCACATCCTTGGTGACGTTCCCGGCCGCGTCGATTTCCTCGATCTTGACCGAGTATTTGAGGTCCATCGAGGTGCCGGAACGGACGATCAGCGGGATGGCCTGCGAGTCGGCGGTCAGCGCCCCGGCGCTCTTCGCCTGCTGGTACTGGCTCATCAGCGGGGCCCAGTACTTGAGTTTGACACCAAGGAAGTCCGGGCCTTCCTTGAGCTGGTCCATGCCGAGGCCTCCCGTGAAGAGGCTTTCGAAGTGGCGTCCGATCGCGGCGGCGTTGCGGGCGTCGGCCGGCGGGGCCTTCTCCAGCGGGGCGAGGAAGTCCCCGGCGGTGCCGAGCAGGGCACGCTCGGAAACGGGGTCGACGGCGACGACGGACTCGGTCACCTGCGGTGCAAGCGGCAGCGATACGGCGAGGTTAAACAGGCTGTGCTCAGAGCCGCCGGCCGGGGCGGGGAACTTGATGCCGGTCTCCCCTGCCGGGCCAGCGATGCGGACGTTCTTGCCGCCGGCCACCTGCTCTTCGATGAGCTTGGCCTTGCCGAGGGAGCCTTCGGCCGTGGTCTTGAACAGGGTCTGCTCGGACTGGCCGTCGGAGCTGACGGCGCTGGCGGTGAGCCGGTACTTCCTGGGGGTCTCGGACAGGACCGATTCGGCGGCCGGCCAGTTGCTCGGATCGGTAGCGCCCGGGTCCCCGGCACTGCCGGCGAGTCCGGCCTTGTAGCCGAGGTAGTCGGTGGCTTCAAGCCGGGGGGCTTCGAGGTTCTGGGTGACACGGGAAACCAGGCTGATCGGGGCCGCCACGGACGTGCCGGTGAGCTTGCGGATGGAGTCCAGCTGCTCGAAGCTGATGCCGCCCTGGCCGCTGGCGATCTCAGGCTGCATCAGCCCGCCGGTTTCGTCGGCTTTGGCCTGGACGAGGACGTCGTAGAGCCCCCGGGAGTTCTGGTCCACGGTCCGGTTCAGGGCCGCCTGCGATTGACCCTGCACGAGGACCGAGAGGCACATGGCCACGATCAAAATGGACGCGGTCAGCAGTAGCACTCTGCTTCTGATGAACCTCTGGACGGCGTTCATTGGGCTCCTGAAAGCTGGATTGCGTGCGCACGCCGCTGTTCAATCCGTAAGAAGTGAAGGCGTCCCCTGCCGGGCGTGCTGCCGGGCGTGCAAAAGTAAAGGCCGGATTGCCGGCCGGATCCGAACATTCGGACGTAGCCATTGTACGCAGACCGGCCGATGGCTCGCGGACGCCGGCGGCGGTCAGGCCGCGGCCGGCGTCCGCGCGCCGGACACGGGGCGTCCGGTTGGCGGACACCGGGCGTCCGGGTAGCGGACGGCGAAGCCAGATTCCACGCCGACGGACCCACCCAACGCCTGACCGGACCCACCCGATGCGACGGGCCGCGACGTTCCTGCTCAGCTACTTCGGCGCCCGGCGCCACAAGCCCGCGAGAACCCGGGCCATGCCCGGGCCGACAGGAGGTGTGACGGCAGGTAACTGGGCAGGAGCGCCTGATCGCGTTCGTCAGGGGACCCGCTATCAGCCGACCCGAGCCTGCGCCACCATCAATCCGACAACTATCGCCCTCGTTTCGCGAGCCTCACGTCTGGTTCCTCCGATCCTGGTCGGAGGACTACGGGGTCAGGAAGAGCATCAGGACGAGAGCGAAGAGGAACACGCTCTGTGCGCTGTGCGCGATGATCCCGATGAGGGCGCTCTGATACCGGCGAGAGGGTAGCGAGAGGATAAACGTGTCGATGAGGGTGATCGGGATCACCCACGGGACGTGGAGGTGGTAGACGGCGAAGAGAACACCGTTGGCGATCCAGTCCCGCGACCCGAAGACGCCCTTCATGCGGGGGAGCAAGTACCCCCGGAAGAGCAGTTCCTCACCCAGCACGGTGTTGAAGACGAAGAAGGCGAGCAGGATGCCCAGCCACAGCCACGAGCCTGAGAGCATCGCCTGCCCGTCGGAGGAGCCGAGGAAGTCACCAAAGTCGCGTCCCGCGGCGGGTGCGATCTCGAACGGAAGGAACTCTTCGAGAGCGAACGCCACGACGACGATCGGGACAACGAGCCACATGTGCCCCCCGCGGCGGCCCGTCTTGGGGTTGCGGGGAGCCCGCAGCCAGAGCACGTCCCGAACGACTGACCACTTCAGAGTTCGCTGTTCCCTGTAGACGAGCATCAGGACCAGCGCGAACTGCCAGACCATGCCCGCAGTCAAGAGCAGGATGAGGGCCTGCGCGGGGGCGACGGGCGAGTTCCCACCGGATGCGAGCAGCGGCGCGATCACCCATGCCAGCACGGCCATCGGCACAGCGGCAGCCGCCCAGACTCCGGACACCCCGGCGAGGGTGAGTTGACGGATCGGATTCTCGGTTGCAACGAGGCCCGGGCTGCGACGGGCTGAGTCACGCTGAGTTGGGGATTTCACGGTTGTGCTTCTTTCCGGTGGCACGACGGCGCCGTCTGTGTCCGTTGTCGTGAGGCGTTCCGACTGCGGCATCCGAAGGTTGGGGCGATGCAGAGTCGATGGATGACCTGCTGAGATCCCTTCACCAGCTCGGCGTGCTGTGCCTCGATCATGACCGGGACCTTCCTGGATGATGGTGGGACTGGCGGATCTGATACAGCGGCACGGCGTGCCCGTCGTGGCGGGTCGGTGAGGCGGACGACGACGTTGCCGCGCTTGGGGTCGGTATCTTCGAGGCGGTGGGCCTGTGTGCGCATCCGATGACCTGACCTGCCGGTAGGGGCCTTGGAAGGCCCCTACCGGCAGGCAGGTCAGTGGTAGTTGGTGTCAAACCGCACGGAGGCCCACACCGCGGCACCGAGGCAGATGGCTCCGAACAGGACGGGGACTGCTCTTGGGTTCACGCTTGCTGCTGGGCGCGATCGGCCTCACGGCTGGTCGGCATGATCGCCGACAGTGCGGTGCGGGGCCAGGTCCAGGCAGAGCGCAGGATGAAGGCCAGGATCAGCACCTCGACTCCGATGGTGAGGCCGTAGTAGAAGGCCCAGTCCCAGGACGCCCCTGCCGCGTTGAACACCATGATGGGGATGTACAGCGATCCCACGACGAGGTTCGTGGCGCGGTTCACCCGGGCGGGCAGCGTCATGGATAGCAGCACCATCAGGGTCGGGATAGCGATGATCACGAAGAAAATGGACATCAAAGTTGCGCTGATGTCGAACGCAAAGATGACGCCGCCCCGGATTTCGTCGATTTCGCCGGGCTGGTAGAGGTGGAAGTAGTCGATGTAGATGACGAGGAACATGAGGCTGGTCCAGGCGGCGGCAAGCTTGGCCTGCACGGGGATCGGAGGGTTGTCGAGCAGTTTCGGGGTGTTCGTTCGGATGGTCATCGGTTCTTCTTTCGAGAGGAGTGGTCCGTCCGCCGGAGTGGCGGCAGGTCTGGGCGTGCATTCGCACGGGTTGGGTCGTTCTCGTCGGTCCGGTCGTCAGACGGTGATCACGACCTTCCCTCGGGTGCTGCCGAGACGACGCCCACTACCGCTCCCTCGAGCCCGAGCGCGGCATCGGCGATCGCACCCCCGCCGCACCCCGACGAACGACCCAAGCGTTGCGGCGAACGCGGCTGCCTTGATTTCGGTTCCCATCATTCCTCCTTGTCGTAGGTCGATGCGTTGTCAGGACGGTGGGCTGTTCGAGCGCGCACCAGCCGTACGCCGGTCACAAGCAGCCACACGAGCCAGGCGGCGAGGCCGGCCAGCCCCACCCCCAACGGGAGCGCCGAGCCGTCCGCGATCGCGAGGCTGGCCGCCCCGGCGGCGAGCAGCAGGCCTCCCCCGGCCACGCCGAGCAGACGCTGCCACGGCGGCGTCAGCCGGCTCGTATGCGCCGCCAGCGCAGCGCCGATGAAGGTGGTGCCGAGCGCCGGCAGCGCCAGCGCGTACGCTGCTGCATGCAGCTGCCAGGCGAGCTCGAATGTCGGGCTCGGCTCGGCGAGCTCGCCGGCGGACAGCACGGTTCCGATCCACAGAACGCTGTAGATTGCGAAGACCGCCGAGAGAGCCGCTCCCGCGGCCACGGCGAGGCGCGACCAGTCCGCGCCCGCACCCCCGCGACGCCCAACGAGCCCGTGGAGACCAGTCACGAACCCGAGCAGCAGCGGCAGGTGCAGCGCCTCCTGGCCGACCGCGATCGCGACCACGACCCGGTTCTGCTGGTGCCAGGCGAGCACCTCCTCGATCGGGTCCCCGTAGGCGGGAGGCCCGGTCGCGGCGAACATCGCGTTCTGGATCGCCATCGACGCTGCGAGCGCGATCGCCGTCGCACCAACAATCCGCATCGTCGCCGCACCGGCCGGACTCGCCTCCGACACCGGGCGTGCTCCGGCATTAGATCGCTGTTCGATTCCCACAGAAGCCTCCTCACGTCCGAGCCGCGACTCTCGCTGGCCCGTACACCGTACGTCGTACGCTGTACGGTATACTGTGCTCGTACGCTGTACGATTGTCAAGGGGTTCGAGAAAGCGAGGAGACCCATGTCTGCGAGGGAACAACGCCAGGTCGCGTCAAACGCGGGGCTGAGCAAGCAGCGGGTGGTGGTCGAGGCGGTCCGGCTCGCCGACCGCGAGGGGGTCGACGGGCTGAGCATGCGCCGGCTGGCTGGCGCGCTCGGCGCGGGCGCGATGTCGCTCTACCACTACGTGGCGAGCAAGGAGGAGTTGCTGGACGCCATGATCGACATCGTGTTCGAGGAGATCGAGCTCCCACCCGAAGAGACCGACTGGCAGTCGGCGATGCGACGGCGGGCGGTATCCGCCCGACAGGTTCTCGCACGCCACCGGTGGGCGATCGGCCTGCTGGAGTCGCGGACATCGCCGGGGCCCGCGAACCTCCGCCACCACGAAGCGGTCACCGCCTGCCTGCGGAGGGCTGGCTTCCCGGTCTTGATGGCGACGCACGCCAACTGGTTGCTCGACAGCTATGTCTACGGGTTCGCCCTACAGGAAGCCAGCCTGCCGTTCGACACCGCCGATGAGCTCGCGGACATGGCCGAGAACGTCTTCCTGCCCCAGCTTCCTCCTGACGAGTTCCCCTACCTCAACGAGTCCGCCGCGGCGCTCGTTGCTGCCGGCTTCGACCCGGCGGAGCAGTTCATCTTCGGCCTCGACCTCGTCCTAGCCGCCCTCGAGCCCCTGAGAGCCTCCGCATAGCAACAGGGCGCCGACCTCCCGCTGCGGGGAACGGTGCTGCCCGTAGGGCCAGCCGTTGACCGTGACGGTGCCCGACGTCGGCCGGTCCAGCCCCATGATCAAGGGCATCGTCGTGGACTTGCCCGCACCGAGTTCGATGTCGGTCTCGACCTCATCCTCGATGGCTTTCAACAACGCCTCACGCAAGCCTCTTGAATTCTTACGAGCGTAAGGCTACTCTCGTCGAAGAGCGATTCACAGCCATAGAGGAGGTTCCATGAGAGCAGCATCTGTCGAGCGGTACGGCCCGCCGGAGCACGTCGTTGTATCCGACACGCCGATGCCCGAGCTCCGCCGTGGAGAGGTGTTGGTCCGCGTCGAGGCCACTGCGGTCACTGCGGCCGATGCGCGCCTGCGAGCTGGCCGCTTCCCGAAGGGGTTCGCCCTGCTCGCGCGTCTCGGCGTCGGCATCCGTGGCCCGAGAGCCCGAGTGCTGGGCAGTACGCTCTCGGGCCGCGTCGAGCGGGTCGCGCCGGATGTCACGCGGTTCCTGCCGGGAGACGAGGTCGCTGGAATGACTGGCTTGAGGATGGGTGCGCACGCCGAGTACGTGACCGTCTCGGCGAGCGCGCTCGTGCGCAAGCCCGTCGAGGTGCAGAACGCGGATGCCGCAGGGGTGCTCTTCGGGGGCACGACGGCGTTGTGGTTCCTCCGCGACCGCGCAGGGGTGAAGGCCGGAATGCGGGTGCTCGTCAACGGAGCGTCCGGCGCGGTCGGGACGAGCGCGGTGCAGCTCGCCAAGCACCTTGGCGCCACAGTGACGGCGGTCACCAGCTCACGGAACCGGGATCTTGTGGTTCGTCTGGGGGCGGACCGGGTGGTCGACTATGCCGAGACCCCCGTTGCGACACTCGACGACCGTTTCGACGTCGTCTTCGACGCGGTCGGGAACGTCTCCCGGGCAGGAGGCCTGCGCCTTCTCGTGCCGACCGGATCGCTCATCCTGGCGGTCGCGGACCTGCTCGACACGGTCCGCGCCCGCGGGCGTGTGCTCGCGGGCCCCGCACCTCAGCGGGGCGAGGACTTTGCGTTCCTCCTCGATCTCGTTGCCAGCGGAGACCTAGATCCGGTCACCGAGGTCGTCGGCGGACTGGAATCCGTGCGAGAGGCACATCGACGCATCGACACGGGCCGGAAGGTCGGGAACCTCGTGATCCTCCCACACACGGGAGACGACGCCGCGCGATGATGATGGAGTGGGAGCGGATCGTGCCCGCGGGCGGCTGGGTCAGCCTGATGCTCGGCGACGTGCTCAGGATCTTCGCCGGCCAAGTCGAGCCGGAACGTCTGGGCGGACGCCATGCGCCCGACTGGATGTGGACACTCAGCGCCGTGATAATGATCGTGCCAATCGCCATAATCATGACCTCTCTGCTCGTACCAGCAGAGCCCACCGCTGGATCACGATCGCCGTCTCGATCGCGCTCGTCGTCTTCAACCTTGCGGGCCTGCCATACCGGGGGTTCTTCGACAACATGCTGATCGTCCTGAGCTTCAGCATGAACGTCCTCGTCGTCTGGATCGCCTGGGCATGGAACACGAGCCCATGACCTCAGCCAGCCCGCCAGCTCAGTGCTAGCGAGCCTCACTTCACGAGCCCGCGTTAGCTGCAACCGCTGCGCCCGCAAGTCGGTCTTTCACCGCGACGACTCGCAGTACCGCTGAGGGATCCGCCTGCGGGGCGATTCGTACTTGTTGCCGTAGGTCTCGCGGATCGGGTGGGTGTCGTAGGGGTGGAACCCGTACCCGCGTTTGACTGTCGGTCGGGCGTCTTCTTTCTCCGAGTGCGCGGTGATCAGCGTGGCGTCCAGATCGATGACCATCGGGGTGTCCGGCGTCGCCACCGCGGTGGGGGCATCGGCACCGGAGAGCGCCCACGCGCGTGTCCTCGCTGCGTGACGGGCCGTGTTGATCGCGGTGGTCGCGGTGATCGCGAGGTCCGCGTCCGCAGCCAACAATCTGACACCCTCGCGACACCGTCGGATCTGAGCCGATGCGACGGGCCGCGACGTTCCTGCCCAGTTACTTCGGCGCCCGGCGTCACAAGCCCGCGGGAACCCGGGCCATTCCCGGGCCGAAAGGAGGTGTGACGGCAGGTAACCGGGCAGGAGCGCCGCCAACCGCCATCTGCGCCCGGCCAGGCCAACGAAAAAACCCACCGGATGCGGCGTACCCACGGGACATGACCCGCTGGGCTGGACATGCCCCGCGCCGGAGCCAGCGGGTGGACAAAGTCCCGTTATGTCCTGTCACGGGGGCAAAGAATGGGCATGTCCCCCGGTGCTAAAACGTCCTGGCGCTGCCTGAACCTCTGACGAACCAAGGAAAATGCTCGCTAGTCCTCGAGATCCACCTCGCGTACCATGTCAGCGCCGATTCCGGTCTTGATGGCGTCCAGGACCTGCTGCGGAACCGCGCTGTCGATGGTCAGCAGGGCGAGCACCTGGCCGCCCTCCGTCTGGCGGGCCACCTGCATGCCGGCGATGTTGATGTTGTTCATGCCGAGGATGTGGCCGATGGTGCCGATCACGCCGGGGCGGTCCGAGTAGGCAACCACAACGAGGTGTTCGCTGATGGGGATCTCCACCTCGAAGCCGTTGATTCCCACCAGCTTCTGGACCTGCTTGGGTCCCGTCAGGGTGCCGGCCACCGAAATCTGGCTGCCGTCGCTAAGGGCGCCGCGCAGGGTCAGGACGTTGCGGTAGGACTCCGTGTCCGGCGTCGTGATCAGGCGGACGTTGATGCCGCGCTGTTCGGCGATCACCGGGGCATTGACGTAGGAGACCTGCTCGGTCACGATGTCGGCGAAGATGCCCTTGAGCGCCGCCAGCTCCAGCACCTTGACGTCGAGGGAGGAGATTTCGCCGGCCACCTCGACGTCGAACTGGGTGAGCGAGGCGTGGGTCATGGCGGTGAAGATGCGGCCCAGCTTCTCCATCAGCGGGATGCCCGGGCGGACGTCCGGGGCGATGACGCCGCCGGCAACGTTGACGGCGTCGGGCACCAGCTCGCCGGCCAGGGCCAGTCGGACGGATTTGGCAACGGAGACGCCGGCCTTTTCCTGCGCCTCGTCGGTGGAGGCGCCCAGGTGCGGGGTCACCACCACGTTGTCGAGCTTGAAGAACGGCAGGTCGGTGCTGGGTTCCGCCACGAAGACGTCGATGCCTGCGCCGGCGATTTCACCGGACTCCAGCGCCGCGTAGAGGGCTTCCTCGTCCACCAGGCCGCCGCGGGCGACGTTGACGACGTACGCGGTGCTCTTCATCTTCTTGAAGGACTCCGCGCCGAGCATGCCGACGGTCTCGGGCGTCTTGGGCATGTGGATGGTGATGAAGTCCGACTGTGCGAGGAGCTCGTCGAGGGTCACCAGCTGCACGCCGAGCTGCGCGGCCCGGGCCGAGGTGATGTAGGGGTCGTAGGCGAGGATCCTGGTGTCGAAGCCCTTAAGGCGGGCCGCTACGAGGGCGCCGATCCGGCCGAGGCCGATGATGCCGATTTTCTTCTCGAACAGTTCGATGCCGGTGTACTTGGAGCGCTTCCACTCGCCGTCCTTGAGCGCGGCGGACGCCTGCGGGATGTGGCGGGCGAGGCTCAGGATGTGGCCAACCGTGAGTTCTGCGGCGGAGACGATGTTGGAGGTGGGCGCGTTGACCACCATAACGCCGGCCCGGGTGGCGGCTTTGATGTCGACGTTGTCGAGGCCGACGCCGGCGCGGGCGATCACCTTGAGGTTCTTCGCGGCGGCAATCGCCTCGGCGTCCAGCCGCGTGGCGGAGCGGACCAGGATCGCGTCGACGTCGGCGATCGCGGAGAGCAGCTGGGAACGGTCGGCGCCGTCGGTCTGGCGGATTTCAAAGTCCGGGCCCAAGGCCTCGATCGTGGCGGGCGAAAGTTCCTCAGCGAGGAGTACTACAGGTTTGGTGCTAGTCACCGGTGACCTCTTTAGCTCTCTTGTATCTCAGGTACGGATTGTTGCGCAGCGGCTGCAGTGCGGGTGGTGCAGAAAAGCAGGGAAGCCGGACCCCAGGGTTGGTGTCCGGCTTCCCTGCCGGTCAGTGCCTAGCGGGCTACTGAGCCTTCGGTGTAGTCGTCTTCGTTCTTGATCCAGGAGAACAGCTTGCGCAGTTCGCGACCGGTCGCCTCGATCGGGTGGTCCTCGCCCTTCTGGCGCAGGGCCTTGAACTCGGGGGCTCCGGCGTCCTGGTCGTCGATGAAGCGCTTGGCGAAGGTGCCGTCCTGGATGTCCGCCAGGACCGCCTTCATGTTTTCCTTCACGTCCGGGGTGATGACCCGCGGGCCGGAAACGTAGTCGCCGTATTCTGCGGTATCCGAGACGCTCCAGCGCTGCTTGGCGATGCCGCCTTCAACCATCAGATCCACGATCAGCTTGAGCTCGTGCAGGACCTCGAAGTAGGCCACCTCGGGCTTGTAGCCGGCTTCGGTGAGGACCTCGAAGCCGTACTGGACCAGCTGCGAGGCGCCGCCGCAGAGGACAGCCTGCTCGCCGAACAGGTCGGTTTCGGTCTCTTCGGTGAACGTGGTCTCGATGACGCCCGCGCGGGTGCCGCCGATGGCCTTGGCGTAGGACAGGGCCAGTTCCCTGGCCTTGCCGGACGGGTTCTGCTCGACGGCGATCAGGTCCGGCACGCCGCGGCCGGCCTCGAACTCGCGGCGGACGATGTGGCCCGGGCCCTTGGGGGCAACAAGGGCGACGTCGACGTCGGCCGGGGCCTTGATGTAGCCGTAGCGGATGTTGAAGCCGTGGCCGAAGAACAGGGCGTCGCCCGGCTGCAGATTCGGGGCGATGTCCTCGGCGTAGACGTGGCGCTGGACCTGGTCCGGGGTGAGGACCATGATGAGGTCGGCTTCGGCTACGGCCTCGGCGACGTTCAGCACGCGAAGGCCCTCGGCCTCGGCCTTGGCGCGGGACGTGGAGCCTTCCTTCAGGCCGACGCGGACGTCAACACCGGAATCGCGCAGGCTGAGGGCGTGGGCGTGGCCCTGGGAGCCGTAACCGATGACGGCGACGGTACGGCCCTGGATGATCGACAGGTCGGCGTCGTCGTCGTAGAACATTTCAGTCACTGGGGTGTCTCCTTTGAGTGGATTCTTGTGGTGCGTATCGGGAAAAACTGGTGGTGGTGCTGCCTAGGCTGTCCTTTACGCGGAGCGTAGGGCCCTGTCGCTCATGGAGCGGGATCCCCGGCCCACGGCCAGGGTGCCGGACTGCACGATTTCGCGGACGCCGAAAGGCTCCAGCACAGAGAGCAGGGCCGAGAGCTTTTCGGGGTGGCCCGTGGCCTCGATGACCACCGATTCGGTGGAGACGTCCACCACGGCAGCGCGGAACAGGTCTGCAGCCTGGGTAACCTGCAGCCGGTTTGCGGCGTCCGCACGGACCTTGACCAGGATGTGGTCGCGCTGTACGGAGGATTCGGGGGTGAGCTCGACGATCTTGATCACGTTGACCAGCTTGTTCAGCTGCTTGGTGATCTGTTCGACCAGCACACCGTCGGCGTCGACGACGACGGTCATCCGGGACATGCCCGGAACTTCCGTAGGGCCGACGGCCAGGGAGTGGATGTTGAAGGCGCGGCGGGCGAAGAGGCTGGCCACGCGGGTCAGCACACCGGGCTTGTCTTCGACCAGAACGGACAGTGTGTGGCGGGTAGTCATGTTCAGTCCTCTTCTTCCCAGTCCGGGGTCATGTTGCGGGCAACCTGGATCTGGTCGTTGCTGACTCCGGCGGGGACCATCGGCCACACCATGGAGTTGGGGCTGACGACGAAATCAACCACCACGGGGCGGTCGTTGATCGCCAGCGCCTTTTGGATGGTGGCGTCGATGTCCTCGTCGCGCTCGCAGCGGAACGACGCGCAGCCGTAGGCGTCCGCCAGCTTGACGAAGTCCGGGATGCGGACGGTGTCGTGGCCGGTGTTGAGGTCGGTGTTGGAGTAGCGGCCCTCGTAGAACAGGGTCTGCCACTGGCGCACCATGCCGAGGGAGGAGTTATTGATGATGGCCACCTTGATCGGGATCTTGTTGATGGCGCAGGTGGCCAGTTCCTGGTTGGTCATCTGGAAGCAGCCGTCGCCGTCGATTGCCCAGACCACCCGGCCCGGCTCGCCCACTTTGGCGCCCATGGCCGCCGGCACGGCGTAGCCCATGGTGCCGGCCCCGCCGGAGTTCAGCCAGGCGTGCGGGCGTTCGTATTTGATGAACTGCGAGGCCCACATCTGGTGCTGTCCCACGCCGGCGACGTACACGCCCTCGGGGCCGGTGAGGGCCCCGATACGTTCGATCACCCGCTGCGGGGCAACCAGGCCGTCCTCCGGTTCGGTCCAGCCGAGCGGGTAGGTCTCCTTGAGGTTGTTCAGGAACACCCACCAGTTGCTCAGGTCCGGGGCGCCGGTGGCCGCGAACTGCGCCCGCAGGGCCTCGCTCAGTTCCGGGATGATCTCCTTGACCGAGCCGACGATCGGGACGTCGGCCGTGCGGTTCTTGGAGATTTCCGCCGGGTCGATGTCCGCGTGGATGACCTTGGCGTTTGGGGCGAAGGACTTCAGGATGCCCGTCACCCGGTCATCGAAGCGCGCGCCGAGGGTGATAAGCAGGTCGGACTGCTGGAGCGCGGTCACGGCGGACACGGTGCCGTGCATGCCGGGCATGCCGACGTGCTGCGGGTGCGAGTCCGGGAAAACGCCGCGGGCCATCAGGGTGGTGACCACGGGGGCGCCGGAGAGCTCGGCGAGTTCCAGCAGTTCCGCCGAGGCATGGGCCTTGACCACGCCGCCGCCCACGTAGAGCACGGGCTTGCTGGCCGCCGCGATGAGCCGGGCGGCTTCGCGCAGCTGCTTGTTGTGGCCGCGGAGCACGGGGTGGTAGCCGGGCAGATCGATCTTGGGCGGCCAGGAGAAGGTCATCTGTCCCTGCTGGGCGTCCTTGGCGACGTCCACCAGCACGGGGCCCGGCCGGCCCGTCGAGGCGAGGTGGAAGGCCTCGGCCATAACGTGCGGGATCTCGTTCGGGTCCGTGACGAGGAAGGAGTGCTTGGTGATCGGCATGGTGATGCCGACGATGTCCGCCTCCTGGAAGGCATCGGTGCCGATGACGGCGCTGGCGACCTGTCCGGTGATGGCCACCATCGGCACGGAGTCCATGTGGGCATCCATGATGGCGGTCACCAGGTTGGTGGCGCCGGGGCCCGAGGTGGCGATGCAGACGCCAACCCGTCCGGTGACCATGGCGTAGCCTTGCGCGGCGTGGCCGGCGCCCTGTTCGTGACGGACCAGAATGTGGTTCATTCGGGAGGCCATCAGGGGGTCATAGGTAGGCAGGATCGCACCACCGGGCAAACCAAAAATATCGTCCACGCCGAGTTCCTCGAGCGAGCGGACAATTGCTTGTGAGCCGGTCATCGCTGTCGGGGGTACGACGTTGTTCGGCCCGGGGACAAGGGAGACGGCGGCAGCAGTGTCGACGCCGGCGGCAGCCGGACGCTCGGCGCGTTCCGGAGCCTTGGTGGCTCCAGCGGACTTCGTGGCCATCAGCGCGGGGCTGATCGGCGATCCTTTGCTCATCGGACTCTTCCTTTGTGGATCTGGTAATCGTGGAACTGCAGAGGTGGATCTTCAGTGATCTTGGAACTGCGGTGAAGGCGCTGTGCTGGTGCGTGGTGCTGGCTGTGTTGCGGGAAACAAAAAAACCCCTCAGCCTGACGGCTCTTCGAGGGGTTGCGCGTGACGGTTCGTTACCGGCCGGGCTAGTGAGCCACGCGCTTGGTAAGTACGACGACGACGCCGGTGGTAACGAATGCGATCATGCATTCAGTTTTCCCTCTGAGTGAGACGAGTGTCAACGAGCACGGCTCTCGTCTCACGATCTGGACTTCATTGTCCACCTGTTGGTCCCCAAGCTGACCCGCTAGCTGACCCGCTAGCCGCAGTAGGCGCCAGTGGAGGCGCTGTGGACCAGCTTGGCGTACTTGGCGAGCACACCCTTGGTGAACTTCGCCGGCAGGGGCTCCCAGCCTGCCTTGCGCCCCTCGAACTCCGCGTCGTCCACGAGCAGGTCGAAGGTGCGGGCGGCAATGTCCACGCGGATCCTGTCGCCGTCCCTGACGAAGGCGATGGGGCCGCCGTCGGCCGCTTCCGGGGCGACGTGGCCGATGCACAGTCCGGTGGTTCCGCCCGAGAAGCGGCCGTCAGTCAGCAGCAGGACATCCTTACCGAGACCGGCGCCCTTGATGGCACCGGTGATGGCGAGCATTTCGCGCATGCCCGGCCCGCCCTTGGGGCCTTCATAGCGGATGACAACGACGTCGCCGGCCTTGATCTGGCCGTTGGTGAGTGCATCCAGGGCGCCCTGTTCCCGCTCGAACACGCGGGCGGAACCCTCGAAGACGTCGGCGTCGAAGCCTGCGCTCTTCACGACGGCGCCTTCCGGCGCCATGGAACCGTGCAGGATGGTGATGCCGCCCGTCTTGTGGATCGGGTTGTCCATGGCGCGGAGCACCTTGCCATCGGGATCCGGCGGGTTGATCGCGGCGAGGTTCTCGGCCACCGTTTTGCCCGTGACGGTGAGGCAGTCGCCGTGGATCAGGCCGGCGTCGAGCAGTGCCTTCATAATGACCGGCACGCCGCCGATCTTGTCGACGTCGGTCATGACGTAACGGCCGAACGGCTTAAGGTCACCCAGGTGCGGGATCCTGTCGCCTATGCGGTTGAAGTCCTCCAGGCTCAGGTCCACTTCTGCTTCGCGGGCGATGGCCAGCAGGTGCAGCACGGCGTTGGTGGAGCCGCCGAAGGCCATGGTAACGGCGATGGCGTTCTCGAAGGCCTTCTTGGTCATGATGTCGCGGGCGGTGATGCCGAGCCGGAGCAGGTTCACCACGGCCTCGCCCGATTTGTGCGCAAAGACGTCGCGGCGGCGGTCAGCGGACGGCGGAGCGGCGGAGCCGGGGAGGGACATGCCCAGTGCTTCGCCGATGCAGGCCATGGTGTTGGCGGTGTACATCCCGCCGCAGGCACCCTCGCCCGGGCAAATGGCCCGTTCGATGCGGTCCAGGTCCCCGCGGCTCATCTTGCCGGCGGCGCAGGCGCCCACGGCTTCGAAGGCGTCGATCAGGGTGACTTCCTTTTCGGAGCCGTCCTCAAGCTTGACCCAGCCCGGCATGATGGAACCGGCATAGAGGAAGACCGAAGCCAGGTCCAGCCGGGCGGCTGCCATCAGCATGCCGGGCAGTGACTTGTCGCAGCCGGCCAGCAGCACCGAGCCGTCGATCCGCTCGGCCTGCATCACGGTTTCGACCGAATCGGCGATGACTTCGCGGGACACCAGGGAGAAGTGCATGCCCTCGTGGCCCATGGAGATGCCGTCGGAGACGGAGATGGTGCCGAATTGCATGGGGAAGCCGCCGGCGGCGAAGACGCCTTCCTTGGCGCCCTGGGCGAGCCGGTTCAGGGAGAGGTTGCAGGGCGTGATTTCGTTCCAGGAGCTGGCGACACCAATCTGCGGTTTGGCGAAGTCGTCATCCCCCATGCCGACAGCCCGGAGCATTCCGCGCGACGGTGCGGCGTGGATGCCATCGGTGACCACCCGGCTGCGGGGCTTGATGTCCGGTTTGGTGCCTGCTGCTGTTCGGGTGTCCTCACTCATGGCCTAAAGTCTAGGGCTCCGCCGTGGGCGGGGACGACCCCGAACGGACCATTAAGCGTAATAGCAGGAATATTTCGATCAAATAGTGGACTCTCGTCTCACCTGTTGGACTTGGCCGTTTGTTCCGGCTCAGTTCAGGTGGGCCGCGTCACGCAGCTCGGGGGCTTCGGCCACGGCCTGCGCCTCCGCTTTGAGCATAGTGAGGACCTGCTGGATGGTGGTCCGGGCCGCGACGTCGGGGCGTGCCAGGGCGACGATGCTGCGGCGGGCCTTGACCCCTGCGAGCGGCCGGAGGACGAAGCCCCTCCCCTGGTTTTTCAGCGCCGTGTAGCGGGGCAGCAGGCTGAGGCCATGCCCGGCACTGACCAGGGCCTCAAGGACCCGCAGGTCGGGGAAGAGCTGGGCGCGGACGGCCGGGGAATCGGCCTGCACCTCGATCTGGCGCAGCACGGTGTCGAAGGGGAAACCGTCGGGCACGCCCATCCAGGGGAAGCCGATGACGTCTTCCGCCCGCAGGGTAGCTTTGCCGGCGAGCACATGGCCCTCCGGCATGGCGACGTCGAGCGGCTCATCCAGCAGCGGGACCACCGTGAGACCCAACCGGGCAAACACTTCAGGGCCGTCCACGCTGTGGGCCAGGACTACGTCGTAGTCCGCAGTGAGGCCTGCGAAGCCCGCCACGTTCGGGTCTTCAAAGTGCGCCTCGAAACGGAGCCCGTCAATGGCCTTGACCCGGTGCAGGAGCCCCGGGAGGAACATTTCGGCGGCGCTGGGAAAGAAGGCCGCTTTGACGTGCGTCTGCCAGCCGAGCCGGTACGTGTCGATGGTGGCCTCCGCTCGCGCCATGGCGGTGGCCACCTCGGCGGCGGCTCCGGCCATCGCAAAACCGGCCTCGGTGAGCCGCACTCCCCGGCCGGATTTCTCCACCAGGACCACCCCGAGTTCCTCCTGCAGGGTCTTGAGCTGTTGTGAAACCGCGGAGGGCGTCACCTTCATGGCCTCGGCGGTGGCGCCGACCGTGCCGCGGTCCGCCAACTCCCGGAGTATCCGCAGTCGCTTGAAATCCATGATGTGAGGCTACAGGGCACGTCCGTCACTGCTGGACAGCCGGCGCGGCCCAGACGTACCGTCGAGCAACGGCAACCTTGCCTTATGGAACTGCCCTCTGGACAGAAAGGCCTTGCTATGGACTGGATTATCTGGCTCGTCGTCATCGTGGCGATTGTCGCCGTCGTCTGGTGGCTGCTGAACCGCAACAACTCCCGCGGCGGCAGCGACTCAACGGCCGGAGGCGGCACAACCGCTTCCGCGCAAGCCTCCAAACCCGCTTCGATGCCTGATACCGGACACGGCGGCGCCCTCTCCGGTGGTGGTGCCGCGGCGTCCGCAACCGCAGCCGCCACCACCGGGATACCCACGGCTGCCGGCTTCAGCCAGGCCGAACCCGAGCCGCCCACCACGGCAGAAGACACGGCGGCGGCAGAGCCGCCAGCGGACGAGCCGTATCCGGACCCGGCAGCGGCCGCTCCGAGGGTTCCGGGTGCGGGCGAGCCCCCGGCACCGGCGAGCACCGAGTGGGAAACCCAATGGTCGGAGACACCAGCGGCCGAGCCGCAGGCGGCGGTCCGCCATGAGCCGGTTCACGGCGGATCCACGGCACACGTCGGCACTGTGACGGAAGGGGCCGCGGCTGCCGGGCCGCAGGCGGAAGAGCCGACGGCGGCTGCCGGGCTAACGGCGGCGGCCGTCCCGGTGCATCACCCCGAGTACACCGAGCCCCATGCGCCCACGTTGCCCGGCGCGGAGTCAGCCGCGGCCGAGGCTGCCTTTGCGCCGGATGCAGAGGCGGAACCGGCTGCGGCACCAGCCGCCGGGCCGGCAGGGCCGGCGGCAGCAGAGGCGGCACCCCTTGCCGTGGCCGAAACCCGGCAGATGGCGGCGTCCTCCGCAGCCGCCGAAACTGCTGCGAGCCACACCGCCGAGCCGGCCGGCCATCCCGACCCGAGCCACACCGCCGAACCGGCCGGCCATCTCGCCCTGGACCAGCCCTACGGCGACGGATCGGCGTCACCCGCGGCCGACGGCAGCGGCCCCGAAGGGTTCACCGTCAAAGGCAACGCCTCCTCGATGATCTACCACGAAGACACCAGCCCCGCTTTCGAGGAAACCACCGCCGAGGTCTGGTTCCTGTCTCCGGCCCATGCCGAAGCCGCCGGCTTCCGGCCACCCCGCCGGTCACGGCAGTAGTCGTCGGCACGGCTGACGGCCGCAGAGAAGAGCCGCACCGCAATGGGAGCGCGGATGACGACAAGGACGGGGCGCAGGCCATCAGCTGCGCCCCGGACTGCGATGCGGGCCGGCGTCCGTGCCCTGGTGATGGCCGCCGCCTCGATTCTGCTGGCGGCCTGCACTGGCAGCGGCACGCCCCCGGCTCTCCCGGCAGGCAGCGGCGGCCCGGCGGCCAGCAGCCCCGCATCGGATGTCCCGCAGAATACGGCCCCGCCGACGGTAGCCGGCCGGATCGATGCGGAGTTGCGTGTGCCGTGGTCGACGGTTTTCCTGCCCGACGGCACCGCCATCATTTCCGAACGCGACAGCGCGCTGCTCCGGTCCATCAGCAGCGGACCGGGCGGCGGCTCTGTGAGCGGCGGCTCGACGGGCGGCGTCCCGGTGAGCGGCGGGCGGGCCGGCATCGTCGGCCGGGTGCCCGACGTCGTGCCCGGCGGCGAAGGCGGACTGCTGGGGCTGGCGCTCTCCCCGGATTTCGCGTCGGACCGGTACCTGTACGCCTATTTCACGGCGGCGGCTGACAACAGAGTCGCCCGAATGCGCCTCGAGGACGGCGGCGGGCAGTTGCGGCTGGGGCCGGCGGAGGTCATTTTTGCCGGAATCCCGAAGGCATCCACGCACAACGGCGGACGGATCCGGTTCGGGCCGGACGGGTACCTGTACGTCGGCACGGGCGATTCGCAGCGCCGCGAACAGCCACAGAACTCGGGTGCCCTGGGCGGCAAGATCCTGCGCCTCACGCCCGAGGGCCGTCCCGCTCCGGGAAATCCGTTCGGGGACAACCCGGTGTACAGCCTCGGCCACCGCAACGTCCAGGGGCTCGCGTGGGACAGTGCCGGCCGGCTGTGGGCCAGCGAATTCGGTCCCGACGTGAACGACGAGTTGAATCTGATTGTGCCCGGCGGCAACTACGGCTGGCCGGACGTGACCGGCGCCCCGCACCGCAGCGGCTTCCTTGACGCGAAGCTCGTGTGGCCGTCGACGGCGGAGTCCTCCCCAAGCGGACTCGAAATAGTCGGCGATACGGCCTACCTGGGCGCCCTCCGCGGCCAGCGGATCTGGGCAGTCCCCCTCGGCGGGGAATTTGCGGGCGAAGCTGTGAGCTATTTCACCCGCCAGTACGGCAGGATCCGGAACGTTTCAGTGTCACCCGACGGCCGCCTCTGGGTGCTCACCAACAACCAAAACCCTGATTTTGTGCTGGTTCTGAACCTCCCCGGGTAGGCACCACTACCCCTGCCAACGTCGATTTCACACGACATCGAATCTCGTGTAGAGTTTCATGTCGTTGCGGAGAACAACCAGGGAAACGAAAAGCCCCGGTGAACGAAACAACAGAGGCACCTCTAGCTCAATTGGCAGAGCAATTGACTCTTAATCAATGGGTTCCGGGTTCGAGTCCCGGGGGGTGCACCAACTGAGAAAACCCCGTTTTTACTGGCCTTAGGCCATGAAGGCGGGGTTTTGTTTTGCCTGCCAATCCTACGAAGGGCTATTTACGGGCTACTTATTCCGACCGCACCGGCTGAGGTGCTTGGGTCGAAGAACCGCAAATCTGGCCCGGACCGACCTGCGAATGTCCGTTAGTTTCCGACTCAACGCCCTCCCGCAACATTGCTGTCGCGCTCGTTGACCAGCTGACTGTGACAGCGCAGGCAGCGTACCTAGCCATCCTGCGGGGCGTGCTCAAGACGCCCGCATGCCGAGACCGGGTCGGCGACGAATTGCCCGAACTTTTCTATATTTCACAGACTTCCGGGGGCGGTGCCTCGCTGCCGGCGCCATCGTTAGTCACGGCTTCAACCCGCCAAGCACAGCGGGCGGATGACGCGCCGCCGGTCGTCTCATGAACTCTAGTTTTGGCACGGCATACTCGAACCGCCGGTGAAGCAGAGTGGTTCGCCAGCCTACTTGGAGACAGCCACCTTGTACTTCGTGTTGCCGAACAGTTCCATGAAGGCTTCTGCGGCCCGGAGGTCGTAGGCGTCCACCGCGGTGTCGATCGGGTTCATCAGGAGGGCCACGATGGAGACGGAGTCGTTGAGCTTCGTGTCGCCGACGTAGCGTTCCTGCACGACGCGGAGCATGCCCTTCATCGTGGACGGGGCGGAGGTGCCCGGAGGTCTAGGACTCCATGGTGGCCGTCTTGCCCTGGCCGGGCTCACCGATAACACCGGTCGGGACGTTGGCCTGGACGCCAGCGGCAAGTGCGCGCTGGAACGGGGAGCCGGGGAATTCGTGGATCGAGGCCATGATGTTCTCCTAAGAGGTAGATGGGCGGTTGCCCGTTTGCTTACCGCTCATGTGTGCGAAGTCAGGAAACCCTCTCACCGGCCCTCGGGTCTTGCCGGGTCAGCTGATCACCCGTCGGATCAGGGCCGCCGCGTCCTGCACTGCAGGGTGGCTGAGGGTGAGCGCCTCCGGGGCACCGGCCACACTGAGCCCTGAAACGTCCCACACTCCGTAGCTTGCCCAGCGCGGCTCGTAGAAGGAGCACCAGGACAGGCCGGCGTAGTCGCCGGTGTCGTACATGGACCGCGCCCACTGCTGGGTGGAGGCCCGGTCTTTGGAGACAACGCTGCTGGGCCGCAGCGACCAGTCCTGCAGCGCCTGCGGATCATCAAGATCCAGGATGGACGGGTCCCCCTCGTACTTCACAAGGGCTTTTACCGTCCCGGCAGGCGTCCCCGGCGACGGATCCAGGACTTCCGGCTTCCAGACCGAGTAGTCGCCGAGGGCTTCAGCAATGGCACCCTCCGGAGAATCGCCGACATAGAGCACCAGATAGTCCCGGTCAGGGTCATCGACCCGCCCGGAACCCTGTCTGGGCCAGATGTAGAGGGGATGCCCGTTCGCGGAGGTGTCAGCGGCCGCCGGGTGATAGTTCAGCACGCGCCAGAATTCCACTAGGCGAAGGCTCCCTGCTCGTGGGCGCGGATCGCCTCGATCACCGGTGCTGCACCTTCGAGCCGGTAGACATCGATGGGCCGGGCACCGAGGTGGGAGTTGTGGCCCTCCAGCCACAAGATGGCTTGGGCCGGGGTGAATGCGCTGTGGAGATGGCCCACCAGGGCGTCCAGGTCGGCCAGCTGGGCACGGTTCTCATCGTTCGGTGCATCTTTGCCGGACGCCCACCGGCTCGGACGATCCTTGTTGACGCCCAGGAGTGCGGCAACGGTGTTGTTCCCGAGGGCGTTGACGAGTCGCTGCGTCATGGCGCCCGGTCCGTAGTCCGGAGCGTCCTTTTTCAAACCGCCCAGGTTAATTGTGATCGTCTCTACCGGCGCCTTCGCGCGCGCTTTGGAACTCGCCGGCCGGCGCGTGTGCACCTGGGCCAGGCCTTTGGGAATCAGCCCGACCCCGTTCCGGACCTTGACTGTAAACTCCCGGCCGCCGCTTTTCAGGATGACCGTCTGTTCAGTGGTAGTCCTTTTCGTCTCCATGAACCAACACTATCTGTTGGGCACCGAAGTCGGAAGAGATGCGGCCTAGCGGTGCACGGTCCAGGTGTCGGAGCGCCACGTTGTAGACCACATCGACCCACGCAGGCGGGAAGCAGTCGGTCAGGTCCTCTCCCGCGGCCAGGCCCCCTGGCCACGCCGCCGCTGAATCGGTCGTTGATAGGTTTGCGGCGGGAAACGGTTCCGCCAGCGGGTTCGCGTCCATGAATCGAGCCTATGTGCCGCCGCCGGCCGGACGCCGGGCAGCTTACCCGGGCCCAGGCCGCGGTGCACCCGCGCCGTCGAAGGCCCCGGCCGCCGTCGTGCAGGCCATACAGCCAGGTAACCCGTCCAGGGGGTAGAGTCGGCTCAAATCATCCGAAGGGGAATGGGAACCGATGAGACTCGAAGGATGGCACGTCATGGTGCTCCTGGCGATTATGGTGATGGTGATGGTCGTCATCGTCGTCATCGTCGCAACGCTCATCGTCCGCCGGACGCTGCGCTGGGCCCGGCGGAACGACAGCGGAAGCGGTTCGGGACCAGCATCGCCGTAGTGGGCAATGCATAGAGACTTGCTCGGCACCCTGGACGCCGTCGATCAGGAGCTCGCCAACGTTGCCGGGTACTGACCATCAGACGCCCGGACCCGACGCCTGGGGCGGGCACGGAGCCGCGCGGGACCTGCTGGTGCTGCACGCCCTGCGGATCGGCCCGAAGATCCGCGGCAACGCGGATGATGACCACAATCTCCAGGGCGAAAGCCTCGATCTTCGTCGCTCAGGAAGGCCACCCACGGGGAGAGTCCATGGACTCTGTCAGCGAGGGGAACGTGGGGCTTTACCCGGCGAGGCCGTCACCAGATGCGCGGCAGGTTCCATGCACTCATGCTCCCGATCGAACTCGCTGGTCGTTAGAAGCGTGAGCCGCTCCCCGTCCCGGCGGGTGATCGTGATAAGGCCCTCCTCGTCCGCCTTGAACACGTTTGCCGGATTCCGGGACAGCTCCGTGGACTGAACGGTGCGGGAGATCGTCAACTATGGGCCAGTTCATTCGTCAGCGGCAGCTGCGGGATATTCAACTTCGGATATACGGGAACCGGCGCCGTCCGGTTGCGGTGGCCCGGAGCGCGGATGGCTCGGGCCGGTTCTTTCCCGTCCCGAAGCTTGCCCCGGTGGTGATGAGCGTGGCGAGGATGATGGCTGCTCCGGCGAGCTGCCCGGGGGTAAGGGTTTCATGGAGGACGATCCATCCGCACAGTGTCGCGACCAACGGGCTGAGGAGGCCGAGGAATGCCGTGGTGGATGCCGGCATGAGATGGATCCCGCGGAACCAGAGCGTGTAGGCGACAGCCGTGCCGATGATGCCCAGGTACAGGTAGCCGGAGACGTTCGCAGCGGTGAAGGATTCCGGTGGCGGCCCTTCGATGATCAGAGCCAGGGGTGTCAGGACGATGCCACCGCCGATGAGCTGCCATGACGTGGTGGTTAGGAGAGTGCCGGGCCGTCCCCATTTCTTGCTCAACACCACACCGGCAGCCATCGCCAGCGCACCGCCCAGTGCAGCGGCAACTCCTACGGTGTCCAGCCGCGCCTGAGCCTGCAGGACCAGGAGAGCGACCCCCGCCACTCCGACAAGGCCCAGGACAATTTTCTTCGTCGTGAGTTTTTCGCCGATCCACCGGGAGGCGAATACTGTCACGAGCAGTGGCTGCACGGCACCGATCGTGGCCGCCACCCCACCCGGCAGCCGGTACGCCGCAATAAACAGCAACGCAAAGAAGACCCCGATGTTCAAGGCACCCAATAGCAGCGCCTTCCACCACCAGCTCCCCCGGGGCAGTCGCCGGACCATCACAAGCAGCACCAGTCCAGCAGGGAGCGAACGCAGCACTGCTGCCAGGAGGGGCCGGCCAGGAGGCAGTAGCTCCGCGGTCACTATATACGTCGTCCCCCACACACAGGGCGCGAGAGCGGTCACAAGAAGGACCATCCATTTATTGCTAAGCACTTAGCTAAGATAGCTCAGCACTTAGCTAATTGCTAGTGTGGATCCTATGACCGATCAGGTGGATTTGATCCTCGAACAATGGGACCGAGAACGGCCGGATCTCGATGTGTCCCCCATGGCAGTCGTGGGGCGCCTGTCCCGCGTTGCCCGGCGTTTCGAGGAGCGCCTGGCACACACCTTCGCCGAACACGGTCTGGACGCGGCCGGTTTCGATGTCCTGGCGACGTTGCGCCGCACGGGAACCCCGTTTGTCCTGACACCGAAAGACCTGGCCGCGAGTTCAATGGTTACCTCGAGTGCCACCGCCCAGCGGCTGAACAGGCTGGAAAGCCAGGGCCTCGTCTCCCGCACCCCCAGCACCGTCGACGGGCGGGGAAAACAAGTCCTGCTCACCGACCGCGGCAAGGACATCGTCGACGGCGCCCTGTCCGCCCACGTGCAAACGGAACACGAACTGCTGCAAGGCCTTGACAGCACGGAACGTCAGATTCTTGCATCACTTTTGACCAAACTCGACAACAGCTGAGGGGACCTCACGGCAGCACTCATTTGCTCGCAGCAGGACCGGCGCGTCAACCGGATGACCAGGCGGTTCGCAGTCTAGGCCGTGCTCGTCTCCCGTTGGCCGAACCTTGATGCCGCACCCCGAGTTTTGTAAAGAAACCCGGTACGGGCGCCGCCAATGGCCTGACCTGCTGCTGTGAGAGCCAGCGGAAGTTCGGCTGGGTTGCCCAGTAGGCACGCTGGGAGACTGACCGGGAGGGTCTGTGCGGCAGAAATGAGTGAATCTGCTGTTGGTCCCCGGACCTTGGTGCCTATTCTGCTGCGGATACCGCTACTGCAGTGGACGTATCCGGATGAGGGTCGCAGTCTCCACAAAACAGATCTTCCGCAATGTCACCGCAACACTGACAGCGATGATCCAAGGCCGCGGCTTCAACGATGTAGGTGGTCATAAGCCTATGTTCCTCTGACGGCCGCCGCTTCGAACACCGTAGCCGCTACTCGTTTCCAGCGCACGACTACTCGCCAGCCTGCCGTCCGGAGGCGTTGGGCCCGGGATGCGCCAAGGTCTCAGGACACGCGCCGGACTGCCACCAACTGGAACTGGATCGGTAGCGGCAGCCGGACCGGGCGGACTCCGACGGGTTCCTCGAGCAGTTCGTTAATCGAGGTCTGCCCTTTCAGTTCCGCCAGCGGGTTCGCGTCCATGAATCGAGCCTATGTGCCGCCGTCGGCCGGGCAGGTGAGGGACACGGACTCGATGAGGGTGCCGCCGCCGTCGAACCGGAAAGACTCCGGGGGCCGTCACCGTCAGGGACCGGCAGATACAACGTCCCCTAATTCCACTTTGACGGGGCACCCAACGGCTTCGGAATATTTGCACTCCAGTGTTGTGACGTCGGATGTGGCCCTGGCGGACTCCAGGGCAAGACGACGACTTGACCCATCTGGCGATACCGACACGATGTTGACGGCAGGCCGCCCCGTTGGCCTGAGGCCTTAACGCCGGTTGTTGGTGTGCTGCAGGCGGTCAGGAAGTTATTGAATGCCGGTGCAGTCAATTAACTGCGCACTCAATACACGGTGCACTCGACCTCGGGAAATCGGGTGTTGTCTGGCAGCGGAACCCCGATGCCCCGCAAGGTCGCGTCGAAGAAGGCGAGCGTGAATGCGTTGACGATCGTGCGGGCTCGCCGTACGCCGATCGATCCCGATGGGCCCATTCTGGCGAGGAGCGGCGCCCATGAGGGGGCGTCGGTGAAGTCGATGTGTGACATTCCCGAGATCGCGATGTGGAACCCGGTGCCCTGCGGCTGTTTCGCCAGCGTCTGCGCTGTGCTGGTGATCGTCTCTTCGATGACGTCGTCGTCCCACCCGCCCGAGCGTCGGTGCTCCCGCCGCATATCGGCGACCGGACGGGTCAACCACATGGCAGGCGCGCGCAGCCCGGAGGCGACCACGCTCGCGGGCATCGCTGCGTCGTACATCAGACACGCGCCGATGCGCTCGTTCCGCCGGCACGCCTCGGCCGCGATCTTCCCCCCGAGCGAGATTCCGAACACGCCGACGCGTCGCAGGTCGACGTTGAGCGCCACCTCGTCCTGTCCGGCCCCGTGCAGGTCATCGAGTCTCGCGAGCACGAGATCGACATCCGCAGCCAAGTGCGCGATGACCACGCCGGGATCGTGGCGGGCATACAGTCGCGTGCGCGGAAGCATCGGGATGCGACGGCCGCCTGACGTGGCGGCCGTGCTGGCCGAGATATACGGCTGGTCGATACCGACGACGACGTAGCCGTGTGAGGCGAGTTCCTCGACCTGCACCGTGTTGGAAGTGCGAAAGCCACCAAGGCCCGACAGGTACACAACCACCGGGTATGGGGTCTCTTCGGGCGCGATACTGGCATCGAGGATCGCGTTTGTGGCTGTGTGGCCGAGATGCCCGAGCAGACACGCGGGCAGGGCAGTCCGACCGCCCGTCACGTCTTTGAGCGCCGAGAGCAGGGAGCTGAAGACGGCGCCCGCATCTTCTATGTACCGGGACCGCGGCCCCGACGTGGCACGAGAGGGATACCAGATCTGCGCAACAATCTCGCGGATCTCATCCGGGTCCTCGGAGAGAATCTCGGGACGGTCCGGGTCGCTCCATCGATGGACAACCGTGCCGACGCCGTACGGTCCTGTGGGGCGCGGAAACCGTACCGGCGGGACGAGCCCCCGGACGACGACGATCACGCCCGCCACGAAGACAAGGGCCACCGTAGCGGCACTGGCTCCGGGCGTGGGCAGCGCCAGCAGCGAAGCCAGGAGGGCGACCAGCGGGACGTAGCGGAGATGGAGATTCCCTCGCAGCGCAGGGACCAGCACACACGCGGCACTCACCGCGATCCCCGCGGCAGCAGCCACTGGCAGCGCAGCGCCCAGGAAACTTGTCAGTTGCATTTGTAGGATCCGTGGCGAGCGGGACGGGCGGTCACGTCAGTCCCTGCGGCGCGGGAGGACCAGCAGCGCGTCGCCCACCGGACGCTGACCTGCCGCATCGGAGGGCGCGTTGACCACCTGGCCGTCTGCGACCATGGTGGTGGAGCCTCCGCCGTCGAGGTTGATGGCGTCCACCATCCCCAGTGACCGGGCGACGTCTGCTGCTTCTTTGATGCTCAGCCCTAGCGATGTGGTTTGACGTCCGTCGGCAGTGACCAGGAGGGTGCGCCCCCGGGCGTCGACGCCAGCGATGGTCCGGGGGTTGCGTTTGTGGACCCAGCCGTAATAGAAGCTGTTGCTGTCGCCGGAATGGACCATGCCGTCGCGTCGGGCCGTGATGTTCTCGGCGCCGCCGGACACGAGCATCGGCCCGCCGTTGACGACGGATGTGTCCCCACCCGTCTTCTCTGCCTTGCCGGCTTCATTGGTCAGGTGGGACTCGACATCGAGGCGTTTGCCGAGGGTTGCCACGTCCTTGAGCTTCGCCGCGTCCGCTCCGGTGGCCTGCACGGTCCTGCCGCCGGCCGGTACGGCTGTACCCCGGGCGGCGTTGATGGCTGTCACCGCGCCGTGTTGATCCAGGAGAACTTCCAGTCCTGGACCGGACGGCGTGGCGGGACCGAACTCGCCGCTAAAGGCGACGGTCTCGTCAGGGTCCGTGCAGGTGGCGTCATGGCGCGGCAGATTGGTGGGGAGATCACCGGTACCTCCGCAGTTGCGGATCAGCCCCGGTACCCGGTTGAGGCCGTCAAGGGTCACAGACGTGCCGTGGCCAGGCGACGAGATACGTCCGGTCCATGTCAGCCGCTTGATTGAAGATTCGTTCTTCCTGCCATTGATGACGAGAGATGGCCGGTCGCCGACCGGTTCGCTGAGCAGTTTGCCATCGACGACGGCGGTCCCGGCCGGGTCGCCCGGCGCCCCGGCCTTCGGGTCCAGGACGAAGTATCCGCCGTTCACCGCCGCCAGGGCATCTTCGGCCGTCGCGAGCTCGCTTGTGGTTTCCCGGTCCTGCAGGTCCGGGCCAAAGCCTGAGGTGAGTTCTCCCCGGAACAGCTTCGGATCGAGGGTGAGGACTTCGAGCTTCCATTGACCGCGGGTTGTGCCTGTGGTCCCGGCGTCGCCGTCCCAGCCGGTGTACACGGCGGAGGCGTTATAGCCTGCTGCCCTGGTCTGGCTGATCGTGGCTGTGCCGTCGGCCTTGGATTGAAATGCTCCGGCCCGGACGCGGTAGCCAAGGTCTCCGCCGGCGTCGGCGAGTTGAGGGGACTGGACGTGCTCAACCCGGACCTGGACTCCGGCGGCCCGGAGTTTGAGCGCTACCGCCTGGGCCGTTGCTTCATCGGACAGCGCAGAGGCCGGGGCGCCAGGATCGGCAGATGTGGACGGGATGGCCACTTCGGCGGTCCAGAACAGGGAAGCATCCGGAGCGCCGCGGGTGATGGAGGTCCGTGTCAGTCCAGGGGCCAACGTGGTGACGGTGCGCGTCTCGGGAAGATCCGGGGCGCCAAGCTCCAGCTTCCGGCCGTCCTGCTGTCCGTCCTGCTGGGATGCCGGCGCTGCGGCGCCTGCAAAGGACACGCCTGCCGGGGTAAGAAAGGCGGCAGGGAGTCCCAGGGCAACGGCGGCGATCGCAGCCCTGCCCCATCGTAAAGAGGGAGTTGTCATGGTTTGAAACTACCCTCCCCGGCACCGGCCCCGGCCACGCACGCGCCCCAATTCGGAAGGCCTTTGCCGACTGTTCACACGGCGTTTCACGGCCCGAACGGGCAGCCAAGCTACGGGCTCGGCGTAGCCGTTCACTGCTGTTTACCGGCCCTCCCCCCCCCCCCCCCCCCCC
>NZ_JBWZCH010000016.1:0-106986 GCF_059383435.1 Pseudarthrobacter sp. HLT1-7 | reverse complement strand
TCGCGCTGAGTATCTTCGGGCCGCTGGAGTTGATTTGGGTCTGGACCGGGGTGCTGGGCCTGGGCCAGGGCAGCCTGACCGCCGTCGCGCTCACCATGATCATGGTCCGCACCCGGGACGGCCACACTGCCGCGCACCTGTCCGGGATGATGCAGGGTGTGGGCTACGGGCTGGGCTCCACCGGCACCCTGCTGGTGGGCCAGCTGCACCAGTCCACCGGGTCCTTTGCCGCGGCGGGCGTGCTCTTCCTCGTCGTCGGCTCGCTGGCCGCCGTGTTCGGCTACCGCGCCGGGCGGAACCGCTTCATCGGCTGATGGTCAGCGGCCCAGGCCGTGATGGTGCGCCTGTGCCCGGCGCGTGGTGCGACCGCCCGGCAGTTGTGGCATGCTTCCCCTTGAGCCAACACTCGCGTTCCGCCGAAAACTCGCCGGCAAAACCTCTGCCCAGTACCGCCCCCGCCCCGTCCCTGGAATCAACCGGCATCTTCCGCCGCGACTATCGGCTGGTGACCCTGGGTGCCTGCGCCCTGGTGTTCCTGGCCGCCTTCGAATCCCTGGCGGTGACCACCATCATGCCGTTGGTCAGCCGCGAGCTGGACGGGGCTGCCCTCTACGCCCTGGCGTTCGCCGGCCCGCTGGCCACTGGCGTCATCGGCATGGTGGCCGCCGGAAACTGGTCCGATAGGCGCGGCCCGGTGGGCCCGCTGTACGCTTCCGTGGCCATGTTTGTGGTAGGCCTGCTGATCGCCGGAACAGCAGAGAGTATGCCCGCCCTGGTGGCCGGCCGGCTGGTGCAGGGCCTGGGCGGCGGCGCCATGACGGTGGCCCTGTAAGTGGTGATCGCCCGGGTTTATCCGCCGCCGCTTCACCCGAAGATCTTCGCCGCCTTCTCCGCGGCGTGGGTGTTCCCCTCACTGGTGGGTCCCTTCGCCGCAGGCCTCGTGGCCCAGCTCACCAGCTGGCACTGGGTGTTTCTTGGCGTCGTGGGTCTGGTGGTGCCGGCCCTGCTCATGATTATCCCGGCGCTGCGCGGACTGCACGGAACCCCCGACGCCGGCGGGCCCGAGGATGCGCCCGGCCGCACTGCACCGCTGGACATGTCCACTTCTGCCACGCGCAGGACCGGAGGCTATGGCCGGCTGGCCTGGGCCTGCCTCGCGGCGCTCGCCGTGCTGGGCCTGAACCTTTCCGCCGGGCTCCCGGTAGCCGGCGGAATCGCGGCAGTAGCGGCCGTCGTCGTGGCCCTCGTCGCTGTCCGGCCTTTGGTGCCGCGCGGCACTCTGACCGCCGGCCGCGGCCTTCCCAGCGTCATCCTTACCCGCGGCCTGGCCTCCGCCGCGTTTTTCGGCGCGGAGGTTTATTTGCCGTACCTGCTGGTGGAGCGCTACGTTTTCTCGCCCACCTTCGCCGGCCTGACCCTCACCGGAGGCGCCGTCGCCTGGGCTGCCGGCTCCGCGGTCCAGGGCCGGCTCGGGCCGCGGCTGGAGAACCGACGCTCGGTCCGGATCGGCGCGGCCCTCGTCCTCGGCGCCGTCGTGCTGGTGCTGGTGACCACCGTCCTCCACTGGCCGGCCGCCGTCGCGATCGCCGCATGGGTATTCGCCGGCGCCGGCATGGGCCTGATGTACGCACGCCTGAGCGTGATGACACTGGCGTTGTCCAGTAAGGAAAACGAGGGCTTTAACAGCTCGGCGATGTCCATTTCCGACTCCCTCGGCGGGGCGCTGTCCCTCGCCACCACGGGGATCATTTTTACCGCCTTCACGGCGACGTCCACGGACGGCACGACGGCGGCGTCCTTCGCCGGCGTCTTCGCGCTGACCGCGGTGATCGGCGTCGCCGCCGTCGTGGTCGCCCCTCGGGTCGCCTCGAGGAAAGCGTCCGTTCGGCGCAAGTGACTGGCAGCGGGGGAAATGGTGGGCCGGGCGGGCGGCTCGACCAGCGGGCGCTTTTCTCAGTGCGCTTCCAGCCGGGTGGCGCGCAGCACGGCGTCGGTTACGGCAGCTGCCTCGCCGTCGGGACCGATGATGCTGCGGTGCCGGGTGTCCGCGACGTCGAGGCCCCACTCGGGCGCCTCGATCCCCAGCTCCCGGGCCAACTCCTCTGCCGTATAGAACCGCTCCGGCGCGTGATGCTGCCCCCACGGTGGCAGCCCGTCGGGATGGTGGCCGACGACGAGCAGGGTGCCGCCCGTCCGCACCGCCGCGGCAGCCAACTGCAGCGCCTGCTGCCAGGGCAGCACGGTGGAATGCAGAAACTGGGCCGTGACCAGGTCGAAGAGCTGGGCGGGCACCCAGGTGGCGAGATCCTGCTGAACCCACTCGATGTTTGCGCCCTGCCCGTTCTCCTGCGCATGGGCCGTGGCGCGTTCAAGGGCGACGGCGGAAACGTCCAGCGCCGTGACCTTCCAGCCCCGGCCGGCGAGCCAGATGGCGTCGGCGCCCTCGCCGCAGCCCAGGTCCAGCGCCGTGCCGGGCGCCAGGTGCGCTGCCTCGGCGATCAGCTGCGGATTGGGCTGCCCGCTCCACATCCTGGGGCGGCCGAGGTACGTCTCGTCCCATTGCTGGGCCGCGGTGGCGTTGCTCCCGCCGTCGGGGTGTTGGTGCTCGGTCATCGTGCTCCTCGGGGTCGTTCACCTCATCATTGCAGGCGCGGGGCGGCCGGGATACAGCGACTGGACCGAGGCCTGGCACAACGGGAGGCTGTTTCCCGCGCCGGATCTGCGCGATGCGGGCCGGACCGGCACCGGATGATAGGCTAGGGGAACTTGATGTGCAGTGATGCCCACTTTGGTCTTGAATGACCGGTCCGGTTCATCAACCGGTTCCCCTGCTGGATTTCTTCTGGAATCCGATTGCAGGGAGTGGGTTTTTTCATGTGAGAGGCACATCCTGCGTCGATGAACGCGTTCTATTTGGTCCCAGCGGCCACTTCCGCAAGGTGAGTGGCAGCCCGGTCGATCACCTGACTTTTCTTCGGCGAACCCCTGGGCCAACCGGCACCGGGGGCCGATATCCGCATGGATACCGCCTGAAAGACTTTATAAAACACATGACTACTTTCGCTGCCCTCGGCACGCCCAAGGCCCTCGCCGACACCCTGACCGCGCAGGGGATCCTGGAACCGTTCCCCATCCAGGTCAAGACCCTCCCGGACACCCTGGCCGGACGCGACGTCCTGGGCCGCGGGCGCACCGGTTCCGGCAAGACCATCGCTTTCGCCATCCCGCTTGTAGCACGACTCGCTGAGCGGGAGGCCAAGCATTTCCGCAAGCCGGGCCGCCCCATGGGCCTGGTCCTGGCCCCCACCCGTGAACTGGCCACCCAGATCAACGCCACGATCGAGCCGATGGCCAAGGCCATGGGCCTCACCACCACGGTGATCTACGGCGGCATCTCCCAGGCCCGCCAGGAAAAGGCCCTGCGCGCCGGGGTCGACATCGTCATCGCCTGCCCGGGCCGCCTGGAGGACCTGATCCGCCAGCGCATCCTGACCCTCGAGGCCGTTGAGATCACCGTCCTGGACGAGGCCGACCACATGGCCGACCTCGGCTTCCTTCCGGTGGTCAAGAAGCTCATGGACATGACGCCCAGCAAGGGCCAGCGACTCCTCTTCTCCGCCACCCTGGACAACGGTGTGGACAAGATCGTCCAGCGTTACCTGTCCAACCCGCTTACCCACGCCGTGGACGATCCGCAGGCCGCGGTGACCACCATGGAGCACCACGTACTCGTCGTGAACGACCAGACCGTCAAGAAGCAGCTGATCGTCGAGCTCGCCTCGGGCGCCGGCCGCCGCATGCTTTTTATGCGCACCAAGCACCACGCCCGCAAGCTTGCCAAGACCCTGACCGACGCCGGCATCCCCGCCGTCGATCTCCACGGCAACCTCTCGCAGAACGCCCGTGACCGCAACCTGGCCGAGTTCACCTCCGGCGACGTCCGCGTCCTGGTCGCCACCGACGTTGCCGCCCGCGGCGTGCACGTCGACGACGTCGAACTGGTCATCCACGTGGATCCGCCCACGGAGCACAAGGCGTACCTGCACCGCTCCGGCCGTACGGCCCGCGCAGGCTCCGACGGCACCGTGGTCACGCTGACACTGCCGGAGCAGCAGTCCGACGTCAAGAAGCTCATGAAGGCGGCCGGCGTCGAGGTCAACTTCGAGCGCGTTACCGCCAACTCCCCGCTGGTGGCGCAGCTGGTCGGCGAGATGGCGGACAAGATCGATCCGCGGACCCGCGCCGCGCTGCTGGCCGCCAAGTCCAAGCAGGGCGGCGGCAGCTCCACCGGGGCGAACGCCGAGCGCAAGCGCGCCCGCCGCACCACCCAGGCTGCACCCACCGCGGGTGGCCGGGGCGGACGTGGTGGACGCGGACGCGTCGGAGCCGAGGCTCCCCGCACCGATCAGCCCCGCGCCGAGCGCCGTGCCGTGGCTTACGAAGGCCAGGCCGCCGCACGCAACGCGGCTGAGCGTGTCATCGAGAAGAACGAAGACCGGATGGATGCCGAGCGCGCCGAACGCCGCAGCGCCCGCGGGCGCTCAACGTCCTATGGCACCCACCGCAACGACGTTCCGGCTGCAGGCGGCCGCGCCTCGGCCGGCCGAGGTTCGGACGGACGCGCCGCAGAAGGCCGCAGCGACGCCCGGGGCGCTTCGGCTTCCCGCAGCGGTGCACCCCGCACGGGTGGTGCACCCCGTACGGGTGGCGCACCCCGCACGGGTGGCGCAACCGGCGGTGCGCGCGGCGGTCGTCCGGCGACGGGCCAGCGTGCAGCTGCCGGCGCCGGTTCCGCCGGAAGCAACGCCGGTGGCAACTCCGCTGTCTGGTCCTCCAACACCGGTGGCACCTCGGGCGGTTCCTACGCTGGCGGCGGCAACGGCCGCTCCGGCGACGGCCGTCCGGCACGCAGCGGCGGCCCCCGCCGCGCCTCGGCTCCGGCGTCGAACGAACGCCGCAGCCGCTAGGGTCGCTGTTTTCCGCTACCCAAAATAACCGGCGCTACGCGAAATGCCGGTCGCTACGGGAATTCCCGCAGCGACCGGCATAAAGCGCAGCGCGGAGCACGAAGCGCAGCGCAAGCTGCGAAGCCCAGCGCGGATCGTGCTGCGGGCCCACCAACTGCGGGCCTACCAGCCCCGGGCACGCCACTCAGCCAGGTGCGGGCGTTCCGCTCCCAGGGTGGTCGGGCTGCCGTGGCCCGGATGCACCACGGTGTCATCCGGATACACGCCGAACAACCGCTCGCTCACATCGGCGATCAGTTGGGCGAACCGCTCCGGATCCTCGTCGGTGTTGCCCACCCCGCCCGGGAAGAGTGAGTCGCCGGAGAATATGTGGGCCGGGCCTGCCGGGTCCTGGTACACCAGTGCGATCGAACCCGGGGTATGCCCGCGCAGGTGCACTGCCGTCACATCGAAGCCGTCAAAGTTGCCGACGTCCCCGTGATCCAGCAGTACATCCACCGGCACCGGCAGCCCCGGGGCATCATCCGTTCCGGCCGCCGTCTTAACCCCGGTGGCTTCCACCAGATCCGGCAGCGCACGGACATGGTCCCAGTGCTGGTGGGTGGTGGCAATCAGCGCGAGCTTCGGCGTTGCTGAGGCATCTGCGGCGGCGTCGGCGAGCAGTCCCCGGATGGCGGCCAGGTCATCGGCCGCATCGATCAGGAGCTGCGCCCCGGACGCCTTGCCGGTGAGCAGATACACGTTGTTGTCCATCTCGCTGACTGAAATCCGGCGGATGGTGATGTCACGTAACGAGTGAATGAGCGAGTCCATGCGCTTCAGTCTACGGAGGCGCTATTCACGGCCCTCGGACACCCAGTTGGGGTCCGCGGACCGGGAGCCGACGACGGCGTCCGCAGCTGCGTCGAGCTTCGTCAGTTGCGCTGCGGTGAAGTCGAGGCCGAGGGCGCCGAGGTTCTCATCGATCCGGTGCGCCTTGCGGGTGCCGGGGATGGGGACCACCGGAAGTCCCAGCTTCCGGCCCTGCGCCAGGAGCCAGGCGAGGGCAACCAGGGCAGGAGTTGCATCCTGCCCGGCCGCGGTGAGCTCGGCTGCGACTGCTTGCACGGTGGCCACCACAACCTGGTTGGCGTCGGCGGCGTCGGCGGCGAAGCGCGGGATGTTGCGGCGGAAGTCGTTGCTGCCCAGCCTGGATGCGTCCACGGTGCCGGTGAGGAATCCCCGGCCCAGCGGCGAATAGGGCACGAAGCCCACCCCGAGTTCGGCCGCCGCGGGAACAACGTTGCGTTCCACATCGCGGCTCCAGATGGACCATTCGCTCTGGACCGCGGCGATCGGGTGGATGCTGTTGGCTTGCCGCAGCTCCTCGGACGTCACCTCCGACAGGCCAAGATGCCGTACCTTGCCGGCCTGCACAAGCCCCGCCATGGCCTCCACGGTTTCCACTATCGGAACGCGGAGGTCACGGCGGTGCAGGTAGTACAGGTCGATGGTGTCCGTGCCCAGCCGTTGCAGGCTGCGGTCCACGGCCTGCCGCACGTAGGCGGCGTCGCCCCGGATGTCCGTGTAACCGGTTCCCGGTGTGCCCACGAGGCCAAATTTAGTGGCGAGCTGGACTTCGCCCCGGCGTTCCTTGAGCAGCTTGGCGATCAGTTCCTCGTTGCTGCCCCCGCCGTAGATGTCGGCCGTGTCGATGAAGCTGACGCCGGCATCCACCGCGTGGTGCAGTGTCCGCAGCGCCTCGGCCGGATCCACGTCCCCGTACACCGGGGTCAGGGCCATACCGCCGAACCCCAGGGGGCTGACCGAGAGGCCGTCGCCGAGCCGGACTGATGCTGCATTCATCGTCGCTCTCCATTCGCTGGTTTTCCTGTCGAACTGCCGTCCCTGCCCGGAACTGCGTCCGGCGCGGGAGTATTCCCTGCCAGGAACTGTGTCCGGCCCGGGAGTATTCTAGCGCTCCTGCCCAGTTACTTTCGGCGCACCCGCATATTCCGCGCCGCGGCACGGCGTGTCGGCCCGGAAAGAGCGCGTGGCCGCCGACTAACTGGGCGGGAGCGCCGGGGCAGAGGCGGATTTCCCGCCCGGCAGCAGCTTCAGACCCGCGGCGCAGGCCACGATCCCGGCGATGAACAGCAATTTCAGCGGACTGGCTGGTTCGACGCCGGTTGCCATGGCCCAGCCGACCGTCAATGCCGCGCCGACCCCCACCCAGACGGCGTAGGCCGTGCCGAGCGGGATACGCTTCACGGCCAGCCCCAGCCCCACCATGCTCAGGGTCGCGGTCAGCGCGAAGACGAGGGTGGGCAGTGGCCGGGTGAAGCCGTCAGACAGGCCCAGGGCCGTGGCCCAGACTGCCTCCAGTACAGCCGAGGCAAGCAGGATCAGCCAGGGGGCTGTGGTTGTGGGCGCCTTCGTTGCGGATTCCGGCGTGCGGTTCGCTGCCATGGTCACGCCACCAGCTTCAGGCCGGCCACACAGGCGACGATTCCGCCGAGCAGCAAAATCCGTCCGGCGGTCGCGGGCTCAACCTTGGTGATCATCGCGTAGGCGGAGGTCAGGACCACCCCGACCCCCACCCAGACCGCGTAGGCGGTACCGGTCGGGATGGACTGCATGGCGATGGCCAGCCCGCCAAGGCTGGCCATCACCGAGACGACGAAGACGGCGGCCGGTGCGATCCGGCGTCGGCCTGCTTTCTGCGAGGTCCGGTGCAGGGCTGCGGCCCAGACGGCTTCCAGCGCTCCGGAAAATATGAGGATGATCCACGGCATAACTGCTCCTGCGGCCAGTCTTGTCGCGTTCCGGGTACTGAACCGTCGTCCGGAGGCCGCCAAGAAAGCGGCCGTGAGTCCAGCCTAGCAAGGCCGCCGCCGGGAGGCGAAGTTCCAGTCTCAAGCGGCGATAGAGGAAGGACTACTCCGCGACCCTGTCGATCGACACGACGGCGAGGAAACCGCGGCCCAAGATTTCCGGCGTCGCGGCGTCAGAGCCGACGACGGCGTCGTATCGGTCAAGTGTTCGGGGCTCGACGGCGGCAACCGGCGCCGTGCCGGCCCCGGTCCCTGCGTCCGGGCCGGGTTCGGTGCCCGCAGCGCCCGGGCCGACGGTGGCCTGGCCCTGCAGCAGGATGCCGAACTGGCCCTCGAACACGGGGTGCGCGCGCTTCTTGGAGAGTTCGATGATGGAGGTGTAGCCCTTGAAGGCGCCCTGGCGGGTGAAAACCAACAGGCCGCGGATGTCGCCGGTGGGCAGGGCGCCGGCCGAGTCGGCGTCGCCGGAAAAGCGAAACGGCCGGTACTTCTCCAATGGGTGCTCGGCGCCGTCGACGGTCAGCAGCAGCAGTTCGCCGTCGATCACGGTGAGCACGCGGTCCATGCCGGGGAACGCGGAAAACGCGCCGGCCTTGGAAACGTCGGCAATGCTCACCCGCCAGTCCCAGCCGCCGTCCTGTTCGGTGCTGTTCCGCGAGGACGCGGCCACGGGGTGGCCGGCCAGTTCGCGGGTCACACCGCCGCCGTTTCGCCAGGGTTGGGCTTTCAGCTCGGCAAAGCGGATGATCTCCATGCCTCCAGCCTATCCGCCGGGCCGGTGCGTTCGCGGCTGGGCCCCCGGGCGCGCACGCGGGTCCCGGGCCGCTGCCGACAGCGCCGAGGTCCGACTTCGCGCCCATGTTCTGGACAAACATGGGCGCCAAATCTCACCTCGGTGTGCCGGTAGGGTGCCTGATCCTACCCGTGGACTTGCTAACGTCGGAGGAAGGAAACACAGCAGAAGGAGCCGAATGTTCGTCAAGGTATGCGGGCTCAGTACCCCCGAGTCGGTCCGGACCGCAGTGGAGGCCGGGGCGGACGCCGTCGGCTTCGTCCTGACTCCCAGCCCCCGGGAAGTGACCCCCGCGCAGGTCCGGGAGCTCCTGGCCCACGTCCCCGCCGGGGTCCCCGCCGTCGGAGTTTTCCGGCACGAAGCAGCCCCGGACGCCGTCGCCGTGGCCCGTGAGGCGGGCCTGGGATGGGTCCAGCTGCACGGCGTCCGAACAACGGCGGACGTGCAGACCGTGCACGACGCCGGCCTGAAGCTGATCCGCGCCGTGACCATGTCCGCCCCGCCCGAGGCGTTCGCCGACTGGGGCGAGGAAATGCTGCTGATCGACGCCGCGGTGCCCGGTTCCGGCGAAGCCTGGGACTACGCCTCGGTCCGGGCCAAGGGTCTGGCGGGACCTGATGGCTTAGCGGGCCGGAGCTGGCTGCTGGCCGGCGGGCTGGATCCCGCCAACGTCGCCGACGCTGCGGCCCGGGCCGGCGCCTGGGGCGTGGACGTCTCCTCCGGCGTCGAATCCTCCCGCGGGGTGAAGGACCTGGCCAGGATCCGCGGCTTTGTGGCGGCGGCCAAGACCTGACCGGGCTGCCGGGAGGCGGTGGCCGGACAACACAGGCAGAAATGCGGCCGGTCCGGCCGCGTTGGGCCGACAACGGCGGCGCGGCCCCTCGAAACCAGACACGTGAGGTGGGCGGTCTTCGGCGCCGCGCAGCGGTTTATCCCGGCAGAGATCACACCCCGGATCGGTTTTCTGGCGGAGTGGGCGGCGGCAGATTCATGGATTGGATGGCGCTCGGCGGCTGCATCGGGGGGAGAATAACCTCCCATGGAGTGACAAGGAGCTGTGCGCGGTCCCAAAGATGCAGCAGGAGGGCGATCTCCGGATCCCAGGGGTGCGCTTGGACATGACGGCCCAGGCAGGACCGGGCCTCTTCCAGTTCCGGCCGGGTGCTGTTGAGGAGACTGCCAATGATCTCGAGTGCCTGAAGCCGCAGGGAGGTACCGGCGTACTGTTCGGAAGCTTCGACGGAAGCCTGTTTGCGCGGCGTCGCCCCGCGTTCGGCGACGTAGTCGGGAGGCTGGGCTGGTCCATTGAGCGGATCCTCCGCCGGGATCACTTTACTTCTCCGCGTACCCGCGAACCGCCAGCGGTCTGAGGGTAAATCATCGGCGTCCACTCCCCGGACTTTCTGGTACTTTCATCGAGAATCACCGGTCGTCTATCTGGGCTCTGGGCTCTGGAGCGTTTGTCCGCACAAACCTCGCTGCCGAATGATGTCCAGCCGAGCCGGAAGCCAGAGTGTGAATCTGCTCCCGCCTCGGGCCGCCGAGTGGACCCGGACGCTGCCCCCGTGCGCTTCCGCGATTGCCTTGACAATCGGCAGCCCCAGGCCCGAGCTTTCGCCCGGGGACATCGGGCCGGACAACGCGTATCTGTCATTTATTCGCTGGTGCTCCACTGTGGGAATTCTTGATCGAGTGTCCGAGACCCATATGTCCAGTCCTCCAATCAGAGCGGACGGGACACGTGCGGCCGAAGCGCCGCTCCGCTTTGACGTTGCGGGAGAATCAGCCCAGACACCGCCGAGGGAGATCGTGTCGTCTTCGGAGGTGGTAGTCAAGGCATTGGCGGTGAGCTGATCCACGGCCTGGGACATGCGCTGACGATCAGCGAGAACCCAGCCGCCAGGCTTCACGCTTAGGGTCCAGCGTCGGCGGCCAAGTATCTTGGCCCGCTGCAGAGCTTCTTCCAGAAAGTGATCGACGTCGATCCATTCAGCATGGATGAAGTCCGGGCGCCTGCTACCGGCAAGCACCTGGAAGTCGTTGACCAGACGCTGTATTTGTTCCAGCTCCTTCAGTAGAAGAGTGCGGGACCGGGCGGCGCTTTCCGCGTCGTGGGCGCTCAGCAGCTCGAGGTGCCGACGGACGGCAGCGAGCGGCGCAGCCAGCTGACGGCTGGCATCGTCGAGAAATTGACGGTGCTCCGCGGTCCCGCGCTCAAGCCGATCGATGAGGTTGTTGAATGTAGCGGCGAGTACGGCGACGTCGTCGTCGTCGTCGGTGGAGGAGGGCAATGGGACCCGCTGACCCGGCTCATCGAGCGATAGGTGGTCGGTGGCGTCCCGGAGACGCCGGACGCGGCTGGGCAGTCGCCCGGCAACCACGCAGCCCACGACACCGGCCACGAGGAGGGCGATCACGGAGATAATGTCGAAGGTGGCGCGCGACTGCAGGATTTCACCTTGTTGTGGACCAGTGCCGTTGCCCTCTCCAGTCAGGAGCCCCCACTGGACGGCGTGGGGTGCAGTGCCGACCAGCGCGATAAGCCCGAAACTTGCGACCAGCGGTCCAAATCTTCGTTTCATGACCCACATCCATCCTGTGCATCTCTCACTGCTCCGCCCCGGCGCGAACATCGTGCGCCAACGGGCGAACTTGTGAGGCTCACAGTAGGGACAGCCGCTTGTAGATATCCTGTCGTCATGAACACCCACGGCGATCGCCCTGAGGCCCTTTCCTAGGGTTTCCCTAGGGCGCCGGCGGGAAAATTGCCCACATGTCATCGTCAGCAACACTCCAGCGCGCGAGAATCCTTATTCCGGCAATATTGCTCGTCCTCGTAGGGTGCCTGGTCGCGAGCGTCGTGACGGCCACACCACGGAAACCTCCGGCTATGCTGGGCGCCTCAGCCAGCCTCAACGGCGGACTCGCACGCATCAACGGGGTATTGCCCTCCGACGTCGACGGATGGACGCCAGCCGCTGCTGCTGCGGCGCTGGCCACTCCACCGGGCGAGGGGCTCCATCGCGTCCGCGTTCTGCTGGAGCTGACCGCTTTGCAGCAAGGCGGTCTCTCCTATGACGCGTCCGAGTACTCCGTCTCGGGCCTCGGCGCAGGGAAGTGGAAAGCGATCTGGGCTTCTCCGGCTCCCGCGGTCGCACGCCAGGGGGAAAGTATCAACGCCACGCTCGTCTTCGAGCTCCCTGACCGGGCCATCGAGCTGACCCTGGAACTGCCCGGGGGGCCCGGACTGTCCCTTGGGGCGGGTCACCACCGGGGAGGAAGCTAGCGGCACGTAGTCGGTGTCTAGCTAACCGATGAAAGACAGGTACCCCTTACTCGTGTCGAGAGTTGTCGGATGGAAATAACTTGAGGGCACAGGGTTCCGTCTGAATTGCAGGTCTCACATGCTTTCTATTCTTCCGCCGGAGAATGCCGGCCCGTCGACCGTGAGCGTGGATCTGCGGACGCAAGGCATCCTTGACATCAGGATCCTCGGCCCGCTCAGGATCCGACGCGGCGGCGCAGTCCTTGAGTCCGGTGGGCTTGGCGGTCCCAAACCGCGGCAAATCCTCGAAATCCTTTTGCTGAATCTCGGCATGCCAGTGTCCAAGGATCGTCTTATTGAGGTTCTGTGGGCCGGGCGACCACCCGCAGAGGCGCTCCCGACGCTGGAAAGCTACGTCAGCGTCCTTCGGCGTCATCTGCAGCCGGGCCAGGGCAAGGCCGGTCCCCTTCGGACGGTCTCGGGTGGCTACATGATGGATTCCCTCCTCGTTGACCTGGATGTGAGCCGGTTTAATGACCTACTGCGTCGAGCATCGACCTGTGGGGCCACGGAGGCTCTGGAACTCCTGCAGGAAGCCCTTGAACTGGCCTCTGCGCCGTTGCTGGGAGATGAGTTGCGGGCGTCCTGGGCGGATGAGGAACGGCGCAACCACGAGCTTCGGGTCTGCCGAGCCCGGGTGCTCGCCGCTGAATTGGCGATGTCCCTGCATCAACACGACACGGCAGTCGCCTGGGCGAGGGAGGCCCTGTCGGGGGACGAGCTCAACGAGAGGGCCTGGTCTTCCCTGGTCCTGGGGCTGGAGGCGTCAGGCCAACCGCTGGAAGCGCTCCGGGCCTTCGAACAATACCGGCGCACGCTGGAACGGGAAATGGGGTGCAGCCCCGGTGATGCACTGCGCGCGGTGCACGCCCGCCTGCTGCGCCTCACGGGGGACGCCGGAAGGTCGGCCCCTGCGACTGCGCTGCCACCCGTAGGCGGAACATCTGCGCTCGGAACCCAGAACGCTGGTCCGGCAGCCCGGACCGCGATACGCATCCTGACCGTCGACGACCACAGGACCTTCGCCGAGCTACTGACCGGCGCACTGGACCGGGAGCCGGATCTTCACAGTGTTGGTTCGGCGGCTTCCGTCGAGGACGCCGTGCGGATGTGCCGTGATCTGGCACCCGACGTTGTCGTCATGGACTACCATTTGCCCGACGGTGACGGGCTGGGAGCGGCGATCCGCATTCTGGAATATGCGCCGGAAACGCGGATAATCATGCTGACCGGAGATCCGTCCCAGGACGTCCTCCGGCAGGCGGCCGGCATCGGAATATGCGGATTCCTCCCCAAAGACGGCTCGCTGGCCGCTGTGCTCGACACGCTCCGGCATGCGCGGGCGGGAAACATGGTGGTACACCCGTCGTTGGTGGCCCAGATTGGCGTCCCCCACCAAGCTTCCGCCGGGCCCCCCACTGGGCCCCCCCTAAGTCCCCGCGAGCTGGACGTGCTGCGCCTGATGGCGGAAGGGCATGAGATACGGGCGGTGGCGCATAGCCTGAACATCTCAATCCACACGTGCCGCGGCCACGTCAAAACCATTTTTTCCAAACTTGGCACTCACTCGCAAAGAGAAGCCATGGCGGAGGCACAGCTTCGGGGCATTCTGAGCGTGAAGTCTAATGTCCAGGCCTTCTGACGCGGCGGGCGGCAGCACGCCGAGCTATCCGGGAGCGGCTGAACGATTCCAGGTCCGGGCCGCTGTGGCTAAATTCCTCCTGATGGGGTTCCTGGCACTGCTCGTTGTGGCGACTCCGGTCGCGTTTTGGATTCGGGCCGCGGCGGAACGGCACGCGCTCAACAACGCTGTCCTCCTCACCCAACGCGTTGCCGACTTTGCCATCAAGCCGCTCGTAAACGAAGCGCTGCTCGCCGGTGATCCCTCTGCACTGGCCGCATTGGACCTTGCCTTGCAGCCTTGGCGCAGCGACGCATCGGTGCTGCGTATCAAGGTGTGGGACGCGGACGGGCGGGTGGTCTATTCGGACATGCGCTCGCTGGTAGGCCAGCAATTCGATTTACCGGCGTGGGGCCGGGATCTTTTGGCCGGAGGCCCCGGGACCGCCACGCTGGAGAGCCAGCAGGAACTGGAGAACGAGTACGAGTCGGCGTCGGGGGACCTAGTGGAGGTCTACGTCAGCTCGGCGGCGATTGACGGTACCCGGCTGATTTTTGAGGCCTACTATGACGACGGACCCATGCGGGTCGAACAAGATGCGGTCCTCTACAGCATGATTCCGCCCCTACTACTTTCGCTGGCGGCCTTGCAGCTCGCCCAACTGCCCCCGGCGTTTCGCTTGGCCCGCGGGATCCAAGAGCATCAGGTTGCACGTAACCGGCTGCTCAAGCGCGCCATTGAGGCCTCCGACCTTGAACGCCGGAGGATCGCACGTGACCTGCACGATGAAGTGATCCAGGACCTATCCGGGCTGGGCTACGCCCTGGAATCAGAAGAGCACCACGGATTGCCCGAACAACAACCAGTGTTCGGTGGAGCCCGAAGGATACTGCAGCGGAGCGTACGCGCTCTGCGGGCCATTACAAGCGAGCTGTATCCTCCCGACCTTGAACAGCTTGGGCTAAAGACGTCCTTGGAACGGCTCGTGGAGCCACATCAGGAACGCGGTCTCACCGTGCGTCTGCGGGTCCCGGAGGACGGCCCGCTGGACCTCGCCGTGTCGGCTTTGCTCTACCGCGTGGCCCGGGAGGCATTGTCAAACAGTGCCAAACACTCCGGGGCAACCACGGTAGTGCTTTCGCTGCGGACCGACCATCAAGGCTCGGAAATAAGCATCTCGGACAATGGCAAGGGATTCGACAAGATGCAGGGCTCCGTGGACGGCCACCTGGGCCTGCGGATACTCAAGGACACCATCAGGGAGGCCGGCGGAGCGCTGGAAATCCTCAGTGTCCCCGGCGCCGGCACAACCGTGACAGCGCGGCTGGTGTCCCGCCTCGCGGCAGCTCACTAACCCCTGCTGCGTTTTAGGGTTCCCCCAAGGTAGGGAGACAGGCGCAGGAAATCTCCAAGCTGGGTGCGGCAGAGTCGAGTTACCGAACACAAAGGAGACCTGTTATGTCCATTTCACGCCGTCAGGTTTTGTTGATCGGGGGACTGGGAGTCCTTGGCGCTGGTGGCGCGATGGTGCCGACGGGATCGGTGGAGGCCAAGTCGGCCAGCCGGCTCAATTCCAAGGACATGCCGCGGCCCTTCCAATCAGCGCTCGTTCAGGCTCCGATCCTTCAGCCCTATGCTACCGGTACGGATGCCGCGGACGGCTCGCCGGTCAACTACTACAGGCTGACGGAGAAGGCCGCCACGGCAAGCATCCTCCCGCGGCTGAGCACACCCATTCTCGGCTACAACGGTTTGTTCCCGGGGCCGACGATCAGCCTCGACCAGGGCACAAAATCCGTTCTGAGGGTGCGCAACCAACTGCCGGCCCGGCACGCGCTGGACGGGCATGCCCTATCCACCTCCACCCACCTCCATGGGTCAGCATCGCGGCCGCAATTCGACGGCTACGCCAGCGACATCACACACCCCGGGTTTTACAAGGACTATCACTACGCCAACTTCCAGCCGGCACGCACACTGTGGTACCACGACCACGGCGTCCACTTCACGGCCTTGAACGCCTATTCCGGCCTCGCGGCGCAGTATCACTTGCACGATCCCGTCGAACGGCAGCTGCTCCCGCAGGGCCGCTACGACGTGGCACTAACTGTCAGTGATGCCATGTTCGCAGCGGACGGGTCTCTGGGCTATGACGACAATAGCCACTCGGGCCTATGGGGGGACGTAATCCTGGTCAACGGAAAGCCTTGGCCCGTCATGAAGGTGCAAAAGCGCGTCTACCGCTTCCGGATCCTGAACTGTTCCATCTCCCGCTCCTTGCGGCCGACGCTCAGCACCGGCGATCCGCTGGTCGTGGTTGGCACGGATGGCGGCCTGATCCCGGTGGCACAGACCGTCGTAAACTACCGCCATGCCGGAGCGGAGCGGTATGAGATCCTTATCGATTTCCGGAAGTATAAGACGGGGCAACGGATCGAACTCCGAAACCTGTCCAACAAAAACAACGTGGATTACGACTTCACGAACAAGATCATGGCCTTTGACGTGACGGACGAACCGGTGAACACCGCGGACCCGACCTGGAACCGCATCCCGACTGCGTTGGTCGACAGCGAAGCCATGTCGCTGCGGACAGAGCAATCCGCGAAAACACGCAAGTTCCGCGTCAAGCGGAACGACACCACCAACATGTGGACCATCAACGATGACAGCTGGCAGGACGTCATCGCCAGCGGCTACAAGAAAGTCATTGCCGATCCTGAACTCAACTCGGTGGAAATCTGGGAAATCGAAAACGGGTCAGGTGGCTGGTTTCACCCCCTTCACATCCACCTGGTGGATTTCCAGATCCTCAGCCGCAACGGAAAGGCGTCCTTCGCATACGAGCGCGGGCCCAAGGACGTCGTGTATGTAGGTGAAGGCGAGACCGTCCGACTCCTGATGAAGTTCACCCCTCACAAGGGCGTCTATATGATGCACTGCCACAATCTTCCGCACGAGGACCACGACATGATGGCCCAGTTCAGGGTGGGCCTGAAAGAAATCGACTGGGACGCGGATGACCCAATGACAGCGGCCAAAGCGGTCTGGGACGATGATCGGGATTGAACGCTGCACGGGGAACCCGCGACGGCCGGCGGCTGCTCCCGCGCCGCAGCCTGCCGTGGCCGACCCTGCAGTCCGACAGGGGAGGCCGCGCCCGGCTCCTCGCGGTCGCGTTGATCCCTGTCATGGCCGTCCTTGCCGCGCGCTGCTGGCTGGTGGAACCTTTCACTGTGTCCTCGGACAGCATGGAGCCGACCATTCCCGCGGGCGCCGTCGTGGTCCTGTTCAAGCCCGCTGCCGCTTCGGGCTGGATCCGAAACGGCGTGATAGTTGCCTTCACCAGCCCGGTTGACGGCCGGCTCGCTATCAAGCGCGTCATTGCAGGGGAGGGGCAGAGCGTTGCCATCCGGGACGCGGAGCTGTTCGTCGACGACGTCGCCGTCGCCGAGTCTTTCGTAGATCGTAGCCGCATCGACGCCACTTACTTCGGGCCCGAGAAGGTGCCGCCCGGAAGCGTCTTCGTGCTGGGGGACAATCGCGGCGTATCGATCGATTCCAGGGACTTCGGAGCCGTGCCGTTGACGGCGATCCAAGGCGCCCTGCTGACGGGCCAGAAATAGATGTGGTCAAGTAGCTCGCCGCGAAACCCCGCGCCTCTGCGGCTGGGGTAGCCCGGGGTGTGAAATCCTTAAGTCGGAGGCCCTCGGAGGGCACCCATAGGACGGGTGCCCGCTTTCGGCAGGTCAGCCAGGGCGCGCGGATTGAGTGTAGATCAGGAAATGGTTCAGGGTCCCGCCCGCTGAGCGGACAGGACCCTGAACCCATTGGTGGCGTTGCCGCTAGCGTGTCGTGACTGCTCCAGTTGCGGTGCCGCCGCGGGTGGACTGGACCAGCACGCTGGTGATTTGCCTGGTCGGTCCGGGCTTGGCCTTGAGCGACCAGGCGCCAAGGGTATCCACCTGTGCTGTACCGAGTTTGGCGACCGGCCGGCCGGGGCTGGTGTCGTAGATGACCACGGTCGTGGCCGGCATCAGGACGCCGGCGCCGGCGAGCGTGGACGTGCCCACTATTCGTAGTTCCGTCCCAACCCGGTGGCGGGACCCGGCGCTAATGGTCACATTGTCAGTTCGGATGGCGAGCTCCACAGCGGCCGGGGCACTCCCGAGGCCGTTCTTACCGGTCACGACCAAGTCGATTCGCACCGGTTCATCGGCTTTGACCGTCAGCGGAGCTGTGTCGGTGTTTTTAGCATAGTAAGGAATGGAAATGAGGGGTTTTACAGCAGTGTCGCTCGAGATCGTGACCGCAGGACCACTAACCTGGCGCCACTTGTAGCTGACAGCACCCGTTGAGGCGCTGCCATCCAACTGAACGGTACTGCCGCGTGTCATGGTGGGCGAGGATGCGGTGGCTGTTGCCGTAGCGGGGGCCGTCGGGCCGGCCGGGCCCGGGCCGTTCCCGGTGTCCACGATCGGGCCTGGATCAGGTGCCGGGGTGACCGGCGCAAGACCCACTGGCGTTGCCGCGCCGCCGTTGACGGTGACCGGCAACGAGGCTGAACCGCCCGAGGCAGTCTTGACGGTGACAGTTGCCGGCGGCGCCTTGGTCGGGAACGATTTCTCGGACGGCGTTCCCGGTGTTGGCTCGTCGAGGGTTCCGAGGCCAGTCACAGTCAACGGGTAACCCTCCGTGGAGTAGGCAGCAACGGTAAGGCTGGCTCCATCGTATAGTGCCTTGGTGATGGCTATGCCGCTTGGCTTGGTCACGTTGATGAGGCTGCTGCTGGCGGGTTTGTCGCCGATGTTGGTCACTTTGATAGTAGCCGGAGCCGTGCCGGCAACCTTGATCCTGGCGTAGTACCGTCCGCTGTCGGCGTCGTTCGCCATTGGTGTGGTCTCGAATTTCCCCGTCTGTCCGTCGACCTGAAGCTGAGAGTCCGGGCCGCTGCTGGCGAAAACGTCAATCATGTCCCCGTTGAGCACGGCGCCATCGGCGCTGACTCCGCGGTTGGTGGCGAGTTTGCCCTGGAGACCGAACTGGTCGGTTTCCAGGGCAAGTCCGCCTCCGGCGACGGAAAACTTGTTGTACCTCAGGGGGCTGCCCGTGACGGTGTGTTCCTGGTTCGGGTCTCCGAGATACCCCTCCGGCGCGGCCGGGGCGGTGGCCGGATCCCACTTCAGGAAGGGGCCGATATTGCTCTTCAGCGCGGTAGTGAAGTTGCCGATGGCGGGTGCAATGTCTTCCACCAGTTTGCCGCTGCCGGTCGCATCGGTGTCGATGGTTATGGTGCCGTATGGATGCCGGAACTCCAGCGTGGTGTTGGCTGGCCCTCCTTTGACAACGATCCGTTGGCGGCCGAAGACCACCTGGTCGCCTTCCGCGATGGTGTTCGCGAAGGCCGCTTCCAGCCCGAGGACCAGGATCGCGCGTCCTCCGCCGGGAAGTTCCAGCCCGGAACTGGCGAGCATGTAGAAGGCCTCGGCCGGGAAGTTGTTCGGGAACGATATGGCTGCGCTCTCGTCAGGGATGTCGCCGGGAAGAAACCCACACAAGGGATTCTCGGCGTCAAGGCAGAGTTCGACGCGGGTTTTCGTGCTGTCCTCATACCAGGAGGGAAATCCGTGTTCGGTGTTGACCGGACCGACCGCAGTCAGTCCTCCGGGGTTTTTCACTGCTACCTGGGTGGCCGCTTGAGCTGAATTCAAGCCCGTAAAGGTCAGAATCAGCGCGGCTGCCGCAGCAACGCCACGGCGGGTAGCCACTCTTGGATCCAGACGTTTGCCTGAACGTTCAGCCGGATTGAAAACCATTTTGTCTCCTCAGAAAGACGCTGATGGCCTTTAATATCTAGCATCGGGCTTGGAGATACATTGTTCCCTGGCTTGGAAAAACCCTCGGGAGGGCCGGTGACGAGCGTAGGGTGCGACCATACAAGCAGGTGTCGCGCTCCGGCGTCAGGTCATTTACCGTCTCATCGGGCTACCTTGTAAAATCCTCGGAACGCAGGGAGCCAGATAGGGCGGGGGAGGTGCCTGAAAAGTCGGACCCTTCCGGAGGGGGCTTTCTTCTACAACGAGTTCGCCGGCGTCGCGGCCGCCTTGGTGCAGCAGACCTGACAGGCCGGCTTATCAGGCGGTCAGAAGAGCAGCAGGACAAAGCCGCCGGCGGTGGAGATGATACCGACCCAGATGAGGATCCAGCCGATGACCCACGCCGCGTTGTCCCGTTTGGGCGGTGCCAGCCCCCACCGGGAGGGGTGGCACACATCGTAGAAGAGTACGACGTCGGCCCCTTCCACCAGCCCGTGCGACTCGGCGGCGGGGAGCAGCGACCGGTGGTCGGCGTCGTTGTGGTCTGTCCAGCTGTATCCCGTGAACCCGCCGGCGCTGATCACTGTGCCGGTGGTCTCGGCCCACTGGCACCGGCGCCGCCGGGAAATCCAGCCCCACACCAGCAGCGGCGGGCCCAGGACGAATCCTACCCACGTCATGACTTCGAGAATGGGGCCAAGGAGGTCCCCGATGCCGGTCATCTGTGTGTCCCGGGCGGCGGCGTCAGCGGGTGACGCGCGAGCGGCGCAGGTAGTGCACGATGCCGGCGCCGACCAGGACCAGCAGGCCCACGTAGAGCAGGAACTGCACAGCCTCCACAACAACACCGACAACCAGCAGGATAAGGGCGACGATCAGGGCAACTTTCAGGAGTGCAGGCATGGTTCCAGTATTGTGCGGATCCGGGTCTGCGCAAAGCGCGGGGCGTTCGAATGATGTCCCGGGAAGCGAATTCAGGGTAGGTCCAGGGTCAGCCCGTAGGCCGGATCGGTCCCCGATGGGAGAGAATGGTGCCATGAAGACACTGCTTAACATCATCTGGCTGCTCTTTGGCGGGCTCTGGCTGGCGCTCGGCTATTTCGTGGCAGGGATAATCTGCTGTCTGCTGGTCGTCACCATCCCGTGGGGGCTCGCGTCCTTCCGCATCGCGTCCTACGCGCTCTGGCCTTTCGGCCGCACCGTGGTGGACCGTCCGGGTGGCACCGGGTTGTTCTCGCTGCTGGGGAACGTTATCTGGCTGCTCGTCGCCGGCATCTGGATCGCGATCGGGTATGTAGTCACCGCATTCGCCATGGCAGTCACCATCATCGGCATCCCGCTGGCCATTGCCAACCTCAAGCTCATCCCGGTGTCCCTGATGCCGCTTGGCAAGCAGATCGTCCCCAGCGACAGGCCGTTTGTCACGGGCTACAGCACGACGGGCCGCTGACCCGCATAGAGGATGGAGTCCCCCAATGTCCGAACATGTCACAGCCGAACCCGCAAAGCCTGCGCAAGGACTCACCCCGAAGGGCGCCCGGCCCGAAGACCTGGTCCTGGTCATTACGCGCGAGTTCCAAGTACCGATCGCGCGGGTGTGGTCCGCCCTGACGGATCCGGCCCAGACTCCCGCGTGGTGGGGTCCGCGCGGTTTCCACACCCCGCGGGAGAGCGTCGATGCGGATCTGGAGGTCGGCGGCCTGTACCGGGCCTGCATGGTCCAGGACAGTACGGGGGAGGAACAGTGGTGGAGCGGCGTCCACACGGACATTGAACCGCCGAACCTCTTCGTGTTCACCCATGCGTGGGATAAGCCGGATGGCACCCGCGGCTTCGAGACCGAGGTGGCGTTCGAGTTGACGGAGATCGACGGCGGCACCCGGATGACTTTCAGGCAGGGCCCGTTCGACACCCCCGACAACCGGGACGGGCAGGGCCAGGGCTGGCGGGAGTCCTTCGACCGCCTGGCCGAACACCTCCGGCGTCGCTCCTGAGAAACCAAGCAACGCGGGGTCACTTAGCGCCCATAAATGCCCCTGGCATGGGCGCTAAGTGACCCCGCGTTGCTGTTAAGGTGCTATCGGCGGGGTGCCGCAGTGGCCGCTCACCCGAGCTCGCCGTTCAGGTTCCGGTGCGCCGCCTCCTGCCACAGTGCCCGGCCCCGCGGGGTGTGGAAAAGCGGATGCAGCTTCAGGAGCTGGCGGACGACGGCGGCGCGCCCGGCAGCGAAGTCGTCGTCGCCGATGTGCGCAAAATCCTGCCGGACGGCGGCCAGGTACCGGGCATAGGCCGCCGGCTCCCCGCCCAGCACCGAGAGGTCCGCGTCGCTGAGCAGGGCGGCGGACCCGTCGCCGGCCTCCGGCTGGTGGTCCGCGGTCATCCGCACGAGGCGGGCCACCTCGGCCGCCTCGGCGTCGGGGAGCCCGGCATGGGCAAGCCGGTCCTCGGCCAGCCGGGCCGATTCCTCCTCGTCCTGGCCCGCGATGCCGCGGTAGACGGCGTCATGGAACCAGGCGGCGAGCAGCACGGTGCGGGGCGGCCCGGCGGGCCCGGTGAGCAGATCCAGAGACTCCAGGACCGCGAGCAGGTGCGTGCGGCCATGGTACTTCCGGTGCTCCTCGCCCCAGCGGTCCAGTAGATCGAGGAAGAGTGCTTCGTGGCCCGGAAGGACGTTGTTCCAGCGGGTCAGCAGCGGGAGCTTGAGCGAGCCGCTGCGCCGCCGGGCCGGGATACGCAGGCCGCTGGCGATCAGCTTGCGGACCAGGACCCGTCCCTCCACCGGGACGGCTCCGGCCGCCACGAGGCCGTTGTACCGGGCCTCGGCGACGTCGTAATGGTCGCCGTCGAACGCCCTTTCCGGGATACCGGCCGCGGCAGCGAAGGCGTGCAGTTCCTCGAGAGACGTATCCGAGATCAGGTGCGAGAAGTGCGTTCCGTGCGCCGGCCAGAGCGGAGGATCAAGGTAGACGGCCATCAGCCCTGGCTGGCGTCAACGGCCGCGGTGCCGGACTGCTCTTCCTTCTGGGTCCGCGCACGGTGCGGCTTGGAGCGCACGCCTATGCCCTTTTCATTCAGCCGCGTCTCGTGCTCGGCCTCCGCGATGGCCTCGGGAGTGATGCTCCCCCCTGAGTTCCAGGCCTTGATCGCAGCCCAGCCCACGGCCACGAGGGGAACGGCCAGGATCGCGCCGATGATGCCGGCGAGGATGGTGCCGGCGGTGAGGGCCAGCAGGATGACCAGGGCGTGCACATTGAGCGCCTGGCCCATAACAACGGGCTGAAGGAAGTTACCCTCCAGCTGGTTGACCACGATCACCACGATAATGACGATCAGGGCCGCGAATGGACCGTTGGCGACCAGTGCAACAAGCGCAGCGAAGACGCCCGCCAGGGTGGCGCCGATCAGCGGGATGAAAGCGCCGATGAAAGTCAGCGCGGCGAGCGGCAGCGCGAGCGGCACCCCCATGAGCACAAGCGCCAGGCCGATGAAGAACGAATCCACCAGGGCCACGATGGAGGTTCCGCGCACGTAGCCGCCGAGGACGTTGAGGCTCCGCTCCCCGGCGCGGCGTGCCTTCACCAGATTCTTGCCCTTGAACGCGCGCAGCACAAAGGCCCAGATGCTCTCGCCGTCCTTCAGGAAGAAGAACAGGATCACCGCCATGAGCAGGGCGCCGGTGAGGAAGTTACCCGCCGCGCTGAGCCCGGAGATGGCGCCCGCGCCGACGGTGCTGCTCGTGGCGAAGTCGACGACGGCGTCGCGCGCCTGCTGGATCTGTCCGTCATCGATCGGGATGGGGCCCGTGCGGACGAAGGCATACACCCGGTCAAAGCCCTCTGTGGCTTTGCTGGCCAGTTCTCCGGCCTGGCCGACGACGGCGAAGACGATGCCGGTGATGAGGCCGCCGAACGCCAGCAGGAGTACCAGGAACGAGAACGTGGTGGCGGCGGTGCTGGGCCAGCCGCGCCGGCGCAGCCAATGGACGAAGGGTGCGATCGCGGCGGCGAGGATCAAAGCCAGCAATGCCGGAATGACCACGAGCCGCACCTGGATCAGGGCATAGACCACTACCACAGAGAGAACCAGCAGCAGCAGGACCTGAGCGGTCCTGATGCTGGCGCGGCCCAGGCTGTCGTTCCAAGGGGGTGTCTGTTCCGGACTGGCCATGCTGTTCTGTCTCCTACTGTCGGATGGTCATGCTACTTACCAACCGTCTCACAGCCCGGGAAAAGGCCGCCCGCAACGCCCCCTCAGATTTCGTATCGTTTCGCCGGACGATCCCGCAGAGGAGGTGAGGGGTGGTCGAGAGGTGAGGGTGATCGGCCGCGGTCTCTCCGGGTTCCTGCCGTCAAGGGTCCCATCCAGGTCGCTACCCGGCTATGTTGGGGGTATCCGTCGCCGATGAGTTGGCGGAATGGCCTGGGGCTGTTTCCTCAGTGATGGGGGCGTTGTGGGTATTCACCGGATTTTTACGAGGGCGCGACGCGCTGACAATGTGCGGACGCCGGGGCGCGGAGTGCGTGCGGGGAGGCCGCGGGGCTTTTGGCCTGCGCGGTTGCCGTTTATGGTCCGGTGGGTGTTCGCGGTCTCCGCGGCGATGCTGCTGGCAGGTCTGGTGGAGTTTGGCGTGGCGCGGCAGCAGATCGTCGACCGCGCGCTGCAGGATTCGCTGCGGAGCTACCAGGCGCTGGCCACGGGTCTCGAGGAAACGCTCGCCAGGGGCGGGGACCCGGCACAGCGGGATGCGAGCGTCAACCGTGAAATCGAGTATCTCGGGCACAGCTACGGCACGGTGTATGTGGGGTTGTTCGACGCGGAGAACCGTCTGATCGCAAGCGCCGACGGCGGGGCCGGTGCGGGTGATTCGGAGAAGGCGGGCCCCGGGAACCTGGCCGAGGTGCTGTCCACGAAAGAGGCGATGGTGCAGATTGAAGCCGACGAAGGCGAGAAAACTGAGATCGGGAGGTATGAGTTCCTGGTGCCGGTGTCGTCGCCGGGGGGCACGCTGGTGTTGGAGATCGACCAGCGAGCGGACATCGTCACGGAACTGGTCGCGGATCTGCAGTTGCGCAAGGTGTTGGGCCTGCTGTTGGCGGTGTTGATCGCGATTCCGTTGTCGTACGTTTTCGGCGGGCGCGCTTTGCACCGCCGCCAGTTGCGCGCGCAACGGGAGGCCGACGCCGATCCGCTGACTGGTCTGGCCGGCCGGCGCCCATTCAGGCCGGCGCTGGAGGCCGTGCTGAACCACAGGACGGACCCAACGGTGACGTTGGCCCTGATCGATCTGGACGGTTTCAAGCAGATCAATGACCGGCTGGGGCACAGTCACGGCGACCGTGTCCTGCATGGTCTGGCAGCTGCTTTTACGGAGTTGCGCGCTTCGGATACGGCGTTCCGGCTGGGCGGGGACGAGTTCGCGGTGATCCTGCCCGGCAGCGGCGAGGACCGCGCGGTCCGGGTGCTGGAACGGATCCGGACAGCTCTGGCCGGGACGTTTGCTGGGGTGACCTTCAGCGCAGGTATCGCTTCGAGCACCCCGGCTGATCCGTCGGAGCTGCAGGAACTGTGGGAGCGCGCCGACGCTGCGCTCTTTGAGGCCAAGCGGCGGGGCCGGTGCCAGAGCGTTACCTTTGGGTCCATGGCGGCGGGCCACACCGTCAGTGCCGAGAAGGTCGAGGCGCTCACGGCGCTGGTGGCGGGCCATGGCAGGCTCGCGGTGGCGTTCCAGCCGATCTGGGACCTGCGCCGCGGGGTGGTGCTGGCCCACGAGGCGCTGCTGCGGTTGCCGAAAGACTCCCCGATCCAGGGGCCCCAGGAGGCGTTCGATCTCGCCGAACGCCTGGGCCTGGCCGCGGCGCTGGATGCTCGGGCGCGGGGCGCGGTACTCACCGCGGTGAAAGCCCGGCAGTGGGAGGGGCTGCTGTTTTTGAACCTCCACCCCCACGCCCTGGCCGGCCTGGACATCGATGATCTCACCGCCGGGCTGGCCGCGGCAGGTCTGGAACCTGCCGACGTCGTCCTGGAAGTCACCGAACAGGCCGGACTGGACCACCCCGAACCGATCCGCACCCTCGCCGGGGCAAAGGCGCGGGGCTTCCGGCTGGCCCTGGATGACATGGGCGCCAGCAATGCCGGGCTGCGCGCGCTGACCCTGGTCCGGTTCGACATCATCAAGATCGACGGAGAAGTCATCTCCCGGCTCGGCACGGACCCTTCATCGGCGGCCACCGTGGCTGCGGCCATGACGTTCGTCGGGCAGACCGGCGGGTGGGTCGTGGCCGAGGGCATCGAAGAAGCGGCTATGCTCACGGCCCTGTTGCAGCCCGCAGGTACCCGCCCCGGCCGGGAGCCCGTGCTCGCCGGGCAGGGCTATCTGCTGGGCCGGCCGGGCGCTCAACCGGTCGGAATCGACACCCGCCTGCTTGTCCTGGACCGGCTGCCCTCCCATGACGCGGCAGAGGAACGCGACACCGACCGGACCGGCTGAGCGGATACCCGCGCCGCGGTCGGCACCCGCGCTGCGGCGCCAGCGAACCGCCGCGCCTTATCCATGATTCGGATGTGCGGGTAATTGACCGCATGGTGTCCGCATCTGCGGGTTAGAATTCCCGTATGCCTAATTTTCGCGTTTCCGAGGCCGCACGGTTTCTGGGCGTCAGCGATGACACCATCCGCCGCTGGACCGAGAATGGAAGCCTGACTCCGCTCAAAGACGACGCCGGACGGCTCGCCGTCGACGGTCTGGAGCTCGCCCGGCTCGCCCGGGAACAGGCCCAGCTGCCGGATGACCCGGCCAGGGCGGGCAGCTCGGCCCGGAACCGCTTCGTCGGGCTGGTCACCGCGATCACCGCTGACAAAGTCATGGCCCAAGTGGAACTGCAGTGCGGGCCCTTCCGGATTGTGTCGCTGATGAGCAGCGAGGCCGTGCGCGAGCTCGGCCTGGAGCTCGGCTCGGTCGCGACCGCCGTCGTCAAGGCCACCACGGTGATCATTGAGACGCCGAAAGGGAAGGGCCTCGTATGAGGCGCACCGGAAAGACCGCCGGGCTCGCCCTTGCCGTGTCTGTGGCCGCGGCGCTTGCCGGCTGCGGCGGGCAGGGCTCGGTGAGGCAGGGCTCGGCGGGGCAGGGTTCGGCGGGGCAGGGCTCGGCCGGCGCCGGCAGGACGCTCACCGTATTCGCCGCAGCCTCGCTCAAGGCACCCTTCACCGCGCTCGCAGCCACTTTTGAGGAAGCGCAGCCGGGCACCACAGTGCGGCTCAGCTTCGCCGGTTCCTCGGACCTGGCCACCCAGCTCGGCCAGGGAGCCCCCGCGGACGTCTTCGCCTCGGCTGATGCGAATACCATGGCCAAACTGAGCAATACGGGTCTGGTGGAAGGATCACCCAGGGACTTCGCCAGCAACGTCCTGGCCATCGCCGTGCCGCCGTCAAACCCCGCGGACATCCGGGGCGTCACGGATCTGGCCGGGCCCGGCGTGAAGGTTGTCATCTGCGCGCCCCAGGTTCCCTGCGGCGCCGCTACGAAGGCGGTCGAAAAGGCCGCCGGCGTCACCCTGAAGCCGGTCAGCGAGGAGTCTTCGGTGACCGATGTCCTGGGCAAGGTCACCTCGGGCGAGGCCGACGCCGGTCTGGTCTACGCCACGGATGTCCGGGCAGCCGGGGACAAAGTCACGGGAATCGCCTTCGCCGAGTCGGCCAGGGCCGTGAACACATACCCCATCGCCGTGCTGCGGAGCAGCAGGAACAAGGACCTCGCCGCAGCCTTCACCGCCTTGGTCACCGGCCCCGGGGGCAGGAAAATTCTCAGCGACGCCGGATTCGGCACACCGTGACCGGGGGCAGTGCGGCGGGCCATGCGTACAGCGGGATCCCCCGCTGGGTGGCGGTCATGGCCGCCGTCGGGGCGCTGTTTGTGCTGCTGCCGCTCGCGGCCATGGTGGCCAGAGTCAACTGGGCGCAGTTCATCCCGCTGCTCACCTCGGAAGCGTCCCTCACCGCACTTGGCCTTAGTCTGCGCACCGCGGCCGCGAGTACCGTGCTGTGCGTGCTGTTTGGCGTGCCGCTGGCCCTCGTGCTGGCCCGGGGTCACTTCCCCGGCCAGCGGCTGCTGCGTTCCTTCGTGCTGCTGCCGCTCGTCCTGCCCCCTGTCGTGGGCGGCATCGCGTTGCTGTACACCTTCGGCCGGCAGGGACTGCTGGGTCAGAGCCTCGAGGTGGCCGGAGTCCAGATCGCCTTCTCCACGACCGCGGTGGTGCTGGCCCAGACCTTCGTTGCCCTGCCGTTCCTCGTGGTCAGCCTCGAAGGTGCGCTGCGCTCGGCCGGCAGCCGGTATGAGGCCGTCGCCGCCACACTCGGTGCGCGCCCCACCACGGTGCTGCGCCGGGTCACATTGCCGCTGGTCCTGCCGGGACTCGCCTCCGGGGCGGTGCTCTCCTTCGCCCGCAGCCTCGGCGAGTTCGGGGCCACCCTCACCTTCGCCGGCAGCCTCCAGGGCGTCACCCGCACGCTGCCGCTGGAAATCTATCTGCAGCGGGAGACCGACGCCGACGCCGCCGTCGCGCTCTCCCTGTTGCTGGTCACCGTGGCGGTCATCGTCGTCGGGCTCACCTACCGGAGCCCGGCACCTGCCGGGTCCCGCAGCGCAGGATCCAGGCACGCGGCGGCCCGCGGCGCCAGCCGGCGCGTCCGGGTGACACCATGACGTTCACTGTCGACGCCGTCGTCGCCGCCCGCCGCTTCGAGGTCTCGTTGAGCCTGGGACCGGCCGAGACGGTTGCCGTGCTCGGGCCGAACGGGGCCGGCAAATCCACCCTGCTCTCGGTGGTCGCCGGGCTGCTTCGCCCGGACACCGGCCGGGCCGAGGTGGATGGCAGGGTCCTGTTCCACCTGGGCCCGGGGCAGAAAACCTGGACCGCGCCGCACCGGCGCGGAACCGCTCTCCTGGCCCAGGAGCCGCTGCTGTTTCCGCACCTGAGCGCGCTCGAAAACGTGGCCTTCGGGCCCAGGAGCAAGGGAATTTCCGCAGCAGAAGCGCGGGAGACCGCCCGGTACTGGCTCGCCGAGGTCGACGCCGGCGAACTCGCCCTACGTCGGCCCGGCGAACTCTCCGGCGGCCAGGCCCAGCGTGTGGCAGTGGCCCGGGCCCTCGCCGCGAATCCGGAGGTGCTGCTGCTGGATGAGCCGATGGCGGCCCTGGACATTCATGCGGCCCCGCGGCTGCGCCGGCTGTTGAAGCGGGTCCTCGCCGGGCGCCGTACCATTATCGTCACCCACGATGTCCTGGATGCCTACATGCTCGCGGACCGCGTGATCGTGATGGAGGGCGGCCGGATCACCGAGGAGGGACCCACCCGGGACGTGCTCAGGCGCCCGCGCAGCAGCTTTGCCGCCGGACTGGCCGGGTTGAACCTTGTGCCGGGAACCGTGACGCCCGTGGGCATCCGGTCCGGCGGAGGCCTCGACTTCGCCGGTCAGCACGACGGCCCCCTCGTCCCCGGGCAGGCCGGCGTGGCGGCGTTTCCGCCGTCGGCCGTATCTGTCTTCCTGGCAGAGGCGCACGGCAGCCCGCGGAACTCGTTCCCGGTGACCGTCACGGATCTTGAGCCACACGGGGATCAGATCCGGGTCCGCGCCGGCGAGTTGTCAGCTGACGTGACGCCGGCGGCGTCAGCGGACCTCGGTCTGGTGCCCGGTCTTCGGGTCTACTTCGTGGTCAAGGCGGCGGCGGTGTCCATCTACCCGGCGTGACGGCGTCAGGGCGGCGGCTGGAAGTGGTGGGCGGTGGCGGGCTACCCGCGGTCCTGGCGGACGGGATGCTGGCTGACGATTGAGACCCGGTTGAACGCGTTCATGGTGATCACGAGCCAGCTCACGGCGGAGAATTCCGCGGCCGTGAGGTGCCTGCGGGCCGTGGCCCCTTCGCGCTCGCGGGCATGGGAGTCGGAAATATTGGTGACGGCCTCCGCCAGTGTCAGGGCGGCACGTTCCTTCTCGGTGAAGAGCTCCGTGTCACGCCAGGCCGGAAGCACGGCAAGGCGCTGGGCAGATTCGCCGTTCGTCACGGCATCGCCCACGTGCAGGTCCAGGCAGTAGGCGCAGCCGTTGATCTGCGAAATCCGGACGTTCAGCAGTTCGATCAGAGTCCGGTCCAGCCCCGCTTCCTCGGCCGCCTCCTTTGCCTTCAGCCCGAGCCCGTTGAGGGCACGCCAGGCTGCGGGGTGTTCCTTGTCCAAAAAGACGCTGCGGGAGGTCGGGGTGTCGCCGGTGTTCGTGGAGTGCGGTGCCGTGGTCTCGTCCATGGCTCCAGACTACCCACGAGATACAGTCGGTATCTATGACAAGTTTGTCAATTGTGTGACAAGATAAGGCGACGATGGCGTCCCGGTGCGAGCGGTTCCCCCGACTACCCCGCACCGGGAGCGCCAACGTCGGCAACCAACTCATTCGACGGGCGGCTCCTTGGGGGAGTCGACCGTCGAATTGGCTTAATCAGGTTCAGCAGCGGGCCGGAGCGGGGTGGCGGGGCGGAGGGATGGAGGACTCCGCGCCACATCAGTGGCGGCTGGGTGCATGCTCACTCCTGCTGGGCGCCCCTGGGGACATGTCCATTCCTGGGTCCGGGCTTGGTCCGCAGTGGGACATGCCCATTCTTCCGGTCCGATCCGTTGGGACATGTCCATTCCTGGGCCCGGGCACTGGACATAGTGGGACCATGTCCAATGGTCCGCGCATGCGCGGGACATGTCCCGTGGGGGTGGGCGCTCGGTCCCTGGTCCGGTCCGGTCCCTGGTCCGGTCCGGTCCTGGACAGCCGTTTCGCTGTGGGCAAACATGGAGCCAAAGGGTCAAATGCAGAGTTGAGCGGAGTAGACTCAACTTTGAGATCAACATCAGCTCGGAAGGAGCTCTCTTTGGACGCCAAGTTCACCACCAAGAGCCAGGAGGCTCTCTCGGCCGCCGCCATGAACGCCTCGACGGCAGGGAACGCGCAACTCGAACCTGCCCACCTGCTCAAGGCGCTTATGGACCAGCGGGAGGGTGTCGCCGTCGCGCTCCTTCGCGCCACCGGCACCGATCCGGATTCGGTCAGCGTGCAGGCGAGCACCGCCATCAAGGCGCTCCCGTCGACGTCGGGCGGTTCCGTGCAGCAGGCACAGCTGTCCCGGACCGCCATGCAGGCGATCAAGAATGCCCGGAATGAGGCTGAGCGGCTGGGGGATACGTTCGTCTCCACGGAGCACCTGCTGCTGGGCCTTTCCGCCGGAAGCGACAACGTGGGCAAGCTGATGCGCGACGCCGGCGCCTCCCATGAGGCCCTGCTCGCAGCCCTGCCCGGCGTCCGCGGCGACCGTAAGGTCACCAGCCAGGACCCCGAGAACACGTTCCAGGCTCTCGAGAAGTTCGGCACCGACCTCACCGCGGTGGCCCGCTCCGGCAAACTGGATCCGGTGATCGGCCGCGACGCCGAGATCCGCAGGATCATCCAGGTCTTGAGCCGCCGTACCAAGAACAACCCCGTCATCATCGGCGAACCCGGCGTAGGGAAAACCGCCGTCGTCGAGGGCCTTGCCCAGCGGATGGTGGCCGGCGACGTGCCCGAAAGCCTGCGCGGCAAGACCCTGATCGCCCTGGACCTCGCGTCCATGGTGGCCGGCGCGAAATACCGCGGCGAATTCGAGGAACGGCTTAAGGCCGTGCTGGAGGAGATCAAGAGCTCGGAAGGGCAGATTGTCACCTTCATCGACGAGATCCACACGGTGGTGGGCGCGGGCGCCACCGGGGACAGCTCCATGGACGCCGGCAATATGCTCAAGCCCATGCTGGCCCGCGGCGAACTCCGCCTCATCGGCGCCACCACGCTGGACGAGTACCGTGAAAACATCGAGAAGGACCCCGCCCTGGAACGGCGGTTCCAGCAGGTCTACGTCGGCGAGCCGAGCGTAGAGGACACCATCGGCATCCTCCGCGGGCTCAAGGAACGCTACGAGGGGCACCACAAGGTGGCCATCGCCGACTCCGCACTGGTTGCCGCCGCCACGCTCTCGAACCGCTACATCTCCGGCCGCCAGCTGCCTGACAAGGCGATCGACCTCGTGGACGAGGCCGCCTCCAGGCTGCGGATGGAAATCGATTCCGCCCCGGAGGAGATTGACCAGCTGCGCCGGGCCGTGGACCGGCTGACCATGGAAGACCTGGCCCTGGCCAATGAGAAAGACGCCGCGTCCGTGGAGCGGCTCGCCGCCCTGCGCGCGGACATGGCGGACAAGAAGGAACTGCTGGCCGCGCTCAACGCCCGCTGGGAAGCCGAAAAGGCCGGCCTGAACCACGTCGGCGATCTCAAGGCCCGGATTGACGAGCTGCGCTCCGCCGCCGAGAAGTACCAGCGTGAAGGCGACCTCGAGGCCGCCTCCCGCATCCTTTACGGCGAGCTCCCCGCGTTGGAACGCGAGCTGAACCAGGCTGCCGAGGCGGAGTCCGCCCGCGTAGCCGGCGGCGGGGCCAGACAGGAACCCATGGTGGCCGACGAGGTCACCGCGGACGACATTGCCGAGGTGATCTCGGCCTGGACCGGCATCCCCGCCGGGCGCATGCTGCAGGGCGAAAGCCAGAAGCTGCTCGAGATGGAGCACGTCCTGGGCGAGCGGCTGATCGGCCAGACCCAGGCCGTCACCGCGGTCTCCGACGCCGTGCGCCGGGCCCGCGCCGGGATCAGCGATCCCAACCGCCCCACCGGCTCCTTCCTGTTCCTGGGCCCCACGGGCGTCGGCAAGACCGAGCTCGCGAAGACCCTGGCGGACTTCCTGTTCGACGACGAACGGGCCATGGTGCGGATCGACATGTCCGAGTACTCCGAGAAGCACTCCGTGGCCCGCCTCGTGGGTGCCCCGCCCGGTTACGTGGGCTACGAGGAAGGCGGCCAGCTGACCGAGGCCGTCCGCCGTCGTCCGTACTCCGTGGTGCTGCTCGACGAGGTGGAGAAGGCCCACCCGGAGGTTTTCGATATCCTGCTGCAGGTGCTCGACGACGGCCGCCTCACCGACGGCCAGGGCCGCACCGTGGACTTCCGCAACGTGATTCTGGTCCTGACCTCGAACCTCGGCAGCCAGTTCCTGGTGGACCAGACCCTGGATGCCGAGACCAAGCGCGCGGCCGTTATGGCCGCCGTCAACGCCTCCTTCAAGCCGGAGTTCCTCAATCGGCTCGATGAAGTGGTGCTGTTCGACCCGCTCAACGTCGAGGAACTGTCCCGGATCGTGGAGCAACACGTCAAGGAACTGGGCGAACGGCTCAAGGGCCGCCGGCTCAACCTCGAAGTCACCGACGGCGCCCGCGCCTGGCTCGCGGTGACCGGTTTCGACCCCGCCTACGGCGCCCGGCCGCTGCGCCGGCTGGTCCAGCGCGAGATCGGCGACCGGCTGGCCAGGGCCATCCTGTCCGGCGGGATCGCAGACGGGGACACGGTGCTGGTGGATACCGCCCCGGACCTGCAGGAACTCACCATGGGCGGCGCGCAGGCGTCGGACCGGCCCGACGGCGGCGCGGCCACCGGCGGCGGCCTCTCGGTGCGCCGCAAGGAGTAGGGCCCCTCAGGGACGCAGCGACTCCATAATGACGTTCCCGGTGGAAGCGGTGACGTAGCAGTCCACGCGCCGGTCGCCCTTTTCCCAGCTGGTGGAGCTCGGGTACGCGTTGCGCTGCATCAGCTCGTAGTTGGTGGCCGCGGCAGTCAGTTGCGCGCCGCGGCAGGTCTCGCGGCCCTTGTCCTTCAGGGCTGTCAGGCCGGGGTACGACTCCGCGGCCTGGTAGTTGTGAATGGCGACCAGCTGGGCCGAGTGGCCGCTGGCGCAGGCCACCACGGTGGACGTCGGGGCGTCCGGGTCAAAGTCCTTGAAACAGTCGCCCAGCTGGAAGTCCAGGGCGCCGATGCCCTCCAGCGGAAGCGGGCCACGGCCCGCCGGAGCGGCGGTCGAGGTTCCGGCGGGGGCGGAGGAGCTGTCCGCGGCGGGCGGCTTGGTGCCGGCGCCCAGTGAAGTCAGCCACCAGATCAGCACGCCAAGGACGACGACGGCGGCCACGGCAGCGCCCGCTTTCGCGAGGCCCTGGCGTTGAACCCAGCCGCCACGCTGGGAGGCGGACCGTAGGGGAGCCGACGACGGCACAGCGGGGGGCACCACCGGCGGCGCGGACGACGGCGGCGCCGAAGGCCGGGGAGGTGCCCCGGGCGCAGCCGCGGCGGTGGACCGCTGGCCGGATTCACCGGCACGGGGAACCTCAGGCAGCCCGGCGTCGCCGTGCCTTGCGTTCTCTTCGGTCACTGAGAATTCACCACTTCCGAGCGTCTTTGCCGGGGCTGGACGCCCGGCGGAGGGGCCCGTTTCCGGGAGTCCACTATAAAACTCTATCTAAGATGCCGGCCGTACGGCGGGACGCCGGCTCGCGGTTCGGGGCCGCCGGGGGCGCGATACTGCCGGGGCGGCTACCCCGGCGAGCAGTTGAAGCAGAAAGCATGTAATCTAGGCTTACGACAAATTGACCAAACATTCCGGGGCCTCACCGATCACCAATGGTGGCCACCTCCGGTCCGAGTACAAAAGGGGGTCACGCCATGGGGCGCGGCCGTCAAAAGGCAAAAGCTACCAAGCAGGCTCGGGATATTAAGTACTATTCCCCGAACACTGACTACACTGCCCTTCAGCGTGAGCTCAAGAGCTCAGAAGGCCGGGCACCGAGCCGTTTCCCGAGTGAGCCCGCTGAGCCGGACTATTCGGCTTATGCGGATAAGTACGCGGACGGTGTGGAAGAAGACGACGACGAGGTAGATTCCCGTCGCATAGGTTAGTAGACACTTCATTCCGGCACCCCGCTCCACCCGGGACTGCCGGCCAATGATCTTCAGGCCCGCCGGCCCACACCACTTCGGGTGTGGACGGCGGGTTTCTGCTGTCGGATTTTCCGGCCGGCCATTCGCCGCCCAGCCAGTGCACGCGGTGCATTGCTCGGATGCGCAGCCACACGTCCACCTCCGGCACATGGAAGTATTCACTTATGACTATTAGCAATGATGACGCCAATCTTCCGGCGGCAATGGACTCTCATGGCCTCGACGACACTCCTGAAGTCAGCCGCGGGTGGGACCACATCGGGGCCATCATTGTCGATGCAACGTTGCAACGGCGGCAGAACTACCATGCGACCGTCAAGCCCCGCGTCGTCGCTCTGGTTGAGGCATGGCCGGATGCAAGCACCACCAGCGGATTCCGCAGGCGCCTCGATACCGGCGAGCTCTCGGACGTTATCAGCTGGCCTTCGCCTGGCCGTCTTGCCCAGGTAGAGGACATGACGCGCGTGTTCGAGCGTCATGGCATCGATACGGTCATCGATCTCCGAGGCGCCCTCGGCGACCAGGCCGGGAGAACCGTTCTCCGGGAAGCCCTGGCGGGCGTGCGGCATGTCAGTCCCAAAACGCTGGACTACATCGAAACCCTGAGCGGAACCACCACGGGTGCGGCCGCCACGTCCCGTCGTGACGACGCAGGACAGCCGACCCCTCCTCCGAGCGTCGACGCAGGCTGAAACACATCGAGTGCTCCGCAACTGCCGTTCTGGACGTTCTAAACGGCAGTTGCGGAGCACTCGATGAGGGTGTGGGGCGGGCGGGTCAGGCGTAGGCGTTGACCAGCCGGACGGCCCCGCCGTCGACGCCCTTGGCTCCCTGCGTGTAGTCCGGGCCGGTCTTGAAGATCGAATCCGAGTTCTCCTCGACGGTGCCCATGATCCAGGCCGGCAGGCCGCGGTCGTTGAGGCGGTTCACCGCGGCGTCGGCGGCGTCGGCGGAGACGATTGCCACCATGCCCACGCCCACGTTCAGGGTGCGCTCGAGGTCTGCGAGCGGGACGTTGCCCAGCTCGGCGACCAGCTTGAAGATGGCCGGCAGTTCCCAGGTTGCGCGGTCCACGGTGGCCAGCAGGCCCTGCGGCAGGACGCGGGCCAGGTTGGCGGCCAGGCCGCCGCCGGTGACGTGGCTGAAGCCGTGCACAGCTTTGCCGCCTGTGGCAGGGGATGCGTTGACAGGGAAGGCGCGGGCCAGATCCAGGCAGTCGGCGGCGTAGACACGGGTCGGCTCCAGGAGCTCCTCGCCCAGGGTGCGGCCGAGTTCGGAGACCTGGCGGTCCAGGGCCCAGCCGGCGTGGTTGATCACGCGGCGGACCAGAGAGTAGCCGTTGGAGTGCAGGCCGGAGGAGGCCATGCCGATGATCACGTCGCCGGCGCGGACACGGTCCGGGCCGAGCAGATCGGCGGCCTCGACAACGCCGGTGGCGGCACCGGCGACGTCGTACTCATGCTCACCCAGCAGGCCCGGGTGCTCGGCGGTTTCGCCGCCCACCAGGGCGGTGCCGGCGACGGAGCAGGCGGCGGCGATGCCGCGGACAATGTCCGCGATGCGCTCCGGGACAACCTTGCCGCAGGCGATGTAGTCGGTCATGAACAGCGGCTCGGCGCCCACCACCACGATGTCATCGACCACCATGCCGACGAGGTCGAAGCCGATGGTGTCGTGGATGTCCATGGCCTGCGCGATTGCCACTTTGGTGCCGACGCCGTCTGTGGAGGTGGCCAGCAGCGGGCGCTTGAAGGTGAGCAGCCGCGAGACGTCGTAGAGGCCGGCGAAGCCGCCCACTCCGCCGATCACCGAGGAGTTGTGGGTCGCCTTAACGGCGCCCTTCATGAGTTCGACGGCGCGGTCGCCCGCTTCGACGTCGACGCCGGCGGAGGCGTAGGTGATGCCGGCGGCGTTCTGGGCGGCGCTCATGTCAGCGGCCGGGGAGGCGGAGGTCATACGGGCTCTTTCTTGTCGGCAGCAAACGTATCAGCGTCAATGTATGAGGCGACGGCACGGTCGGCGGGCGTGATCACGCGGTCGGCGTCGGTGAGCAGTTCCTCGAATTCGGCGTCCGGGCCCGGATCGCAGCCGGTGGCGCCGGCTTTCCCGGCCGGATCCTCGTCGGTGGCGATGCCGGCCGCGGCTTCGGCTGCGGTTTCCGGGGCCGCGACGCCGAGGGCGGCGTCTCCGGCCGCGGGAAGGCCGCCGAGATCGGTGCGTTCCAGCAGATTTTTGCCCGGCTTGTCCGCACCCGGCAGCGCGATCGGGTAGTTGCCCGTGAAGCAGGCGGTGCAGAGGCGTTCACGCGGTTGCTGGGTGGCGCCGATCATGCCGTCTTCGGAGATGTAGGCCAGGGAATCGGCGCCGATGGCCTGGGTGATCTCCTCAATGGTGGCGCCGTTGGCGATCAGCTCAGCGCGGGAGGCGAAATCGATGCCGTAGAAGCACGGCCACTTGACCGGCGGGGAGGAGATCTTGATGTGGATGCTCGCTGCGCCCGCCTCCCGGAGCATCCGGACGATGGCGCGCTGGGTGTTGCCGCGGACGATCGAGTCGTCCACCACCACCACGCGCTTGCCGCGGATCACAGATTCCAGGGCGTTGAGCTTGAGCCGGATGCCGAGCTGGCGCAGGGTCTGCGAGGGCTGGATGAAGGTGCGGCCCACATAGGAGTTCTTGACGAAGCCGTGCGCGAAGGGGATGCCGGATTCCTCGGCGTAGCCCACGGCCGCGGGGGTGCCGGACTCCGGGACGGGGATGACGATGTCCGCTTCCTGGGTGTTTTCGCGGGCCAGCTGGCGGCCCATCTCCACCCGCGACTCGTACACCGAGCGGCCCGCAATAGAGGCGTCCGGGCGGGCGAGGTAGACGTATTCGAAGACGCAGCCGGCCGGCGTCGCCTCCGCGAAGCGCTGGGAGCGGACACCGTCCTCGTCGATCGCGATAAACTCGCCGGGTTCGATTTCGCGGATAAAGCTGGCGCCGACGGTGGCGAGGGCGGACTGCTCGGAGGCGACCACCCAGCCGCGCTCCAGCCGGCCCAGGCACAGCGGGCGGATGCCGTACGTGTCGCGGGCCGCGTAGAGGGTGCCTTCGTCCATAAAGACAAAGCAGAAGCCGCCCTTGATCCTGGGCAGCAGCTCCATGGCGCTCTGTTCGAGGGACTTGCCCTCTTCGCCCTCCAGCAGCGCGGTGACAAGGGCCGTGTCTGAGGTGTTGCCCTGCTTCATCTCGCCGCTGAGGTGGCCGCCGTTGCGGTCCATGATCATGGCCTTGAGCTCGGCGGTGTTGGTCAGGTTGCCGTTGTGGGCCAGGGCCACGGTGCCCGTCGCCGTCGCGCCCAGGGTGGGCTGGGCGTTGGCCCAGTGGCTGGCGCCGGTGGTGGAGTAGCGGCAGTGGCCGACGGCGAGGTGCCCGGTCAGGGTGTTCAGCGTGGTCTCGTCGAAGACCTGGGATACGAGTCCCATGTCCTTGTAGACACTGATCCGCTTGCCGTCGCTGGTGGCTATGCCAGCAGACTCCTGACCGCGGTGCTGCAGTGCATACAGCCCGTAGTAGGTGAGTTTTGCAACTTCTTCACCGGGAGCCCAGACCCCGAAGACGCCGCAAGCGTCCTGGGGGCTTTTTTCGCCGGGGAGAAGATCATGGGAAAGTTTTCCATCGCCGCGTGCCACTGGTTGATTATCTCACGTTGTGCGCTGGGTCATTCCCGGCGGCCGGTTTGTGACCTGGGCCCGGTGCTGCTGTCCGGCTCAGGATTCGGTGCGGTCTTCGGATTCGGGCCGGGATTCGGGTACAGACTCGACGACGGCGTGCTCGGCGCGGCGGACGCTCAGGCGGTCGAGGATGAGGGCGGCGACGGCGCCCAGGACGGCGCCGCCGGCGGCACACAGGATCAGGAAGAAGCCGAAGACCGAGTTGCGGTCCCAGCTTTCATCGCCCGGGAGGCCGTAGGCCAGGAATGCTGCAACAGCGACGCCCACAAGTGAGCCCAGGATCAGGAACGGCACGTATTTCGGCGCGCGGCGCACGGTGACCTCGCGCCGTTCGGGGACGTGCTGCTCGCCTGCGGTGCCGGAGACTTCGGGGGTTGACATGCCGTTAAGCCTACTGCCACGACGGCGTGAGGCGCCCCGGCGCATTGCGCTGGCCGCCTACGCGGACGTTGTGACGGGTGGTCATTCTTGCCGTTTTGCCGGGGCGTCGACGATGAGGGCCCGGACCGGGGCGTCGACGATGATGGCCCGGACCGAATTGTTGCGTTTGTCGTGCGTGAGCTCCGCGAGGCCCAGCGCTTCCAGCAGGGGCGGCAAGCGTCGTCGAGCCCACCTGGCACACAAGGGCGAGGGATCAGACGCCGAGTTCTTCCCTCAGCGCGGCCACGTGGCCCTGGGCCTTGACCTGGTACTGGGCCAGCTTCACGTTGCCATCGGGATCCACGGCCACCGTGGACCGGACGATTCCCTCGGTGATCTCGCCCCGGACCAGCTTTTCGCCCCAGGCGCCGTAGGCGAGGGCCACGGCTTGGTCCTCGTCGGCGAGCAGCGGGAATGTGAGGGCGAAGTCGCCGGTGAACCGGGCCAGGGCCTCCCGGCCATCGGGGGAGATGCCGAGCACGTCGTAGCCGGAGCCCTGCAGCGAGGCCAGGCTGTCGCGGAAGTCGCAGGCCTCCGTGGTGCAGCCGGCGGTGGCGGCCTGCGGGTAGAAGTAGACAATGACGTTCTTGCCGCGGTAATCGGCCAGCGATACATGCTTACCCTCTGCATCCGGGAGCGTGAACTCCGGTGCGGGCGTTCCGGGCTGGAGCTTGACGGTGAGGCTGGTGCTCATGGGGATCCTTCTGCAGATGGATTTCGTGGGTTTTTGTGCACAACACCGGTGCCGGGTGCCGTATTCCGGCGCTTTGGCAGCGGCCGGGGCTAGAGTCCGTCGGCAAGCCAGCTGAACGCCGTGCCCGCCTGTTCCCTGTATTCGAGGCCGATGAAGCCCTCGTAGCCGAGTTGGCGGCTGCGGGTGATCCACTCGCCGAGGGGAAGCTCTCCGGTTCCGGGGGCGCCGCGGCCGGGGTTGTCGGCGATCTGGATGTGCCCGAAGTCGCCGGCGTGTTGTTCGATCACGGCCGCGACGTCGTCGCCGTTCACCGCCAGGTGATAGAAATCGGCGAGCAGCCGGAGGTTCTCCGCGCCGGCCTCCGCCCGGACCCCGGCTATCACGCGCAGGGCATCCTTAGCGGTGCGAAGCGGGTATTCCGGCGCGCCGCTGACCGGCTCCAGCAGGACGGTCCCGCCGAACCGCCCGACGCCGGCAGCCGCGGCGGCGAGGTTCTGCACCGCCAGCTCGTCCTGGGCACCTGCTGCCTGGCCATCGATCCGGTTGCCGTAGAGGGCATTGAAGGCCCGGCAGCCGAGGCGCCCGCCGATCCCCGCGACGGCGTCGACGTTGTCCAGGAACTCCGCGGCACGCGCAGGCCAGGAAACCAGCCCGCGGTCGCCGGCCGGCATATTCCCAGCGTTGAAGTTCAGCCCCGTGAGCTGCACTCCTGCGTTGGCGATGGCCCGCTCGAACGCGGTGGTTTCGGCGTCGGTCGGGACGGAGGCCTCAAACGGCCACCAGAACTCGACGGCGTCAAAGCCGGCCGCTTTGGCCGCAGCGGGCCGGTCCAGGAGGGGAAGTTCCGTCAACAGGATGGAGCAGTTTACTGAATACGTCACGGTGGGCTCTTTCCGAAGTCGGCGGGGGTGGGCCACAGTGCCGGGATTCAGGTGACGGGGCGGCCGGCGGTGAGCGGCTGTCGGGGACCGTGCCTGCGCTGGCAGCCGGAATCTCTACCGCTTCGTGGGATCTTTCCGGGCCGCCAGGCCCACTAGCGCTCCGACGCCCAGACCGATCAGCAGACCCGTGAACGGCTTATCGGCGGTGGCAACTCCGATCGCGAGGCCGATGGCCGCGCCAAGGAGCATTCCGATCCACAGGGATTCGTATCTCACAGCCTCAGGCTAGCAAGAATCACCAAACGCACGAGACTTCTGCCCCGTCAGGCTGCGGGGCTACGCCCCGAGAAACCCCAGCAGTGCCTCGTTCACCTCGGCCGCGTGCGTCCACAGCATGCCGTGCGGGGCGCCGTCGATCTCCACGTATTTGGCGCTCGGGAGGGCCTTGGCGAACCGGCGTCCGGTGGCGTCGATCGGCAGGATGTTGTCCGCCGTGCCGTGGACGATCAGCGCCGGAACATCGATCTTGGGGATGTCCGCGCGGAAATCGGTGAGCCAGGTGGGCTGCGCAGCTGCCGAGGCGGTGGGGCCGCCCGCGGTGGCGAGGTTCCAGCCGGCGCGCATTACTTCCTCGCTGAGCCGCGGGGTGCCGAGGAGGGTGTCGCTGTTGTAGAAGTTCTTGAAGAAGTCGGTGAAGAAGGCGTAGCGGTCCGCGGTCACAGCCTCCATCAGGCCGTCAAAAACCGGCTGCGGGACACCCTCAGGGTTGTCCTCCGTCTGCAGCAGGTAAGGCTCCAGTGAGCCGAGGAACACGGCCTTCGCCACCCGGGCCGAACCGTACGTGCCGAGGTAGCGGCCCACTTCGCCCGTTCCCATCGAGAAGCCCACCAGCACGGCGTCGTTCAGGTCCAGCGTGGTCAGCAGGGTGTCGAGGTCCGCGGCAAAGGTGTCGTAGTCGTAGCCGTCGGTGGGTTTGCTGGACTGGCCGAAGCCGCGCCGGTCGTAGGTGATGACGCGGTAGCCGGCGCCGAGCAGGGCCGTGGTCTGCTTCTCCCAGGAGGAGCCGTCCAGCGGGTAGCCGTGGATCAGGACCACCGGCTGCCCGGTCCCGTGGTCCTCGTAGTAGAGCTCGACGTTGGTGCTGTTCTCTGTTCCAACCTTGATGTAAGCCATATCAGCAGTCCTCTCGGTACGGTGCGGTGCGGTACGTCTCAGTGCGGTTCAGCCCCGCGTGAAGCCGGTGCGCTGCGCCCGGCGCCGGGTACCACTGTAGGGACCAACGCCTCCGCGGAACAGAGTGTTCCCGGGTTCGGATTTCGATCCCACATACCCCCAGGGGTATAGTGTAGCCATAGACCTATCAAAGGAGATCCGGATGTGCCGAGCAGTTTCTTGTAAGAAGTGCGGTAAAACCACCTGGGCCGGCTGCGGCCAGCACGTTGACCAGGTCATGCGGGGCGTCAAGAGCGCGGACCGCTGCAAGGGCCACGAAGGCGAGGTCAGCACGAAGACCGGCTTCTTCGCCAGGCTCTTCGGCCGCTAGTGGGCATTTTCGTTAGTACGTCGGGGGTTCAGGCAGCGTCAGGACGTTTCAGCGCCGGGGGGACATGCCCATTCTTTGCCCCCGGGACTGGGCACAATGACTCTATGCCCACCTGCCGGCCCGGGCGCGGGGCATGTCCAGCCCAGCGGGCATGACCAGCCCAGCGGGCAGCACCCGTCCGGCGGGCATTTTCGTTGACCTGGCCGGACGTAGGTTTTGGCGGCGCTCCTTCCCGGTTACCTGCCGCCACAGCTCCTGTCGGCCCGGGGAAGGCCCGGATTCCCGCGGGCTTGTGGCGCCGGGCGCCAAAGTGACTGGGCAGGAACGTCGCGGCCCGTCGCGTTGGGCTGGTCCGGTCAGGCGTTGGGTGGGTCCGGCGGCGTGGAATCTGGCGTCGCCGCGGGAGGACATGTCCATTCTTCGCACCCGGACCGGGCACAACGGGACTATGTCCATCCGCGCACCCCGGCGCGGGGCGTGTCCCTTAGCTGTGCCCTCCCGGCCCCCCGGGCCAAGACCCCCGACGAACTAACAAAAATGTCCACTGGCGCCGGGGAGCTATCCGAACAGCGCTCCGGTGACCGCGCCCGTCAGCTGATGGATGGCCGCCAGCCTCGCCTGACTCTCGCCGTCCTGCTCGCCCCAGGTATAGATCGCCAGAGCGTAGGAGCGCTCGCCGGAACTCAGGATCGCGGCGTCGTGGACGTAGCCGTCCACCACCCCGTACTTGTGCTGCACGGTGATGCCCGGGCCCACAGCGGCCGGGATGAGCCGGTCGTTGTTGGTCTGTTGCATGTAGCCCAGCAGTTCCTCGGTGTGTTCCGTGTTGAGTAACTTTCCGGTGGAGAGCTGGGTCAGGAGTGAGGTCATCTCGGCCGGCGTCAGCAGGTTCTTCTCCGGGTCGTAGCTGATACCGATGGACGCGGCGTAGTCGATGAGCCTGGCGTAGCCGATGTCCTGCATCAGCAGCAGCCAGGAATCGTCACTGCTGTTGTTGACCATGGCCTTGACCTGGAATGCGGCGTCGAAGCTGCCCAGCGGCACGTCCAGGGACTTCTCGCCGGTTTCCACCAGACGGTAGTAGGCGGCGGCGGTAATGATCTTGGCGGTGCTGGCGGCAGCGTACTCGGACACATCGCCGTACGATTTCGGCTCCCCGCCGCGGGTGTCCACCAGTACAACGCCGATCCGGTAGCCCTCGTTTTCGGCGAGGATCCGCTTGATCTCCGCGTCAAGGTCGACGGCGGCGGGCGGAGCCTTCGGTGCCGGACCGGCCGCGTCCGGGCCCTGCGCCTGGCTGGCCAGCGAGGCAAAGAAGTCGGTCCGCGGCGTGCCGGTGCGGGCGACGGCCAGGCTGACGGTGGCCAGCAGGACCACGAGCAGGGCTGTCCATACGAGGAGCATGTTCCGGCGGGCGGCGGCCGAGCCGGCAGCCGGACGCTGCGGTCCCGATGAGGTCATAGTGGAGGGCCTTCCGGATCAAGCGGGGGAGCGGGCTTCCCTGCAATGTATGCCGCCGGCGCGGCGAAGTCCACGAACCGCGCGGGGCTCCCCTCGATATGGTCAAACTCCCACGCGGCACCCGGCCGGTGGCCGCCGAGTTACGCTGCGGATCCCTTCACACCTGCTGCAGGATGGCGCCCGGGAGCGGGCTGCCGCTGAGCCAGCGAGCGGCCTCGGAGCCCCAGGGCGGGCGGAATGAGTACAGGCAGGCGAGGCGCAGGCGGGTGCTGGCCGCGTACGCCGCGAACCGCACCGGGCTGACCTGCAGCATGTCCGCGGCGGTCAGCACCTGTCGGTGGGCGATCCCGTAGCGCCGCAGGGTCAGGCGCCGCTGGAGCAGGCGCAGTTCCAGATGGACGTCGAGGTTTGCCAGGTCCAGGGCCGCCTCGGCCTGGCAGCTTTCGTCAAAATCCAGCAGCCCTGGCACGCTGGTTTCCCCGGTTCCCAGCATCTGCTTGTCATGCAGGTCCCCGTGCGCCCACCCCGGCGGATCAGGGCGGGAGGACAGGAGCATACCAATGGTGACGTCCAGCCGCGCGTGCACGGCGGCCCGGACACTGTCCGCGGCCGGGATGCCCTCGCTATGGGTCAACAAGTGATGTGCCCAGCGCCGCAGAATCTCGGCCTCTGCTTCGGGCGGGTGCGGGGGCAGGCGGTCCAGGGCGCTGCGGCGGCCAACGCGCCGGGAAGCCGTAACTGCCGCCGCCCAGGCGTGCGGGAACTCCCGCCAGCGGGCGTCGAAACCGGCATCCGTCAGCGCGGTGTGGTCCTGCCCCAGAGCGAAGTAGGAGCGGCCGGGAATCCTGCTGAAGACCACGGCGTCGGAGCCCGCCGCCAGAACGCGCGGCGTCTCGAAGAGGCCGCCCGCCAGGGCGGCGGCGCCCGCATGTCGTTCCGCCGCGTTCGGGGCCCGGCCGGGCCGGAACACCTTGATGTACTGCTCCCCGGCGCGAACGACGGCGCGTTTGTGGGCCCGATGAGCCACGACCTCGCCCTTGGCGGCTTCGGCACGGAGCGAGGGGAGCCGCGGATCGTCTTCCGGGACCAGCTCGAAAACACCCTGCCGCAGGTGGCCTGCGCGGGCGCCGGCCACCGAGGGGACACGTACTTCCAGGACGTACTCGCCGGCCACGGGCTCCGGCCAGGCCCGCCGGACCTGCCAGATGGTTCCCGCCGCATCGGTAACGCTTAAGGGGACGTCCGGGTGCCAGATCACGGGACCAGCTCCGCGGCGCGGTCGATCTGCCGGGCCATTTCGGCGGCCCACTCCGGCGTCCGGTCCCGGAAGGGGTCCACGCAACTGCAGAACATCCGGAATGCCGTCCATGTCTGTACGGCAGCCGGCGCAAACCGGCCGCCGGCGCGGGCATAGCCGTCGAACAGGGCCTCCGTGTAGCTGCCCCGCGACGCGTCCGCGCGGCCGCGCCATTCGCTCAGTTCCTCGACGGCGGCGAAAGAGCCCAGATCCTCCTCCCGGACCCCGTAATGCGAGCGGTCGAAGTCGATTAGGCGGACCTCCGCACCGGAAACCAGCACCTGGTCGGCGGAAAAGTCGCCGTGGACCGAGGCCCCGGCCCGGTGTCCCGGGCGCTCTTCCAATTGCCGGCGGATCCGTGCAGCCACCTTAGCTGCCGGCGCGTCGAGGGCGGGGACGAGGGCGCTGACCATGGTGTGGGCGGACTTCAACTGGCTCAGGGGACCCTCCAGCCCGGGGGCAAGGCCGGTGTGGGCCTGGACCGGTATGCTGTGGAGCCGGGCCAGGGTCTCGCCGGCCCGGTGCGCAGCGTTACGATCGCCGCTTGAGAGAAGGTCCCCGTCGCCCCACACCGGGCTGGCGCTGATCCCGTGCCGCGGGAACGCCGGGCCGCCAAGCCGGGGGAGCACCGGAACCCCGTGCATTTGCCGCCGTTGGTGGAAGAGTAACTCCAGCTCTTCGGGGATGGGCTGGGTGGCGACCTTGATCACGATCGAACCGCCCGGAGTCTCCTGCATCAGGACCAGCCGCCGCTCCGGCTTGTAACGCAGCACCCGGGCGGTGCCGCCGGGCAGCCCCGGCCCGTGCACAGGCACCGGCACGGCGCCCAGCTGTTCCAGGCCGCTCCGGCCGAGCCAGCGCAGGTTCCTGCGCAGGGCCCAGTCGTCCTCGATGCCGCCGATGGCGACGATCGCCTCCGGGCTGTTCACGTCCGGGCGGATGAGCCGCATGGCACCGCCGTGGGTGGCCGATTCGTGGGCCCGGCCGTAGAGCTTGACGTTGCCGTCCGAGGTCCGGGTGAGCGCCCAGCCGAAGTCCTCGTGGCCGTTGCGGATGCGGACAAAACCCACGAGCGCGGAGGTGCGCGGTTTGTACCGGACCCGTGCGACGCGGAGCTGCTCGCCGGCCAGCCCGGACAGCCGGTCGTCGTCGAGCAAGGTGGCTAGGCAGGGAAGCGCGTCGTCGCGGGCCGCGAGCGCCAGGTCGGCGTCACGCGGCCGGGTCTGCATCCGGGTCATGTGGACACCTCCACGTCAGGGAGCGCAGCCGTGTCCGCGCCGGCGGGCGGGCTGGGCGGTCCGCCCATCCACCGGGAGAAGTGGCTGTCCGGGTCCTGCAGCAGTTCCGCCGGACGTCCCTCTTCGATGATGCGGCCGTCCTGGAGCCAGATGATCCGGTCGCACGCGCGGGCGGCGAAGGCGTCATGGGTGATCGTGATCGACGTCCTGCCGCGGGTCAGCACCTGCAGCGCGTCGAGGATCGAATCGCGGGACGCGGGGTCCAGCCCGGCTGTCGCCTCGTCGAGAATAACGATCGGCGCCTGCCGGAGGATGGCGCGGGCAATAGCGAGCCGCTGCCGCTGGCCGCCTGAGAGGTCCTTGGCGGCCTCACCCAGCACGGTGTCGTAGCCGTTGGGGAGGGCCCGGATGAAGCCGTCGGCCTGGGCCAGGGCGGCGGCGGTTTCGATCTCCCCGTCGGTGGCATCGAGGCGGCCGAACCGGATGTTCTCCCGGACGGTGGTTCCGAAGAGGACGGAGTCCTGGAGCAGGATCGAGACGTGGGCGCGCACGGACGCGATCTGGAGCTCCCGCAGGTCCTCGCCGCCCACCCGGACCGTCCCGGAGATCGGGTCGATCATGCGCAGCACAAGGCTGGCCAAAGTGGATTTACCTGCCCCGGACGGTCCCAGGATGGCCACGTGTTCGCCGGAAGGAATGCGCAGGTTGATCCCGTGCAGCACGGTGGTTCCTTCGCCGTGTCCGGCGGCGACGTTGTCGAAGTCGATGTCCGGGTTCCGGGTGATCAGCGGGCGGGCACCGGGGGCCTCTGGCAGATCGGTCTGTGCCTCCAGCAGGTCCGCCACGCGCTCCCCGGACGCCGTGGCCCGGGCGATCCTGCCGGTCTGTTTGGCAAGGTCCTTCAGCGGTTTCATTCCGGTTTTGAGGTACATCAGGAAGACCACCAGGTCACCGGGCGTGATGGACTGCTCCATCACCCGCCAGCCGCCCCCGGCCAGCACGACGGCGGTGGCGACGCCGATCAGCGCGTCGGTTCGGCGCTCCAGGCTCGCGGCCAGCCGCAGCGCGACGACGCCCGTTCCCAGGGCGGCCTTGTTGCTGCTGCCGAAGCTGGAGCTGATGGTGTCTTCCAGCCCGTAGGCCTGGACTTCCCGCATGGCGCCAAGGGTCTGTCCCGCGGTGGTGGCCAGGGCTCCTTCACCCTTGCGGGATTTGCCGGCCGCCGCGGTGATCGGCCCGGAACTGCGGTGCGAAAGGAGGGCGAAAATCCCGGCCGCCACAAACACCACCAGGGCAAGAAGCGGGTCCAGCCACAGCATAACGATGGTCATGGCCACGAGGGTGGCCATGTTGCCCACCAGCGGCAGGCCGGCGGTGACGGCGACTTCCTGCAGCCTGCCGACGTCGCTCACCAGGCGCTGCACGGTGTCCCCGGAGGACGCCCGGGTGTGGTGCCGCATCGACAGGCCCTGCACATGGCGGAACGTGCGGGCCCGGAGATCGGCGGCCACCCGGGATCCGACCAGGGCGAACGACACCGCGGACCAGTAGTTGGCAATGGCACGCACGACGCTGATGACCACGATCGCGCCGCCGCAGAGCAGCAGCGTCTCGGCGCTGGCATCCATGGTGGGGCGGCCCGGCTTCGCAATCGCGGCTCCCAGCGAGCGGGACACGGCGTCGATGACCAGCTTCACGGGCCACGGCTCCAGCAGGCGGAGAAGCACATCCGCCGCGAGCGCGAGGAATCCGCCGGCCATCAGGAACCGGTGCTCGCGAAGATGCGGGCGGACGCAGCGCAGGGTGCGGCGGAGCCCTGACGCCGGCTTGACGGGGCGGCGCTTCCGCCGCCGCCAGGCAGGCGCAGTCCTGGGGGACGCATGCCGGGAGCCGGGGGTCCTGGTTGAAGAGCTCACTGTACGGCCATCCTCCGTGCGGGCGGCATGGCCGCGGTGATGCCGGACAGCACGGCAGTCCAGCTGTAGCGCTCCACCGCCGTCGTCCGGGCCTGCCTGCCGAGTCGTTCCCGCAGGTCCGGGTCATCGGCTAGGCGGGTGAGGGCGTCGGCAAGGGGCGCCGGTTTGCCGGGCGGTACCAGGAGCCCGCTGCGGCCGTCCGCCAGGATGGAGGGGATCTGGCCCACGGCACTCGCGACGATGGGCATCGCTGCCGCCATGTACTCATACACCTTCAGCGGGGAGAAATAGTCGTCGCGGCCGGGCTGTTCCGGCGGATAGGGCGCGGCTGCCGCGTCGCACTCGATCAGGAGGGCCGGCACGGCAGCGGGCGGCACCGCGCCGGTGAAGTCCGTGTCGACGCCCAGCGTGGCGGCGAAGCGTTCGAGGTCTACCCGGCCGGGTCCGTCCCCGATGACCCGCACCCGCCAGCGGCGGTCCGGCCCGGCGGCCTGCTCATTGGCGAGCGCCACGGCGTGGATCAGTCCGGGAACCCCGTGCCAGGGCTTCAACGTGCCCACGAAGGCCACAGTGAGGTGGCCGGGATGCCGCCGGCCCGGGCGGCGGGGGGCGATGCGGTCGACGTTCACGCCGTTCGGTGCCAGCACGGCCCTGGCTGTCGGAACCCTGTCCCGCACCCAGCGGACCACCGGCTCCGAGACGCAGGCCACAACGTCGGCGGTTCCGGCGTTGCGGCGCAGCACGGTCTCGGCCTTTCTCACGTCCAGCAGTTCGCGGTACCGCTGTTGTTCCTCGATCAGCGGGGCGTTGACCTCAAGCACGGAGGGAACATCGAGGACGGGGGCGACCACCGAGAGGGCCGGGCTGAATAGCGAGTAGCGCTCGTACACCAGGTTGCAGCCGCGGTGCAGGACTTCGTCCACGAGGGTAAGCGCCGCTTCCTGCACCGCCTGTTCGCGGCCCGGCCCGGAGGCGTTGTCGGGCCGGACCTCGACGACGTCGAGATCGGCCAGGTCGGCGGGCCGGTCGGTTCCCTTGCGGACGCAGTAGACGGTGACCGCGGCACCGGTCCCGCGCCAGGCCCGGACGATTTCCTGGACATGCACCGAGGATCCCTTGGTACCGAAAATGGGCACCCCGGGGTCTGCACAAAGGTAGGCCACGCGCATCACGCCACCCGCAGTTCGGAGCGGGAAAGGGAGCGCAGGATCTCCGCCTGGCGGCGGGCGTCGTAGTCTTCCTCGATCAGGGCGCGGGCGTTGCGGGCCAGGACCACCCTGTTGGTGCCGGGGGCGCTGATCCGTTGGACGGCCCGGGCCAGCGCGTGCGGATTTCCCGGCCTGGCGAGGAGTCCGGTGGATCCGGTGCGGACCACTTCCGGGATCCCGGTGACGGCTGTGCTGATGCAGGGGACCCCTGTGGCCATGGCTTCGAGCAGCACGGTGGGCATGCCGTCCGCGTTTCCGTCGGCGCCGACCACGCACGGGGCGATGAAGATGTCGGCGGAATAGAGCAGCTCGTGGATCTGGTCCTGGGTCTGCGGTCCGATCAGCTGAACGTGCTCCCCCAGCCCGAGCACTTCGATGCCGGCCGCCAGCTCTTCGGCCAGTACCCCGGTTCCGGCGATGCGCAGCTCCAGCCTGAGTCCCTGCGCCAGAAGTTCGGCGGCGGCCGGCAGCAGATACTGGAACCCCTTCTTTTCCACCAGCCGGCCGACGGCGGCGATGCGCACTGTGGCGCCGAGCGGCCGCGGATCCCGGTAGGGGAATCGTTCCAGTTCAAGGCCGTTGCGGACCAGGTGGAGGCGGGAGGTGGACGTGGGGAACCTGCGGCGCAGGTAGCGCAGGTTGTACTCGCTGATGGTGATGGCGTGGTGTGCCTGCTCGAGTTTGAGCCGGAGGTCATCGCTGCGTACCGAGCTGGCAAAGATGTCCACGGCATGGGCGGTAAAGGAGTACGGGATGCCGGAGATGGCCGAGGCCAGCCGGGCGACGCTTGTGGCGGCGGAGGCGAAGTGGACGTGGATGTGCCGGATGTTCCGGTGCTGCAGGGCTGCGGCGAGGTTGATGGCCTGGACCGCGTCGTCCGGTTCGGCGGCGGCCAGCGCGGCGAAGTTGAGGGCCAGGGCGGTGGTGAGTCCGGCGGCTTCGGCAGCCCGGAAGCATTCCCAGGCCTCACTTGTTTTCGGCGCCCGGTCGATGTAGGTCACCGGCGCCTGGACGCGGGCGAGTTGGGGGTGGAACCGGGGGTCGTTGGGCGGGCGGAGGGAGAAGATCTCGATCCGGTCGCCGGCTGCTTCCCGCGCCAGGATCTCGGAAACGATGAACGTTTCCGAGAAGCGCGGATACATCTTCAGGACGTAGGCAATGCCTGGTTCAGACGGCAACACGGGCGGCACCGTCCTTCGAAGCGGCGGCCGCGTCGACGTCGTCCGCCTGGAAAACGGGCTGCAGCAGCTGGGCGGCGAGTTGCGGAACGCGGATCAGCCCGTCCAGGACCGCGTGCCGGCGGTCCACCGTCGTGCCCAGCCGGGCGGACAGCCAGCCGGACAGGAACTGCGGCGTCAGCGTCTCAATGTCATGCTGGTCCAGGTAGCCGGCTTTGGCCAGGGCCAGGGCCCGGATGCGCTGCTCGGCGCGGGACTGGTTGCGGGGCACGATCAGGGCCGGCACATTGGTGCTCATGATCTCGCAGACCGTGTTGTAGCCGCCCATCGCGATGACCGCGGCCGCGTGCCGGATGTGGAAAACGATGTCATCGACGGCGGAGACCACCGTGACGCCGGGCCCGGCATGCCGCTGGAGCTCGCTGAGCTGGCTGGCCGGCATCTGCGGCCCGGCAACGACGAGGTGACGCAGCCCGGCGGGCACGGGGGCGGCGGCAGCAAGGCTTGCCAGCGCATAGCCGTCCGAGCCGCCGCCGACTGTGGTCATGAAATACGGTCCAGGCATGCAGTTCGTACCGGAAACGGACGGGCGGCCGGCTGCCAGGTAGCCGGTGTAGCGGATGAGCTTCCGCAGCGCGAACGGGATCTCACCGGATGCTACGGGGTCGTGTACGGCAGGGTCGCCGTAGACCCAGATCGCGTCGAACAGGTCCTGGACCACCCGGGGTCCGCCGCAGCGGGCCCATTCGGTGAAGGCAGTGCCGGGGGAGTCCAGGACTTCACGGAGTCCCAGCACCACCCGCACGGGTCCGGCGGCGCGGGCATGCCGGAGTGCGGCTTCCAGTTCCCGGTGCACTCCGGTGGCGTGGCGGTCCACGATCATCAGGTCGGGGCGGAATCCGGACAGCACGCCGTGCAGCAGCCTGGCGCGCAGGGCCACCAGTTCGGCCATCGGCAGGGTGAGATCGCGGGGCCGGTAGCCGTCGGGGCTTTTCCCGATGCCGGGAAGAAGTACCCAGTCCCAGCCCGCCGGCGCCGCGAAGGCAGGGGCGTGCGGGGTGCCGGTGATGAGGATGCCGGTGACCGGGCGGCCGGTGAGCCCGGGGAGCTGGTTGCTGAGCGCGTGGGCGAGGGCCAGGTTTCGGCGCACGTGGCCCAGTCCCACGGAATCATGGGAGTAAAGCACTATCCGCATAGGCTCCACAGCAATCCTCCCCCGGCTCCGCGTCCTGGTCTTTGGTCTCAGAGTGCGCCGGAAAAGTGAGGAATTGATGAGGCGGGAATGAGGGATTCCTCATGAAGAATTCTTCATGAAGAATTTCTCACACAAGGAATTCTCATAAAAGGAAGTACGACGACGGGTGCCCGGGTGTGGTTGTTAGTTCAGAATGGCGGGTTTTCACAGCCCGGTTTGGCGGTTTTAGCTGATTCGATAACGAGGGTGGAGCGTGTGATGCGGGCAACGGCGGCGACTGCCTGGGATTCGGTGAAGTCGTCGGGATTGAGGGTCTGGCCGAGTTTGTGCCACCGGCGCTCCAAAACGAAATTCAGTTTTTCCCGGGCGAGCGGGCGGTATCCGTGGGCGAAGCCGACCCTGCTGTAGATCCGGGGTAGCGGCTGAACCATGTTTCGATGCCGGGCATGCGGATGAGGATCAGTACTCCGCCAGGGCAGGGTCACTTCTCGATCGAGCAGCCGTGGCGCGGCCGTCGGCACGATGATGGACCTCGCAGACCTCGTCGGTGTCCCCGTCTTCGGGATAGAGGACCGCTCCGAAATCACGATTCGTCGTCAGCGTGGTGAGGAGATGCTCGCTCTTCTCCCACGCCGTGTGCGCCGACCATAGAGCGGAAGTATCGATGATGACTTCTGATGAGCTCTCCGTCTGGACGTGGCTACCCGGCCAGACCGAGCCCGTGGTGGCCGGGAGGGTGGAGCAAGCCGGGCCACTCGTCACATTCGTCTACGGACTGAGGTATTGAGCCCGGCCGGACGCCATCAGTCTGTTCACCCCGGAGCTTCCGCTGCGACCCGGCATCCAGGAGCCTGTAGACGGGCTAAGCATCGCTGGCGCCCTCAGGAAGGGAGCCCCGACAGGTGGGGTCGCGGCGTCATCGAAAGGCGACGGGGTGCTGCACCGAACTCCCTCAACGAAATCGACTACATGCTGAGTTCCAGCTCGAATCGCTTCGGGGCGTTGGACTTCCAAGTCGGTCGTGAGAATTACGTGCCTCGGGATGAGTCGTCGACCCTCGATGAGTTGCACGGGGCGGCCATCATCCTTGACGAAGGCGGAGAGCTACCGGCAAGTCTGGACGCGGCCATTATGCATGGCACGAGCCTTGGAGGCGCACGCCCGAAGGCTACACTCGCTGACGGAGATGGGAGCGAGTGGCTCGCAAAATTCTCTTCGTCAGACGACCGCGTCTTCTCAGTGGTGAACGCCGAAGGCGCGATGCTTGAACTCGCGCGTAGCGAACGACGCGACTCGGCCCGGGCCTGAGCTGTTCCGGCGCATCGCCATGAACATCGCCATCAGCAACAATGACGACCATGCCCGGAACCACGCCGCGTTCTGGGATGGGGGCACTTGGAGTTGACCCCGGCCTACGATCTTGCTCCGGGGCAAAGGTCTGGCGACACATTCGAGCAGGCGATGCCATACGGGCGAGGTGACCGCGGCACGAAGGTCTCCAACTTCGCGGCATTGCGACTACGAAGCAGAGCCGCTGTAGCGAAAGTCCGGCCTCGGGGCCCCGCTGAAAGTTCGACTACCGGGACGCACCTCCGTCTATTCTCCATAGATCTACGGGCCAACCTTCACATACGCTGGCCCTAAGCATCGTCGCGTTGTCCCCGTCGAAGACGTCCGCTACCTGCTACTACCTACGGCACTTTCGTGATCCACAGCTGCGATGATGGTTCGGTGAACTCGACTCAGCCATCGTTCAGACACGGAACGATGGTTGCACATCGCCTCGACCAGGCTGTCAGCTTGTGCCGACTCCTGGCGGCAGTGGCCATCGTGGGCGGCATGTTTGGTTTCTTGCTGGTGTGGGGTGAGTTGGTGATACCCGGATGGGCTCTTAGCAGTTCGCTGCTCGTGCTTTCGCTCGTACTCGCCATCGTCCGCACATTGGTGCGCGACTACCGGAAGGCTGCGGCGGGGGAGCAAAGATCTACCCGCAGGAGTTCACGACTGTGGGCGGGACTTGCAGTTTTGGTCGGAGTTTGCAGCGCAATCATTGGGGTAGGCGACCTTGGTGCTACCTACACGGTCTTGCGTCCCCAGGGGCCCGGCTTCTGCCAGGCCGCAGTGAGAGAGCATTCGTTCTTGTTTGCCGGCGGCGGTGAGTTGTACGCAGTGGGGCTTGGCGGCTTTGGCAGGCCTGTTAGTTCTTGGACCGCTGATGATGGCTACCAGCCCATTGCCTCCGGCACGTATGAACTAACGTGGAGCGCCGAGGGTGCGCTTCTGTCGGTGCACGGTGACATCGACCCTGTTTGGCCGGCGTTGCACGACTTTGAATGCCCTCAGCGAGACAGTTGAGTGTTCCGGGCTTGTTGTGGCTTCAACTGCTAGAGAATCCTCCGGCTGTGGTGGCGCCCAATGATAAATCCTGGACCGGGTTCTAGGCCAGAACGCAGTTGGTACCGAGATGTTCTTCAACGATGCACCTTGCCTCAGCAGGGTTGGGTATATGACTAAACGAGTTCATCGTGGAGGATGCGCGCAGCGTGACCCATCGCCTGCTCCGCGGACGGCTGCGTGACGGCCGGCACCCGACTGCGAGTGAGGGCAACAACGACGAGGGTCTCGCCGCCGATGTGTTCGACGACGCCCGCTTCGTGACGGAGATGGACGAAGGAACCCGTTTTCGAGTACCAGACCGACGTATCGGCTGAGAAATCCGGTGCGAGGCGGTGTCGGAATACGTTTCCAGCGAGCATCTCGCGCAGAGGTGCCGCCACCGCATCGCCGATGCTTCCGTCCCAGATCTTTTGCAGGAGATCGGCAAGCCCGCGCGCGGTGCCGGCGTTAGCGCGCTCGATGTCCAGTTGGGGCAATGGAGAGGGGTGCCCTTGTTTGTCAGCAGAAACGACGAGCGAGTGCACCGTAGCAGCATCGCGGGTTAAGGTTTGCGTCGCGAGCGAGGCATAGAGTTCGCCGATCGGATGACGCAAGACGATGCCGCTCGTGCCGAGGGCCTGGAGCCATTCCGTGACGTCGCGCGGGGAGACGATGCGGAAAATTGCATCCGCGGCCGTGTTGTCGCTGATCTCCATCGCAAGCCGGATGAGATCCCCTACGGCGATCGTAGCCGAGTGGGCAAAGCGGGCAAGGCCTGGACCACCCTGAGATCGGCTGGCGTCATCGATGCGCACCGGCGTGCTGAGATCGAGCTTACCCTGGTGCGCGGCGTCGAGCGCGGCCGCTGCGAGGGGCAGCTTGGCGACAGACGCCAGCGGGAAGGGCCGATCGGCGTCAAGCGCAAGCTCGCGTCCCGTGCCGAGGTGACGCACGAGAAGAGATCCCGAGAGTCCCGCGGCCTCGAGCACGTGCGCTGCCCGGCGCAGTGCGCTCGTCCCGGCACCGGCGTCGTGCGCCGAGACGGTCAAGATTGCTCCCGCCTGACGCCGCCGAGCGCCGCAGCGATTTCCCGTTGAAGGGTCTCCTCGAACAGCTTCCTGCCATCTGGCGTGCGCGACTCAAGCCGATAGGCACGCGCGAGTGTCAATTCGCGCACTTCGAACCATTGCAGGCGCCACGCGGCCGCCTGCTCTTGAGTGCAGAGGACCCAGTCGTCGCCTGCTAGCGCTCCGGTGAGCGCGCTCACGACGCTTGGGGACTCGTAAACCTGATGTGCTGCCAGCCCGGATTCCGCAGCGGACTCTCGTAACGCGGATAGAAGTTGGGCGGAGGCATCCTCCGCCAGCACTGCGAGACGTGAGGCCGCGCGTGGCCCCAGAGCACGGGTCGGACGCAAAGCGGCGAGTGTAAGCGGCCTGAGTCGATCGGTAGCCTGCGCGAGGCCCAGCGGCACCACCCAGTCGGCTCGTGCTGTCTCGACCGGGAGAAGAGCGGCATCCGCTTCCCCGAGTCGAAACCGCAAAGTACGCCGCTCCCGGCCATTTTCCTCGATCTCAAGGTCCGTGCCCGCTCCGAGCGCGCGTAATCGAAGGGCTGCCCACAGCGCGGGATCAAGATCGCACGGTACAAGAAGGCGGACCGTGCCGCGACGATGGGATGTTGCAGCATCGAGGAGCGAGCGTTCGGCGCTCAGCAGCGCCTGTGCATGTCCAAGAAGTGCCGCGCCGAGGGGCGTCAGACTCACCTGGCGCGTGCTCCGCTCAAGCAGCGCTCCGCCGAGTTGGGCCTCAAGGCCGGCGACTCGGCGACTCACAACGGGCTGCGTCGTCCGTTCGTCCTGCGCGGCGGCCGAGAAGCTTTGCCGACGAGCGACGGCGACGAACGCGCGGGCACCGCTAAGGACATCCATCCCCCAATTATGCCGTTGATGCATCAATCCCGTCATTTTTGGCTTTGAGTGAGTCAGTATTTCCGCTCAGACTGGCTGCATGGATCAACTTCATACATCCCAAACGCAAGATCGGTCTTTCGACCCGACCCGTCGCAAGATCCTCCTGTTCGGTGCAGGCGGAGTACTCGCAGCTTCAATGGCCGCTACGGGAGGCCCAGCTTCCGCACAGGAGAAGCCGCCCGGGACGGGGAACGTCCGTCGGCGTCTCGACCGGGCAATCGCCGACCTCGAATCCGCGCATGGCGTCACGATCGGGATTGCCGCGGGCCGACGCGGGCAAACCTCCTATGCATACCGAGGCGGTGAAACGTTCCCGATGTGCTCTCTTTTCAAGACTCTTGCTGTTGCCCGACTGCTCCGCGACCACGCGTACGACGATGAGTTCTGGAAGCGCCGAATTCTGTTCCGTGATGATCAGATTGTGGAGAACTCCACAATCTGCGCTGCCGACCAGGACAGGGACATGAGCGTGGAGGAGCTCGCCGACGCTGCCCTGCGTTTCAGCGATAACACGGCTGGTAATCTCCTGCTCGAACTCATCGGAGGTCCAATGCAGATAGGCGCATATGCGCGAAGTCTCGGTGCCCGTTCCACCCGTCTCGACCGCTGGGAGCCGGAGCTCAACGAGGCGCTTCCTGGGGACCTTCGCGATACCAGCACGCCGTCTGATATCCACAAACTCTACGAGGCCCTCTTGCTCGGCGACGCGCTGAGTGCACTTGGGCAGGCCCGTCTTCGCGGTTGGATGTTCCGCAATACCACCGCCGGCAAGCGGCTGGGGGCGGTTGTGCCGCCTGGAGCTGAACTCGCCGACAAGACGGGTGCTGGCGATTACGGAGTCGTGAATGACGCGGGCGTCGTGTGGCCGGATGCGGGTTCTCCGCTGACACTTGCCGTTATGACCAGGACGGACGATCCGGATGCGGTGAACAACAACGACGTCGTCGCGCGTGTTGGCCAGCTCGTTTTCGCGGAACTGCTTTGATGGCCGCTCACCCAATGGGGCGTGTTGCCGGTGTACTCACCGGACTCGCGATCGGATTCGCTTCCGCTGCGCTCGTTCTTGCTCCGTGGCTTGCCACCGGCGCCAAGCTGCCGCTTCAAAATCTTTGGCAGGCCGGCGTCCTGCCCGAGGACATGCCGTTGGCGCTCCTGCCCGTGAACCAGTATCACGCGCTGCGGGTCGCTGTGTTGCTCTTCGTTGGCGGAGCCGTCGCAGCCCTGGGCGTGCGATTTTTTAAGCGGGTGGTAGATGCGCAGGCGTGGTCCGCTGCAGTTGGCGTCCTCCTCGTGCACAGCATTGCGATAATCCAGAGCTTCGCGGTCGTCGCTGACGGCTTGGGAATTCACGGGCCGCAAGTGGACCAACGGGCGGTGCTGTACTTCGGAGGCTTGCTGGGCGGCGCCGTCTTCGCGGCGCTGCTGGCTCAGGCAGTGTTCTGGCTGGCATCCCGCAGTTCCGTCAGCCCAGTCTCTCTTGGCCTAGCCCTCTCGGCTGTGCCCTTCTCATCCTGGATCGTGGACGCGGTTTCGATGCTGGGCCCTCCGACCGGTCTTCCAATTGAGATCTCGTTGATCTCGACATGGCTTCCCGCGGTCATCGTAGGCGTGGTGCTCGGCCGGTGCGGTATCCGCCCGCTCCGGCGGCTTATTGTCTGGGTTGTGTCTCTAGCCGCCCTGTGGATCACCCCCGCGCTCTTCACATCCGTGAGGAGCGCACTCGAAATGCGTGTCCTAGACGGCAATCTTCAAGCAATGAGCGAAGTAGTGACCCAGATTTTCTCCCTCGCTTTGGGCATCTCCGCGGTCCCTGTGCTATTCGCCCTGGTCTTGGGCGGAATCCTTACGGGCCTGCACGTGATGATCCGCCGTCGAGTGCACGGTTCAGGGTAGCGGACGGCGCCGGGCGCCCATGGGGCCTGCGACACCGAAGCTTCAGCGCTTGACGCGTCCCGCGGCCTAAAGGTCGAGAACGCTTTCGCAGAAAAGGACAGCGCAAACGTGCCGTGATGCTGACCGAGGAGGTGCCGCCGCCTGCGAGGAGCGCCGGTCCCCGTCATCACGCTCGGCCGGCAAGTCGGCCAGAAAACCCTGCCAGCTCAGTTGTTCCTTACCTGCGACCGCGAAAGTGTCATCCAGGACGGCGCCGACCATGGCAAGCGCAGCCGGCGGCATGCCTGGTCCACGGCCGCGGCCGCCGCCTATTCGGTCAGCCCGCGCCGCCTGGGCAAGGTCGGAATGATGGTGGTGGCCGATGCAGTGGGGCTCATATAACGATCTCCTTCAACGCAGTGCCCTGGGTGGGTTGATCAGTGCGTTTGGCCAGCAGCTCGTCATAGACGCTGACCGATGGAACGGGCCGGCTGTCCAACAGGAGCCCGACGATGACCGCGGACAGGTCCATGAGCCGGCGCTAGGTGAAACTGACAACGCGTTGCACATTCACCTCTTAGTGGCTCCCCCACCAATGTGAGGAACTTCGTTCTGCCCATTCTTGATCCCGACATCGACTTCTGACGGCAGGCAGGCGCTCGACTACGTTCTCGCCGGACGCTGCCGTCACCAAATACCAAAGGGACGTTCTTGACCGTCGCGGATAAGGCTTGTCTAACCGACTACAACCTCTGGGCGCCCGCTGGATCCGCAAAGCACGCTAAATAGACGAGGACTGAAGCAGGTCCATCGGGCCGATTCAGCCACGAGAGGGAAAAAGCTCGCGTGGTATCTAGACAGAGTAACCGTGCCCGCGTCCGGTAAAGGATCGGCTTACGGGCGCAGGTGCGACACCAAGCGATCACAGAACACCGCCCCGAAGCGATCAAATCCACAGTCCGCGGAATACCCTCGCGCAACCGAATAGCGGTAAGACGGGTGCAGGACGGCGTGTAGCCGATAGACGGCCGCTCGAATCCGCCGTTCCCCGTACGGAAACGAACGGCAGCCACGATGTCCGCCAGCGTTGCCTGACTGCCAAAGCGCGGGCACGTGGACAAGGGCGGTGCCACGTGCTGACATGTAGTCATGCAGCCTTCGGCGCGGGATAAACGGATCCGGATCGGTGCCGGGCTGGTGATCGTGGCTTTGGCGGTCCTGTCGGTGTTCATGGTTTTCGCATCCGGTCACGACCTTTGGGCCGATATTCTGCTGGGCATCTTGTATGGTATCCAGGCGCTGTTCACGCTGTGCGTGGGCATTTACCTTGCGAGTGGCCGGGGCAAGACAGGGGCAATGGCGCTGATTCCGGGCCGGTGGCGGCGCATTGGGCTGGCTGCCATCGCCGTGACCGGAACCGCGGCCACCGTCTGGGGTTTCACGGACGGCTCCGAAGCCCTGGTGACGACCGCATTGTGGCCCAACATGGTTGGGCTGTGGATTCTGCTGCAGTTCAGGACTATTGCGGAGCGCTTCCAGCACCATGACCAGTGGACCACCGGGTTGCCCCTCGAGACGGCTCTGGAGTCCCTGGCCGGGGCTTTCCGCCAGCCCGGGTTGAGCGTGACGACGGTGGGCCAGGACGTGTGGGTCAAGATCGGACGGGAATGGGCGGGAGGGACCTGGTTCCACAAGGACGCCGCCCAATACATGAAATCCGCGACCGGCATCCATTTTCAGGTCGATGACGGCGACGGCGGGACCCGCATCACCGCCCACAGTGGCGACCGGACCGTGGGAGGCATGTACGACGTGCTGAAGCTCTCTGACGAGATGAGCGCGACGGCGGTGGAACTGGCCCGGCAGGCAACCATCCGTCACCACGAAGGCCTAAAATCCTGAACCGTGTCCCGTGAAGGTTCCTCAATCGGGAGTGCAAAGCCGCCAAACCGAGCTGTGAACAAACCGCCATTCTGAACTCACAGTCACACCCGGGTCAGAGCCGGGCGCCGACGGACTGCAGCGGGATCCGGATGATGAACGATGCCCCCCGGCCATGGTCGGACTCGACGCTGGCCGCGCCCCCGTGCGCTTCGGCGATGGCCGAGACGATCGCCAGGCCCAGCCCCGAACCTTCCTGTCCGCGGCCGGGGTGGGCCCGGCCGAAGCGCTCGAAGATCCGTTGCTGGTCCTCCGCCGCGATGCCGGGGCCGGTGTCCCGGACCCACAGCAGCAGGGTGTCCGAACCCGGCAGGCGGGAGCCGTCCACCGGCGTCGAACTTTCCATCCTGCAACCCAGCGCGATTGTGGCGGAGGGATCGGTGTACTTGACGGCGTTGGCGACCAACTGGGCCAGGGCCTGGGTGAGCCGCTGCGGATCGGCGTCCACCACGAAGTCGGCGGTTTCATCGATAACCCAGTGCCGGTCCGCGAGGACATGGATCTTGTCCATCACCTGGTGGAGGAAATCGGGCATCCGGACGGCTTCCTTGCGGAGGAAGTCCGGATGGCCGGCATTGGCCAGCAGCAGCAGGTCATCCACCAGGCGCTGCATCCGGTCAACTTCCTCGAGGAGCATGTCCCTCGTGGCCGAGACATCCTCGGGGTCATGGACGGACACCAGCTCCAGGTGTCCGCGGAGAATGGTCAGGGGTGTGCGCAGTTCATGGCCGGCGTCGTCGAGGAAGCGCTGCTGTTGTTGGGCGCCCTCGTCGAGCCTTTCGAGCATGGTGTTGAATGTCTTGGCCAGCAGCGTCACGTCGTCGGTGCCGTCGCGCACTTCCACGCGCTGGGTGAGGTCCTCATGGCTGACCACCTGCGTGGCTTCGCGCAGGCGGCGCAGGGGGTCCAGCAGCCGGCCGGCCACCACGCTTCCGAGCACTGCGGCGGCCAGCAGCGTTCCGGCGGCCACCAGCACATAGGTGTGGACCGAGGACGCGAGGTGATCCCGCAGATCATTGGTGTCCCGGCCGACCAGCAGGTACGTCGCAACCCTTGCGTCGGGCCCCTTCACCGGCAGGACGACTGTCCTGAAGGGGTGCCCGTTGGCCGTCAGGTCGCCGAAAGCGGCGCCGGCGGCACTCCGCAGGCCAATGGCCCCGGGGTACATGGCTTTGTCGAGGAGGTTCTGTTCGGGGCTTCCATCCACGGTCCAGCCGACCCTGCCGTCGATGATACCTGCCATCACTTCGTTGCTGCGGGGTTCGATGTCCTCGGCGGCCTTGTGGAGTCCCTTGTCGAAGGCTTCCTCGTCCATCCTGCTGGTGATCGGCACGAGCCTAACTATGGCATTGGCCTTGTCCAGCAGGGACTGGTCAACCCGGGCGTCGGATTCCTGGAACTGGACCGCGAAGGTGACCAGTCCGGCCGTGACCAGCCCGGCAAACATCATGACCAGCATGGCGGCCACCACCCGGAAGCGCACCGAATGGACCCTCGCGCTCCAGCCTGACTGGTCCGCCTCGCCGCCCGAGGCAGCCGGGGCCGACGGCGGCGGCTGGCCGACTTCGCGGATGGGGCTGACGGTGGACGTCACGGTGTCACCTTCCTAACTCAGGCGGTATCCGGCGCCGCGGGCTGTCACGATGTGGTCCGCGCCGATCTTCTGCCGCAACTGACGGACATACACGTCCACCACGTTGGAGGTGCCGTCGAAGTCGTATCCCCACACGTGGCTGAGGAGTTGCTGCCGGCTCAGGACCTGGCCCGGATGGTGCAGGAACATTTCCGCCAGGGAGAACTCCCGGGCCGAGAGGTATACAGTCTTCTCGCCCACCCTGAGGGTGCGGGTGTGCAGGTTCAGTTCCAGGCTGCCGTACCGGACGATGCTGTCCTGGGGCGGATCGCCGTTTTCGCCGGGCCGCAGCCGGAGCCGGATGCGGGCCACGAGTTCCTCGAAGCGGAACGGTTTGACCATGTAGTCGTCCGCTCCGCCCTCCAGCGCGGCCACCGTGTCCGCGGCCGATCCGCGGGCTGTAAGGAAGATGACCGGAATGTTCACGTGGCTCTGGCGCAGCACCGAAAGCACAGCGAAGCCGTCCAGCCGGGGGAGGCCCACATCGAGCAGCAGCAGATCGAACTCGCCGCTGGAGGCGTAGTCGACGGCGGTGACCCCGTCCTCGACCACGGTGGGGACGTAGCCGGCCGCGCGCAGGCCCTTTTCGATGAACCGGGAGATGCGTTCTTCGTCTTCGGCAATGAGGATGCGGATCACGGGGGCCTCAGGGGTTGCCCAGTTCGGGACCGGTTCTGCGGCGTCTCCTGCGGATGCGCTGGGAGGAAGTCCGGGGCCCCAGCAGCCTCGATCGCCCCGGGAGGGGTCATAACGCGGCCGCTCATGGCGGCACGCGGTTCGTGCGGTGACGTCCGGAGTCCCGTCAGGGCGGTCTGCTGGACGGTGCCGGCCTTGCGGGCTCCTCTCCCGCCGGGCCAACTCCGTTTCTTGTTCGAGTGGACATGTGTTGCTCCTGCACGAGGCGGCCGTACCGTGCTTTTTTGCGGGGGCTGCATCCCGGTGTCCTCGGCGCGTGACGATCGACCCGGTCCTCTTCCTCTTATCCTGCCCCTGCATAAGCGCCGGCGCCACCCCTATTTGCAAGGTTTTCGGGATTAACTTTGGTGGAACTTTCGACGTCGGCCGCTGGCGGGCGGGGCCGTTGCCAGGGTGGTTCCGCGCCCGGCGTCAGGGTAATTGTCAGACCGCAGTGGTGGGGGCGTTGCGTTGCTCTCCGGTGATCCTTGCGGCTGCTTTGTTTCTGCGGTTGTCCAGGTACGCCATGACGGGTGTGGCGCCGATGCCGTGCAGGATGATGGAGGCGGTGACGATCAGCCCGGCGATGGCCCACAGCCGCTGGCCGTCGGCAAAGGACCCTGCCTGCAGGGCATAAGCGACGTAGAACAACGTGCCTATACCGCGGACGCCGAAGATGGCGATGACGGACCGTTCACGGGGCCCGGTTTTCCCGCCGAGCAGCCCGAGCCACCCCGCCACGGGGCGGATCACCAAGAGGAAGATCAACGCCAGGGCAATTTCAGGCCAGCCAATGCCGGCGAAGAGCCCGCGGGCGATGGCTCCGCCGAGGAGGACCAGGATGGCGACGGTGAGAAGACGTTCGATCTGTTCGACGAAGCTGTGCAGGACGCCGTGGTATCCGTGGCTGCGTTCGGCCGCGCGGATGGTGCAGGCGCAGACGAACACGGCGAGGAATCCGTAGCCCTCGATCAGTTCTGCCGCGCCGTAGGCCAGGAACGTCGCCGCGAGGGCGACAAATCCTTCGGCATTTTCGGACAGCCGCAGCCGCTCGAACCTGGCGGAGAAGAACAGTTTGCCCAGTCCCCACCCCACGGTCAGGCCCATGAGCGTTCCGGCCAGGATGCGCCAGAACACGTCCAGGAGGAGCCATTCGGTGAGCCAGGCGGCCGGGGCTGCCCCCGCGGTGCTGATGGCGATGGCCAAATACGTGAACGGGAACGCAAGTCCGTCGTTGAGGCCTGCTTCGGAGGTCAGGGCGAACCGGGCTTCATCGTCCTGGGTGTCCTCCGAGTCGGCGGGTTCACCAACCTGGACCTCGGTGGCCAGGACCGGGTCCGTGGGTGCCAGAGCGGCCGCGAGCAGGACTGACGCCGCTACTCCCAAGCCGAGCATGGCCCAGCCCAGGAATGCGACGGCGATGATGGTCAGCGGCATGGTGATGCCCAGCAGCCGCCAGGTGGTGGCCCAGCGGCGCCATCCGACGGGACGGTTCAGAGCCAGTCCGGCGCCCATCAGCGAGATGATGACACACACTTCAGTGAGGTGCAGGACCAGCCCTCCGTTGGCCATCGGGTCCGGGTCCGGCAGCCCGCCGATCAGGCCGAAGGCCACAAAGCCGGCGGCGAGAAACACCATCGGCATCGAGACCGGAACCCGGCCCAACAGGCGGGGGAGCACGGACGCGGCGAGGGCGGTCACGCCCAAGGCGGTAAAAACAAGTCCAACGGGATCAAGCATCTGGGTCGCTTTCTATGCGGGGCAAACCAGAACTCCCGCGGCGGGCCACCGGGTCCAGGCGGCTGCCGGGACGAGGGGTTAGTAGCGGGTGGTGCCGCCGGCGGCCCCGGGGCCGTTCTTCTTCGCCCGGCGGGCACGCAGGACTCTGCTGATGATGGCCGGGACGAGTGCGAGGAGAATCTTTTTCATGGCGTGTTCCTGATCTTAGGGATTTGGTGGGGTGGTGCCGGGCTGCCCGGTCCGGGGGACCGGGCAGGTACTCAGTGGCTGCTGAGGCCGGCTTTGTCGACCTTGCGGTGGAACCGCATGCCTGCGAGGCCGCCCAATACAGCGCCCACGAGGGTGATGATGACCGCGGCGACCAGCACGATGATGCCGCCGGTAGTCAGATCACTTTCGTTGAGGGGAATCCGCGGAAAGCTGTTCAGGTTCGCCAGGATGTTGAACCGGCTTCCGGCGATGGCACCAGCGATAGCTACGACGATAGCGACAATGATCGCCCACAGCCATACGGCCAGGCCTTGCTTGGCACCGTCGAACCGGGCCATCCGCCCGGCGACATACCCGCCGCAGTAGTAGGCCACAAACAGTACTACGGCCAGTACGATCCCGCCGACAATGCTGACGGTCTGCGGGTCCTGGGCAGCAGCTTGTCCCGGATCGGTGTTGCTGGCCGCGCCGATTCCAGCCCCGACTGCGGTGCTGACGGCGGTGAGCAGGATGGCCATCCCGGTGGCCGTCATCCAGCCGAAAAAGGCCGATCCGAACTTTATACCGCCGAATTGCCGTTTCTCTTCCGCCAGGACGTTGTCCCGGCGGCTTTCGCGGGCATCGCCGATTTCTTCACTGGTCGAACTCATGGTGTGCTCCTGATATCGCTGTAGTGGTGGTGTGGGTGCGTCTCTGCAACGATGGTGGGTGCCGGCTGCCGGCACGGGATGCCGGGGTGTGTGGCGGTTCCGGGGGATCCGCGGCCTCGAGGGGCGGGCTCTTGGTGGCGGTGCAGCGTCTCCGCTTAGCTGTTTTCCGGTCTTACGAGGCTTTGCTCGTCTTTTTCCAGGGCTGTGCCTTGACTCCGCGCGGACTCCGCGCGTGACTCCGAGCGGCTGCGCCGCTGGGTTGGCCGGGAGGCGCGGGCCGGGGGCGGGCATGCGGGCGGCGACCCGGTGTGGTCCCGCCCCGCAGGGGTGCGGGGCGGGACCGCCGGCCTGCCGTCTTCAGCAGTCCGGGGCCGGATGCCTGGAGCCCTGGCGGTTAGCGGTTGGCGGGGGTGTCGTCGCCGTCGGTGGTGATTTTTTCCTTGCGGACTTCCTCGGTGACGGTTTCTTCGCCGGTGACAGTTTTGGTCCCCATGCGGATCCGCTCGACCGGGACGGTTTCCTTGGTGACCACCGGGCGCTCGGCGTGGAGGATGATTTCGTGCTCCTCATCGCTGAGTTCGGGTCCGTCCATGGCATCGCCGCGGTTGGCGTCCGTGATGGGTTCGCGTTCCAGGACGACCTCTTCGCGGCTGACCGGGACAGTGGTGGTGACGTTTTCTGTCACCACGTACTTGCGCAGCCGCATCCGCCCGGCTTCCTCCTTCTCCGTACCCACATTCAGGCGTTCCTCGGAGCGGGTCATGGCATCGTCCGTGGTCGGTCCGGAGGTGTCGTGCCCCACGGTCTCTTTGTCGCTGGCTACGCGGTCCCGGTCGGCGGTGCCGGTCTGTTGGGTCTGGGCGCCCGGGCTGCTGAGGTTGTAGTGGCGGTAGAGCTCGTCTTCCTCTTCCGGGGTGATGCTGCCGTCTGCCTCCACACGGGGGGCTTCCTTCACCAGCTCCTTGGTGTACGGGACGCGCAGGTCGCTGCCGTCGAGGGACGCCTCGGCGAGGGGCACGAAGGTTTCAGAAGTTCCGAACATGCCGGTCTTGACGGTGGCGAAGGACGGGTCCCCGCTGTGGTCATCGAGGTAGATCTGCCCGATGCTGCCGACTTTTTCCCCATCGGAGGAATAGACGGTGCTTTTTCCTTCGAGCAAGGTGTCGAGGTCGTTGGTGCTGATCATTTTTGTTCTCCTGTTGATTGTGGCTTCGGGCGGGTGCCTGAAACCGTTACTTCGCTTGGGTGAAACGATCGTGGGTGACGGGCCCTTTGCCTGTCAGGCAGCTGATACAGCAGATTCCGATGGTGTCCGCGCTTGCCGGCGGCTCGCACGGACCCGTCCACGGAGGGAAACCCGGTCCGTGAACCCGATCCGCGGCCGGGTGGTTGCCCGTATCGCACGTGATCGTTGCGGTCACACAAGTAAGACGGGGCCCGCCAGGGATCGTCACGCGCACACGGTGGTGACATGGCTCACATTCGGGCGGGTTGCGGTGTGCTATGCCCTGGCTCCGTTGCGGAAAGCCGCGAAATCACGCGGGCCGGTCCCCTGTCCCGCCGGTGGCCGGCGCTGAGGTTTGCTGCTGTCCGCCCGGCCTGGGCTCGGCGGCGGCGTCAGCGATGGATTTGCGGGCGGCGTCGGCTACGGCGTCAGCGGTGATCCCGAATTCCCGGTAAAGCGTCTGGTAGTCCGCAGAGGCGCCGAAGTGATCGAGGCTAACGATGCGGCCTGCATCCCCGACGATTTCGCGCCACCCCTGCCCGGAGGCCGCTTCGACGCTGACCCGTGCCCGGACGGTGGGCGGCAGGACGCTGTCTCGGTAGCCCAGGGATTGCTCGGCGTACCACTCCCTGCACGGCATGGACACAACGCGCGCGGTGATTCCCTCCGCCGTCAGGGTCCGGGCAGCGGCAAGGGCCAGATGGACTTCGGAGCCGGTGCCGATCAGGATCACATCGGGCTTTTCATGGGCGTTGCCGGAGAGGACGTATCCGCCGCGGGCCGCCTGGGCCGCGGCGGCCAGGCCGTCCGGGCCACGGTCCAGGATCGGGACGTTCTGCCGGGTCAGGGCCAGGCCCGCGGGCCGGTCGGTATTTTCGATGATGGCACGCCAGCAGGCCGCCGTTTCGGTAGCATCTGCGGGGCGGACGACGTCCAGGCCCGGGATGGCGCGCAGTGAGGCCAGATGTTCCACCGGCTGGTGGGTGGGTCCATCTTCGCCCAGGCCGATGGAATCGTGGGTCCAGACGTAAATGGCGGGGATCTGCATCAGCGCGGCCAACCGGATCGCCGGGCGCATATAGTCGCTGAAGACCAGGAATGTGCCGCCGTACGGGCGGGTGAGGCTGGACAGGCCGATGCCGTTGAGGATGGCCCCCATGGCGTGTTCCCGGACACCGAAGTGCAGGGTTCTGCCTGATGGGTTCCCGGGCCACAAACGGGTCTGGCGGTCAGCGGGCAGGAAAGAGGGTTCCCCCGTCATGGTGGTGTTGTTGCTTTCGGCCAGGTCTGCGGATCCTCCCCACAGTTCGGGCAGAACCGGGGCCAGAGCGTCCAGGACTTTACCGGAGGCCTTTCGGGTGGCCATGCCCTCCGCGTCGGGCGCGAAAACAGGCAACGCGTCTGCCCAGCCATCCGGAAGCGCCTGGGACTGCAGGCGTTCGAGCAGGTCAGCGCGGTCCGGGTTGGCCGTTTCCCAGCTGTCGAAGGATTCCTGCCAATGTGCACGGGCGTCCCGGGCCCGTTCGGCGACCCGCCGCGTGTGGGTCAGGACATCGTCGTCGACCGCGAAGGAAGTCTGCGGGTCGAAGCCCAGCAGGGACTTGGTGGCGGCAACTTCGTCGGCGCCCAGGGCTGCGCCGTGCGCGGCGCCGGTGTTCTGTTTCGTCGGCGCGGGCCAGCCGATGACCGTGTTGAGCAGAATCATGGACGGGCGCGATGTTTCGGCTTTGGCGGCCTCGGTTGCGGCGAGCAGGGCGTCGATGTCCTCGACGTAGTCACCGGTCCGCGTCCAGTCGACAGTTTGGACGTGCCAGCCGTACGCGGCGTACCGTGCCGGGACGTCTTCGCTGAAGGAGACGTCGGTGTCATCTTCAATGGAAATGCGGTTCTGGTCATAGAACAGCACCAGGTTTCCAAGCTGCTGGTGCCCGGCCAGGGAACTGGCCTCGGCCGTGAGGCCCTCCATCAGGTCCCCGTCGGAGGCGAGGACGTAAATATGGTGATCGAAGGGGCTGTCCCCTTGGGCTGTGTCCGGGTCCAGCAGGGCACGCTCGCGGCGGGCGGCCATCGCCATCCCCACCGCACTGCCCAGCCCCTGACCCAGCGGACCGGTGGTGATTTCCACGCCCCGGGTGTGGCGGTACTCGGGGTGCCCCGGGGTCCGGGACCCCCAGGTCCGGAGCTCCTGCAGATCCATGAGCTCCAGGCCATAGCCGGCCAGGAACAGCTGAACGTACAGGGTCAGGCTCGTGTGCCCGCAGGAGAGCACGAACCGGTCCCGGCCCAGCCACTGATCATCCGCCGGGTCATGGCGCATGACCTGTTGGAAGAGCAGATAGGCCAGCGGGGCGAGGCTCATCGCCGTTCCGGGGTGCCCGTTGCCGGTTTTCTGCACCGCGTCGGCGGCCAGAATCCTCGCCAGGTCCACGGCCCGGATATCAACCTCAGACCAGCCGGCCCGATCGGCGACGGGCCACGCCAGCATGGAGCTCCGGTTCCCGGAGGGTGACTGCCCGGAAGGGGTGCTGATCATTTTTTCTCCTGTTGATTGTGGCTTCGGGCGGTGCCAGAAACCGGTACTGCGCCTGGGTGGAACGATCGCGGATGGCGGTCCAGGCTGGACGCTGGCCTGTCCGACGGCCGGGGCTGGGTCCGGACGGCTGACAGGGGCCGATCCCGCGCACGGCGGGGCCCGGACCTCCGCATCCCATGTCACACCAGCGGGGCGGCTGCTTTACCGCTTGTCGACGTCGATGAGCGCAGTGAGTTCCCGGTGCAGCGAGCCGGAGCGGAAGCGGGCGGGGAGTAGATTCTGTTCCGAATCCTGTGCTGCCTTGAGTACCTGGCGGCCCGTTTCGGTGATGCTCACCAGATAGCTGCGCCGGTCAGAGCGGCTGCGGCGTCTGGCAACGTAGGCTGCGGATTCGAGGCGGCCGAGGACGCGGCCAATGGTCTGGGCCTGGACCCGGATCAGCGCCGCCAGCGCTTCCTGGCTGACCGGTCCGGAATGGACCAGGCCTTTGAGCGCCAGAACGCCGGCATGGGTTAGGCCGAGCCGGGCCAGGGAGCTGTCCCATCGACGCTCAACGGACCGGGCCGCCATCGACAGTAGTTGGTGAGTGGACCATCGGGTACGTTCTCCGGATGGCTGGCTCTCCGGAACGGGAGCGGGTGTGCCGGGGGACCCGCCAGGGACTGCCACGATGTCTCTCCTTCTGATGTCTGTTGGGCTCACGCAGGAAACCCGCTCGGCCCGGTGTCCGGGCCGGCCGGCCGTGCGGGCCAGCCGGTCCGGGCGCCGGGGTCTAGATCAGGAACGGTGTGCGCCGGTGCCCCTGGATTCGTCCGCCGGCATGTGCTTCTGCGCGGCGTCCTTGATCTGCTCGGTGGCCGGGGGCGCATTCTTGGCCTGGGCCTTGATCCGGGGGGCTTCTTCCTCGGCCTTGTTCAGGTACTGCTCCCAGCGCTGGGACATCGGCTTGATCAGGCCGCCGCCGACGCCGACGACCAGGATCCCGACGATGGCAGCCAGCACGGCGACCAGGATCGGGGTGGTGACGGTGGTGGCGATATCGACCTGGTTCAGGGCCGCGATGATGCCGATGCCCAGGATGAAGATGCTGGCGATGTTGGCCAGGACCTTACCGTAGGAGAGTCCGCCCAGGGATCCCTGGATCAGGGTCTTCACGGCGGCGGCGATCGCGGCGCTGATGATCACGATGATGATGGACACAACAACGCGGGGCAGGAAAGCGATGATCGATGCCAGCAGGGTGCTGACCGGGTTGGGTCCGAAGACACCGAACGCGAACTGGAGCACAAAAAGCACCAGGGCGTAGTAGATGATCTTGGCGATGATGTCGCTGGCATCCAGCGACGAGTTTGCGAGGGCCTTCTTCACGCCGCCGCGCTCCACGGCCCGGTCGAAACCGACCTTGTGCAGCAGCTTGGACAGCGCCTTGGAGATGGCCTTGGCGATCAGCAGGCCAATGATCAGGATGACCAGGAACAGGACCAGTTTGGGAACGAATTCCACGACGGTGGCCAGGCCGGCCTTGAGTGTATCTTCCAATTCTTTTCCTCAGCATTCAGGGGTGCGGGTGCGGGTGGTGCGGTCCGAAGACGCAGCGTCCGGACTTACTAAACACTGCGCGGAGCCTAAAAGCAAGCATGCTTAGTAATCTGGCGCGGTGGCAGTCCGTTTCGCCGGCGGCTCCGAAAAGACCCCGGGTAGAGTGCACTCCGCGGATCTTTCGGCGGCCGGCGGAGGACACCGGGCACCTTTGAGGGCTAGTGTGAAAGGCGTCACAAAGGTTCCCCCGGGACGGCCACCCTGGCCGTCGTCAGGCATCGGGGGGTGCGTCGCGCCAAGCCGGTCCTGCGCCGGGAACCGAAAGGACTTGCCATGAACGAGCACCACACCATACCCGCACCCGAGGGTGCCGCGATTCCGTCCGCCAGGAGAGGCGGGGGCTCCGGCGGGGCGGGCCCGGACGGGGCCATTCCCGTTCCGGACGACGACGCACCGGCTGGGTAAGGCTGTGGTGTCGAAGCCGCAGTCTCCACCCGGCGGCGTCCCGGCTCTTCCGTCGCGGGGACCCGGATTCTGGATCCCGGCACTGGTGCTGCCGCTGTTTCTCCTGGGCGCCGCGGCGGCTGTGTTCGTCCTGGGTTCAGNTATGCGGCCGGCATCCGACGCCGGCGCAAGGCCCGGCACTGAGCTCCTGGCCGCGCCCGGCGCAGCTAGTCGAGGCAATCAAGTCGGTGAGTGTGATGCAGAACACATGCCGGATGGCGTGACGATTGCCGCTTCGGCAGCGTCTCATTCCTGTAGGCGACTCACCGGCGCCACGTAAAAACTGTCTATGAACACCTACTTAGGAGTGATTCTCTTGTCGACACAGCCCCAGGGTAAGTCCCCCGATGATCTCAAGCCCGCCCCGCAGTCCGCACCGGCGCCTGCCAAGGCCGGCAAAGACGGCCGCGGCGCCACCACCATCGCTGACGGTGTCGTGGCGAAGATCGCCGGCATCGCCACGAAGGACATCCCGGGTGTTTACGCCCTCGGCGGCGGCGCAGCCCGAATGATGGGATCCCTGCGCGACGCCGTCGGCCAGAAGGATCTCACCCAGGGCGTCTCCGTAGAGGTCGGCCAGACCCAGGTGGCCGTCGACATCACCCTGGTGGTGGAGTACCCGCATCCGCTGCAGAAGGTCGCCGATGATGTCCGCGACGCCGTCTTCGGCGCCGTGGAGGATCTGGTGGGCATGGAGGTCACCGAAGTCAACGTCACCATCACCGACATTCACATCCCATCCGACGACGACGACGACGCCTCCGATGATGAGAAGGCCGCAGCTTCCTCCCGCGAAGCGCGCGTCTCGTGACCCCGATGGTCACCGGCATCGCGATCGGGGCGACCCTGGCTATCACGGCGCTGGCATTCGGGTTTTGGGGATTCCTGCTGGTGACGCTGTTTATGGCCATTGGCGCGGTCCTGGGCCGCAGCGCGGAAGGCCGGCTTGATCTGGGCGGAGTCCTCGACGCATTGCGCGGCAAGCGCTCCTCCTCATGAGCGCCGGCACCATCGAGCGCCCGGAGACCGTACAAGCGGCGCCCCGCACGGGGCGCCGCGCCGGACATACCAGAATCACGTCGGCCGCGCTCCATCACACGGTCGAGGCCATAGCCGCCGGTGCGTTCCGGGTCCCGGCCAGCGAAGTAAAAGCCCGCGTCCACGACGATCAAGGACACCTCAGCGTTCTGGTGGACGTGGCGCTGCCCATGCCATCCCTCACCGAGGCGGCCCGAAACCCCGCTGCCGTCCAGGCAGCGGGCGGGACCCTGTATGAGCGGGCCGGGCGGGCGCGCTCGGACATCATCGCCCGGGCGCTGACTATCGCCGGGGCCTCCGTGGCCCGGGTCGATATCCGCCTGGGCGGCCTGTATGAGAAGAAAAAGGAGAGCACACTCCGATGAGCACTGAGCTGCACGTCAGCCGGATCGCCCGCCGCGAAACGCACCGCTCGCGGGCCCTGACGTCCATCATTGCCGCGTCGGCCCTGATTCTTCTCCTGCTCTGGCTGAGCGCCGAAACCCTGCTGTCCGTCACTGGGAGCCGTGCGCTGCTTGCTGCACCGGAGCAAATCGGGCAGTGGATGGGGAATGTCGCGGTCACCACCATCCCGGCCGGGCTTGTCGCCGCCGGCGTGGGCCTGGTACTCGTGGGCCTCATCTTCTTGGTCCTGGCACTGCGCGCAGGGCGCCGACCCCGCCACGTCCTGGCGAGTAACCGGACCGCCGTCGTCGTCGATGATGAAGTCATCGCCGCAGCCGTGTCGCGGCGGGCCCGCACTGCTGCCGGGCTGGCCCCCGAACAGGTTTCCACCACCATCGGCAACCGCACTGTCAACGTTTTGATCTACCCGAGCTCCGGCACCACGGCCGATACGAAGGCTGCTGAGGCCGCCGTGCGGGAAGAAATCTCCCGGTACGGCCTCGCTGCCGCGCCGCGGATCACCGTCCGGACCAGCACGAAAGGGGCACTGGGCATATGAGCGGAACCCACCGCGGCCTGAACAGGCTGCTCCTTGGACTCCTCGGCCTCATCCTGGTCGCCGCCGGGGCGCTGACCGCGGCGGCGGGCCTCAACCCGGACATCGCCGCCGGATGGACTGCAACAGGGGCAACCCTGCTGGCGGACATCGCCACGGTTTTGGCCGGTGCGCCGATTCCGGGCGCGTCCATCAGTTGGTGGACCATCGCAGCCCTCGTCCTGGCCCTCGTGCTGATAGTCCTGCTCGTTGGCTGGATCGTCTCCCAGGGAGGCGGGCGCACCAACCGGGCCGGCCACCGGGAGGATTCGGAGCAGACCGGCACCACCACCGTGGGGGCATCACTGGTCTCCGCGGCCGTCCGCGATGCCACCAGGGGCGATGACCGGATCATCGCTGCCACGGTCACCACCTGGAAAGTGAAGCGGACTGACGGTATCAAACTGGCACTCCAGGCACGCAAAGGCGTTTCCCCCCGGGACCTGGCCGAGACAGGCGAGGAACTCATCGCCGGGCTCGACAACGTGCTCGGGGACCAGGGGCCGGTGCTGATCCGCATCACCACGGGGCTGAGGTCCAGCCTGTCCGGCACCGAACGCGTCCGCTGAGCCTCCCGGGGCGACGGAGCACCCCCGGGTCCACCACCCGGGCAGCGAATCAACCACAAGGAAAGGACACCCTCATGGGTATCGACGACAAAGCAGAAAACACCGTCCAGGACCACCTCGGCGCCGCCAAGGAAGGCACCGGCAAACTCACCGGCGACCGCGATCTGGAACGCGAGGGCCAGAAAGACCAGGCCGCTGCGGGCCTGAAGGACGCCGGCGAGAAAGCCAAGGATGCGGCCGCCGACATCGGCGAGAACATCAAGAACGCGGCCCGCAAGCTCAAAGACGGCTTCAGCAAGTAACCCGCACCACCACGGTTTCCGCCCGCGGCCCGGTATCGGCCGGGGCGGGAAACCATGGACCACCGCGTCACGGCGGCCGCGAACGGCGCCACAAACCACCGGCTCCTACAACTAACCGGCTCCTTCAACTAACCGGCTCCGACAACAAAAGGGGAGAGCGTGAGTGCACTCACGGCCCGTACGGAGGCCCTCGCCGAGGCCAGCGATGACCTGCTGGCCCGACGGGCCGGCGACGGCGACATGGACGCTTTCGAGGTCCTGGCACGAAGATACGGCTCAATGATGCGTGCTTACGCCCGCCGCATTCTCGGCGCGCACGATGACGCGGACGACGTCGTGCAGGAAGCACTCGTCCAGGCATGGAAACAAATAGGCGGGCTTCGCGACACCGCCGCCGTTCGGCCCTGGCTGATGCGGATCACCGGAAACCGCGCCCTGGACGTCTTGCGGCGCCGCAAGCCGCACACGGCGCTGGAGCACGTCCCGGACCTGCATGACCCAGCCCCTGGTCCGGAGAAATCGGCCGTGGCGGGCTCGCGCAGCCGGGCCCTGGAACGGGCGCTGGCCGCGCTGCCGGAAGAACAACGGCGATGTTGGGTGCTTCGCGAACTGGGCGGACAGTCCTATGAGGACATCGCCGAAGCACTGAATATTTCCAGCGCCACGGTCCGCGGACGGTTGGCCAGGGCACGGACCACGCTGGCAAAAGAAATGGAGGACTGGCGATGAACGACACCACCGACCCAGGCTGCGGGCGCACCATCGAAGACCTCGGCGAATACCTCGACTCCGGAGTATCGGATGATCTCGAACACATCCGGGCCTGCCCGCAGTGCCAGGCCGGGCTGTCAGGGCTGCGGCGGCTACAGGATTTCACCCAGGAACTTCTCGCCGCTGACCGCGCCGAGGCGGAGCAGGACGACGGCCCGTGGCTGGAGAACATTCTCTCCAACCTGAACCTCGAGATGAAAGCCGGGCGTAAAATCCCGCTGACCCCGGACCTCCCCGGGGACCGGCTGTTCCAGACCGAGGGAGCACTCACCGGCCTCGTCAGGGCTGTCGGAGACGCCGTCGAGGGCATCATGATCGGCAAATGCCGCTTCACTGGAGACGTCACCGTCCCCGGAACACCCATCACCCTCGACGTGAATGTCTCGGCCCGGTACGGCCACCGGCTCCCGGACCTCGCCGCAACCCTGCGCCGCGAACTGCTCTCCGCCCTGGCAACCCACTCCGAACTCAACCTCGCAGCAGCAAACATCACCATCACAGAACTCCGGCCATCCTCCCCGCCCGGAACGAAAGGACAGGATCATGACCGACCCTTCACAGCTCCGTAACCTCATCCTGTCCCTGGACGGTGTCCACACCGTCTACCCGGCCGACCCGGCCTGGAAGACCACCGCGCGCCGGATCCGGGCTGCTCTGGATCCGGAGGCCGGTGACGCTTCTCCGGAGTACGTCGGGTTCGGTACGGAGGGGACATCAACAACCGTCAGCGTCCGGGTGGGAGCCGACGGCACCGTGCCGGCCGCCGAGCTGGCGCGCAGCATCGCCGCGGCTCTTCGCGTGGAACTCGACGGCGGACATCCGCGAGGCACCGTGAACCTCGCCGTCGAAATCAGCTCCATCCGCCAAGTTCCGGCGCTGCCTGGAACGGGTCCCACACCGTGATCCGCCGGCCAGCGTCAGCCCCCGCCGAAACCGGAAGCACTTTACAGCGGACCGTTCCGGCCGGCGAGGAAGTCCACGTCACCGGGACACACCTGGGAACATCCCCATCACCGTCCCCGTCAAATGGGACAGCCAGTCCCGGCTTCCAGTCGGCATCGGGACTGTCGTGGGCGGAGTCCGTGGACCACCAACTCCTCGCGATCGTCAGTCTGGACGTCCCACGGGACACGGTCCACATCGACATCGGTGGCAGCCTCACCGGAGTCTCCCGGGACGACCTGTTCAGCATCACCGGCAGAATCCGGCAACTGCGGGCCGGATCCCACATCCATGTGCACCTGGGCCCTGCAGTGTTCGTCGAGTCCGCCGCCCTCGCGGGGCTGCGGAAGGATCTGGAAACTCTCGACGGCGTCCGCGGCGGACAGCCAGGCCAGTCCGGCCTTTCAGGCCAGGTAAGCCGAGGACGGGGAGTGTCTCTCGAAACGCGCTCCCGCGGGAGTGCTCAGGAGTGGCAGCAGGGACTTGCCGGCATCACTTCGTGCCCTGCCCGCCTGGAGGGCTTCACGGACGATGAGTTGCTGACGGCCAGCGACTTTGTCTTCACATGGCTTGATGATGAGGACGGATGCCCCGGCACAGACGTCCCCGAGATGCTCGCCCTCTATGAACTCATCGGCCAGGAAATGTCCGGCCGGACCGGGGCGCCGCCCGCCTGAGAACGGGGTGCCTGACGACGGTACTTGCGTAGTCGACCCCAGCTCCCGGCATCCGGACGTAAACTGACCTCCAAATCACTCTGCGTGACACGTGGCTTGGAGTACGGATGCTCTGGAAACTGCTCGTCGAATACCTACGGCCGCAGCGGCGGCTGCTGCTCGCCGTCGTCGTTCTGCAGCTGGCGCAGTCCATCGCGTCGCTGTACCTGCCCACCCTGAACGCAGACATCATCGACGAAGGCGTCGCGAAGGGGGACACGGACTACATCCTGGGCACCGGCGGCGTGATGCTGCTGGTCACCCTGCTGCAGATCGGCTGCGCCATCGCCGCGGTGTACTTCGGGGCGAAGGCGGCGATGGCCGTGGGCCGGGACCTGCGCGGGGCGGTGTTCAGCCGGGTTGCGGCCTTCTCCGAGCAGGAGGTCACCCGGTTCGGCGCCCCCAGCCTCATCACGCGCTCCACCAATGACGTCCAGCAGGTGCAGCAACTGGTGCTGATGTCCGCCACCCTCATGGTGGCAGCGCCCATGCTCAGCATCGGCGGGGTGGTCATGGCCATCCGGCAGGACGTGCAGCTGTCCTGGCTGATCGCGGTCAGCGTGCCCGTGCTGCTGATCGGGATCGGGCTGATCATCATCCGGATGGTCCCGCTGTTCCGGCTCATGCAGACCCGGATCGACACCGTCAACCGGGTGCTCCGCGAACAGCTCACCGGCATCCGGGTGGTCCGCGCCTTCGTCCGCGAGGACGTGGAGACCGCCCGCTTCACCTCTGCCAACGAGGACGTCACGGACACGGCCCTGCGCGCCGGCCGGCTGATGGCGCTCGCCTTCCCCGTGGTGATGCTGGTGCTGAACGTCTCGTCCGTGGCCGTGATCTGGTTTGGCGCGTTCCGGATCCAGGACGGCTCCATGCAGGTGGGTACCATGATCGCGTTCCTGAGCTACCTTATGCAGATCCTGATGTCCGTCATGATGGCCACGTTCATGGCGATCATGATCCCGCGCGCGGCGGTCTCCGCGGACCGGATCGGGGAGGTGCTGGGCACCGAATCCAGCGTCCGGCCACCGGAGCACCCGCTGGACTTCGCCGGCCGCACCGGCCGCGGCGAGCTTCAGATGCGCGATGTCGGATTCAACTACCCGGGTGCCGAGCAGCCGGTCCTGTCCGGGATCAGCTTCACCGCCCGGGCGGGGCAGACGACGGCGATCATCGGCGCCACCGGCTCCGGCAAGACCACCCTGGTGAACCTGATGCCGCGGCTCTTCGACGCCACCTCCGGCTCGGTCCGGATCGACGGCGTGGACGTCAGTGAGCTGCGCCCGGACCTGCTCTGGGGCCACATCGGCCTGGTCCCGCAGCGGCCCTACCTCTTCTCCGGGACGGTCCGCAGCAACCTGCTCTACGGCAAACCCGACGCCACTGAGGAGGAATGCTGGCGGGCGCTCTCCATTGCGCAGGCGGAGGATTTTGTCCGGGACATGGCGGGCGGCCTGGACGCGCCCATCTCGCAGGGCGGCACCAACGTCTCCGGCGGGCAGCGGCAGCGGATCGCGATCGCCCGGGCGCTGGTGAAACGGCCCGAGCTCTACATCTTTGACGACTCCTTCTCCTCGCTGGACACCGCCACGGATGCCCGACTGCGGCAGGCGCTGCGGCTGCACACCGCCGGCGCCACCCTGGTGATCATCGCCCAGCGGGTCTCCAGCATCATCGACGCGGACCAGATCCTGGTGCTCGACGGCGGCCGGATCGTCGCGCACGGCACACACGAGGAGCTGCTGGAGACGTCGGCGACGTACCAGGAGATCGTGAACTCCCAGCTCGCGGCGGAGGAGGCGGCATGAGCGCCCCTGCACCCGGCGGGACGGCCGCCGTCGAACGCATCCCCCGTCCGCGCGGCGGCCCCGGCCAGGGCGGACCGTTCGCCGGGATAAACGTGCCCGCGGAGAAGGCGATGAACTTCGGGCCCTCCGCCAAACGGCTGCTGGGCCAGCTGCGGCCCGAGCGTCTCTGGCTGGTGCTGGTGCTGGCGCTCGCCGTCGTGAGTGTGACGTTCTCCGTGATTGGCCCGCGGCTCCTGGGGGAGGGTACCAACCTGATCTTCGCCGGCGTCGTGTCCAAGGAGCTGCCGGCCGGGGTAGGCAAGGAGGAGCTGATCGCGGGCCTGCGGGCGGCGGGGGAGGACCGGCGCGCGGACATGCTCAGCGCTATGGCGCTGACCCCGGGTACCGGGATCGACTTCGCGGCGCTGGCCAACGTGCTGCTGTGGGCGCTGGCGCTGTACGTGCTGGCCTCGGGGTTTATGTGGATCCAGGCTTATGTCCTCAATGGGATTGTGCAGCGCACGGTGTTCCGGCTGCGCGAGCGGATCGAGGCGAAGATCAACAGGCTGCCGCTGCGCTACTTCGATTCGATCCAGCGCGGCGAGCTGCTCAGCCGGGTGACCAACGACGTCGACAACATCTCCCAGAGCCTGCAGCAGTCCATCAGCCAGGCGGTCACCTCGCTGCTCACCGTGCTGGGCGTGCTGGTGATGATGTTCATCCTCTCGCCCACGCTGGCCATCATTGCCCTGGTGACCATTCCGCTGACGCTGGTGACCACGGCGCTGATCGCCAAGCGCTCGCAGAAGCTGTTCGTGGCGCAGTGGAAGCACACGGGGGAGCTGAACGGGCAGATCGAGGAGACGTACACCGGGCACGCGCTGGTGAAGGTGTTCGGCCGGCAGCGCGAGGTGGAGGAGCGGTTCCGGCAGAAGAACGCGGAGCTGTACCAGGCCAGTTTCGGCGCGCAGTTCATTTCCGGGCTGATCATGCCGGCCATGACGTTCATCGGGAACCTGGTCTATGTGGGGATCGCCGTGGTGGGCGGCCTGCAGGTGGCGTCCGGGGCGATGCAGCTGGGCGATGTGCAGGCGTTTATCCAGTACTCGCGGCAGTTCACCCAGCCGCTGGCCCAGCTCGGGTCGATGGCGAACCTGCTGCAGTCCGGGGTGGCGTCGGCCGAGCGGGTGTTCGAGCTGCTGGACGAGCAGGAACAGTCGGCTGACCCTGTGCCGTCCGAGGCGCCTGCCGGTGGGCGGGGGCGGCTGGTGTTCGAGGACGTGTCCTTTGCTTACTCGCCGGACAAGCCGCTGATTTCTTCCCTGAGTCTCGTGGCGGAGCCCGGGCAGACGGTGGCGATCGTCGGCCCGACCGGGGCCGGTAAGACCACCCTGGTGAACCTGATGATGCGCTTCTACGAGCTCGACGCCGGGCGGATCACGCTCGACGGCGTGGACGTCACCGCGATGACCCGCGACGAGCTGCGCTCACGGATGGGAATGGTGCTGCAGGACACCTGGCTCTTCGGCGGGACCATCCGGGACAACATCGCCTACGGCCGGCCTTCTGCCACCGAGGCGGAAATCCTCGAGGCCGCCCGCGCGACCTACGTGGACCGGTTTGTGCGGTCCCTGCCGGAGGGCTATGACACCGTGCTCGACGACGAAGGAGCCAACGTCTCCGCGGGGGAGAAGCAGCTGCTGACCATAGCCCGGGCGTTCTTGGCCCGGCCGTCGGTGCTGATCCTGGACGAGGCGACGAGCTCCGTGGACACCCGCACCGAGGTGCTGGTGCAGAAGGCGATGAGCGCGCTGCGGTCCGACCGGACCTCGTTTGTCATTGCCCACCGGCTCTCCACCATCCGCGACGCCGACCTCATCCTGGTGATGGAGGCCGGCCAGATCGTGGAGCAGGGGACGCACGCTTCGTTGCTGGAGGCGGGCGGGGCTTATACGCGGTTGTATGAGGCCCAGTTCGCGGCTCCTGTCGCGGAAGTTTAGACATGTGTGGGCCCTAGGACCGAGGACATACAAGTTTGCTTAGGCTTTGGTCTGGTAAGTGGTCATTAGAAGCCGCGGTGCTTGAAGACGGAACGACGTTCTCCAACGACGCCGCTGCTGGCAGGATGGGTCATTGATTGCTACGGACGGACTTCCCACTAGAGTCATATGCGACGCAGTCTGACGAGTGGCTTTGAGTGGGCTCGTTCCTGTCGACAATATTCCGACAGGCTTGTTGCGGTCATAGAAAAGGAGAAAGTGTGGCCGAGGAAGCGCGCTTCACCGAATACCGATCGGTCGCGATCTCGGAACCTCTTCGCCAGGGCGACGTCCTGGAGAAAGTTTCTCAGGAATCGACAGTGTGGAACCGACATTTGCTCGTGATTACTGCTGACTGCGATTTTGCGCATGACAAGCACCTAGGGCGTGTGACATGTGTGCCGTTGCTGACCAAAGCTGAGTATCTTCTAGAACTTCTCTTCCCGAAAATCCGTGAACAGGCGATGGAGAAGCTCGTAGAGGCTGCCCGGAAGATCCTCCACGATCTGGAGGCCCCCGATGTTTCGGAGATGAGGCTGAAAGCTTGGCCACAAGAACAACTGACTGAGGATATTTTGTGTCTTCTGTCGATTCCGGAAGATAAGAAAGGTATTTTCGGGGGAATAATCGACGGCATTCGAGAACTAAATGCAATACCAGTATCTGTGCCAGAAGCTGTGAACACTTTAGTGAGCGCGCACCGATGTCTTCCAAATGCGCAGAGCGAAAAGAATATTCGTTCTAGTATAGGCAATCGACTTAAGGATGCCTTTAGGCAGACCCCAGGTGACGCATTGTTCCTCTCCGCACTCGCCGAAAGATACGACGAAGGCTATTTCGCATATTTGAGGCATTTCGAGCAAATTTGGGAGCCGGATATATCTCTTGGTCCGTCGCGGTCGCTTCTAGAATATAGGCGACTGTCGCGTATCCAAGATAACTATACCCATGCGATCGCACAGCGATTTGCACTTGTGTTCATGTCGATTGGTATGCCAAACGCTTATGAGGAAATGCGCGATGTCCACGCGGATCTACTTATAGAGGAGATAAGTTGAAGCCACTTATTACTACTGCCAGCTCGCTCAAGGAATTAGCAACAGGCGTGACCCTGTCATCTGTCAGGACATCAAGCTCTCTGTTCCTGTGGGAGGGCACCAGTGCCGAGTACCTACTCACAAAGAACACAGGACTCGACGATCAACGCGTCGTTATCGTTCGTGAGCAGTTCGAAGACGATCCGGTAGTGCCTCATCAGCTCAAGTCGGAGCGACGCGCTGTTCTGAGTAGGATGGCGGCTTTTGCTGAGCGCGCGAGAGCGGCTGGAACTCTCACACTCCCGCGTGCCTGGCATCAGTACAAGCACAACAACTTGATAGCATTTTTGGCTCGTCCTGGCTTCAGTTCGCCAGCCACTCGCTGGATCAGCGAAGTGCTGACCGGCCCCCGATCAGACGTAATTTTCTGGGAGGCGACTGATACCAAGGTGACTTTGCAGGATTTTGAGCCAAGAAGATCGTCGGTGCCCATCAATGACGAGGAGTGGATCGACGCCGTGTCGGCGTTAGATCAGCACTTCAGGGACTCACAGGTCACCAAACCGTCGGACGTTGAGATAGCTCTGCCCGGGCTTGAGCAAACGGCCACGCGGGGGTGGGCGTACGACGAGTGGATATCGCTTATCAGCGAAGACCAAAAAGCTTTCGTACTCGCCCCCGCTGACAAATCAGTCCGTCTCCGTGGCCCGGCAGGTTCCGGCAAGACGGTGGCCCTCATGCTGAAGGCCGTACGTGAATTGTTGGAGGCTCGGAAGTCGGGTGACAATGTAAGAATCTTGATGGTTACGCACAGTTGGTCCCTCGCCACAGAAATCTCGGATTCGAAGGACGCGCTTGGTTTGGGCCCTTTGCCTGAAATCGATGTCTTCCCATTGTTGGAGATAGCTGCGGCCATATCTCCTGGTAGCAGCGAAGGCGGTTCATATAAGCTCATAGGAAGTGACAGCTTCAGTGGCAAGCTTGCGCAGCTTGACGAAATTCTGAGCTTGCTTGAAGCCTTTATTCAGGGTGACTGGGTAACATTCAAGATGGGCGTAACTCGCGCTCTCCAGGATCGATTTGACTCTAATGATCCCGAAGAGAGGATGGCGCTGGCGTGGGATCTCTTGATTGAGTTTGGATCCGTCATCGGCGCTGCCGCAATATTTCCGGGTGCGGGTTCGGAGAGTCGCTACAATTCTCTGGAAAGAGCAGCTTGGATGCTCCCATTGGCTAATCATGCGGACCTGCGTGTTGTCTTCGAGTTGTATTCCCGTTACATGGAGAGCCTCGACTCGCGAGGTCTTTGGACTGGTGATCAGGTCCTAGCTGACTTGTTGAACGATCTTCAAAAGCACTCTTGGAACCGCGCCCGTAGAAGCGAGGGTTACGACCTGATTTTCGTGGACGAATTTCACCTTTTTAACCCCCTTGAGCGCCAAGTCCTTCACTATTTGTCGCGAAATGTTTCAGTTTACCCGAGGATTTTCATGGCACTTGACCCAAGGCAATCCCCGTCTGAGGCCTTCATTGGTTTAGCTTCAGACGAAACGCGATCATCAGCCTCCTCTGATGTCGATGGCGACCTCGGGGAGGTAACGAACCTCGAGTTGACTCGCGTCCACCGATACACGCCGCAAATTCTTGATCTTGTGGAACACATTCACTTGGAGTTCCCCACTTTGGATTTGGGTAGCGGGTGGAACATTGATTTTAGTTCCATTGAGTCTGCGCGTGAGCCGGGCGCCGTTCCGCGGCTGCTGAGGTCTGCGAGCCGTGCAGGTGAGGAGAATGATATAGCGCGAGCTGTTCAGGACTGCTATCAGACAGGGCGAATGGCGCTTGCTGTCGTTGACACGCGTCAATGGAGTCGGTTCAGCGAGCTTGCGTCACTCATTGGCCAATCATCCAAATTCCACGTTTCCACGATCGCTGGGCGCGGCGATATAGAGGGGCTAGGGTACCGGAAGCGTGGACTTGTGGTCGGACTTGTTGAGTATCTGGCCGGATTGCAGTTCGACACCGTCTTGGTCGCCGGGATCCCTGACCTGAGTCCTGGGTCGCGGACCCCGAATGAGACGACGCGGCTCCTGTCACTTCTTTACCTAGGGGTCAGCCGAGCGGAGAACGAAGTACGAGTATTTGTAAACGACGACGATGGAGGGGTTCCGGAAGTGCTTCAGCGGGCAGTCGAAAAGGGGTTCGTTACGCCGCAGCAGGGCAGCCTCGTTTGAGAGCTCTTCGCGGTTCGTCGGAGAACGGCTCTCTGTGATGAGAGTCATGTCCGCGTCCGGGCATCGCTTCTCAGGAGAATGACCGCACTGAAGCTGCCGGCATTGAGGTGGCCACGGGCTTAAGGTCTTGATTGTGGTGTTGGCCTAAAGGTGCGAAGGGCACGTAAATTGATACCATGCCGGCGCTCCGCGGCGGCCCCATGGAATATTCTCGTCCGTCCAGGAGTGAGGACGCTGAAAGCGAGGAATGCTGAAGTAGCCGCTTGACAGCAGAGTCTCCAGGTCGATGTCTTGGGACTCGATTTTCACTCTTTTGTTAACCATTCAATCGCCGACGCTCTATCGGTTCGTGACGGCGACGAGGCCAGGTCGCCCTTCTGCTTGGGTTATCAGTGCTCACCAGATGTACGTAAATCCTTCTTCTCCCAGAGCCGGCCCCAAGTTAGTTCGTAAGAGCCTCATCGTCTGTGCGACCAAATACGGGCCCGCCTGGGTGGCTACATGGATTAAATCTGGGACCCTTTCGGGCTGCAGCGCATGGGCGGGTATGCGAAGGGTGGCCAGCCCGTCATTGTTGGTGTAAATTCCTGCCGTCGGCGCCCTATGTTCCACTGATTGAGGGCGCCTCCGGTGAAAATCCATGCCCCGGCGCTCATCCAAGGCCTTGAGGGCGGCGGACGACTGCAGACAGGTTACAGCGGCGATCAATTCCCGGAGTGCACTCTGTGTCGTTTGCTCTTGCTTCTTGAAAGGGACGACAGGCTACTGAGTGTCTCCCAGGCCTTGCGTGCTATCACCACCCACCGGATACTTCCGGCCGGTTGGGTCAATCTGCAGGGCAATCTCGGGTAGAACAAAAGGCTCCGAAGCGTCAGGCTGGCCAGTGAATGAACGGCTCCGAGAGTGTAGTAGGGAGACATCTCCGCCATTGCACGTATTCGCAGCCTGAACGCGATTTCCTCACTCGTTGCGTCGCTGGCCTCCGAAATGAGACGGCGCGCGTCCAGATCCGCGGTCAGAGCAAGGCCGAGTTGCTCCCGGATGGCTCCCATGAGACCAACAACCTCGAGGACTCGGTTTGGATCTTCGGGAACCCTTCTAGGCACCTTTGGGATCTCATGCTGGAAATCGTGCGCGGTATGCCGACGCCGAATGATGCTGGCATCATGTAATTTGCCGCGTCAGCTGCCAGGGAACTCATCTGCGGCCACTCGACCGACTCTTCCGCTACGAGATTATCGAGGGTCGATGGAGTGTCTGGCGGCAGTTCCACGTCGCTGCCGGGTCGGAAAGAAGCAATAAGGAGACCAGAAGTGGTGGATTGCATGCGTTTACATAGCCTCCTTCGCAAATCGAGAGTGTCAGGGTTCGAGCGGAACCCATCAGCTCAGTTGCCCGACGGGCCTTGCCGAAACTGAATAGCCTTTGCCGAGCGGCTATATATTTTGAAGTCGGCTCCGATTCGACCGGAGCGGACTTGCCGTAGTTGAGTTAACATTTTTCGGCACCGTTTCTCTCAAGCGGCGCCATTGCGGTAGCACGCTTGGTACGGTGATTTACATGGACCCTAACCCCCGAGCGATTGACGGTGCAGTCAGTGCGCTGCCGGGCGATGCCGACCCCGCCGCGAGCGGTGGCTACGAACCCTTCCCTTCGTTCAGCGCCTGGACTGACGCCGAGTTCAGTCCCGCAATCGTTGAACGAGCAGAAATACGGCTTGCGGAGAAGCTGGTAAGCGCGGGGAAGGATGCGCTGACGGCCGCCGTCGAAAGGGCAAGTCGATCGGCTGCGGTGGATACCGGCGCCATCGAAGGCCTATACACCGTTGATCGCGGGTTCACTTACAGCGTTGCGACGCAGGCGGCCACCTGGGAAGCGATGGTCGAACATAAAGGTGTGCCAGTTAGGAGTGCGATTGAGGACGCGCTCAAGGCGTATGACTATGTTCTTGATGCGGCCACGCAGAGCATCTCGGTCAGCGAGATGTGGATACGTGAGCTACACACGATCATCTGTGCCAGCCAAGAGACGTACACCGTTTTTACATCGTTGGGGAAGCAGGAGCAGCCACTGCCAAAGGGAGTCTACAAAACGCTTCCGAACAGTCCATGGAACCCGTCTACCGGGCGAGTGCACCAGTACGCGGCGGTTTGGGACACCGCCCCTGAGATGGCGCGTTTCATAGACGAGTTGAGGAGCGAGCGATTCCTCTCCGCCCATCCCGTGCTCCAGGCATCCTATGCTCATTATGCATACGTGTGCATACATCCATTCGCTGATGGGAATGGACGGGTTGCCCGTGCGCTGGCTTCAGTATTCCTCTACCGACGACCGGGAATTCCATTAGTTATATTTGCTGATCAGCGAGCTCGATATTTTGATGCGCTAGAGGCTGCCGATCGAAAGCTTTATTCTGGATTTATCAATTTTGTGGAAGCCTGCGTAGTGGACACGATCGGAGTGGTGGCAGCGCAGATGCGTCCCCCCACGCTGAGTGCGTCGGCAAGCTTGGCGGAGATCAGCCAGTACTACGCCACAACATCCGACGAGCGCGTGTACTTTGATGCGGCAACTCGACTCGGAAAGATGGCAAGAGACGAGTTCACACGCCAGTTCGGTGAGTTGCAGGTCCCGGCGCAGATCCAATGCCGGGTGATGGGCACCGGTGGGGCGCCTCGAAGGAGTGAGGGATACACGCTTGCTGAGGAAGAGTCGAATTTTCGAGTCAATATTCAAGCCGCCCATCCGGCACCCGCCCAGGTAAGCGTCGTTCTAGGGGCAGTGGTCGGTAAGGAGACCAACGCCGCTGACCTTGCTCTGGTGGGAGATGTTCCTGGCGATGAACTAGAAGTGTCGCTGAGGGAAATCGAGCCCACTGCGACTGAAACCCTTCGCTTGAAAGTGGCGGGCTGGGTAGAAGGTCTGACGGCTTCCTACTTTGAGCGCCTGCGGGAGGCCATGGCCGCCGCGGGTCGAAGAGTGTGATTTAAAGACATCTGAATCTGATGAGACATCAGTACTACTTGACACAGGGTCCACACCGGTCGTCGCGGGCGCTCAAACGAGGGGCCACGGGTAACGCATACTCGTGCGGTCAACCGGCAAGGTCCGTGCGTGCAGCAGGCGCTGCACGCGGTGTTGCAGGGCGGTGACCTCGACGTCGTCGAGGAGCTCGGCAACCTCGGCAGGCACAGCGTCTGCCAGCGGGGCGATGTCCTCCAACAAGGCCTCGGTGATGGGATCGCCGGCGAAATCCCAGATCACGGTGCGTAATTTGAAGGCTGCCGAGAAGCACAGGCCGTGGTCGATGCCCCAGATTCGTCCGTCTTCCCCGCGCAGCACGTGGCCGCTCTTGCGGTCGGTGTTGTTGGCGACGTAGTCGAACAGGGCGATCGGGGCCAGCTCGTGGTGGGTCTCGGGGGCGTCCTAGAACAGCGTGAAGTAGTGCTCCTGGAAGTCGCACTCGATGAACCACTGCAGGGGGACCCGACGCCCAAGGGCGCGTCCTTGCGGATGACCGTCAAAGGCACCAGTCCCCAGCCCAGGGATTCGCTGAGCAGGTGGGCGGCGCGCTCCCGCTTGTAGAGTCCGGGCTCGAAATCGGATAGCGGCCGTTCCTCGGCCTCTGGTTTGTAGACCGCGTACCCCTCTTCCTCGCGGCAGGTGACCTGGACGAGGAATGTCTGGTTGCTGCTTCGCGGGATGAGACCCAGCAGTTCGATGCTGCCCTCGGTGAGCAGGGTCAGCGAGCGGCCGGACACCCTGGACCCCACTTCATGGCGCCCTAAGCCCGCTGAGCGACTCCGCCGTCGAATTCACCATCAGCACGGCGGGATCCTGACCTGGCACAAATGAAATGGCAGACACCGATCCCGGGCTGATGACGATGCGCTGGAAGAGGTCCAGAGGCGTGCCCAGGGCGTGGGCGACGGCGGCCTTGATGGGATCGGCGTGGGAGAAGCACACCACGACGCCCCCGGCGTGGGCTGCGTACAGCGCCTCCATCGCTCCGACGATCCGCGCCTGCATCTCTGGAAAGCTCTCGCCGTCCGGGAAGCGGAACTGGGACGGATTGTGCTGGACGGTCTGCCACTCCGGCAGGGCCGCCAGGTCCGCGATCGCGGCGCCGGTCCACTCGCCGAAATCGCACTCCAGCAGCCCGTCGTCGCGTTTCACCGCCAATCCGGTGCGGGCCGCCGTCGGCTCCGCCGTCTCGGAGGCGCGCTCCAGCGGCGAGGAATAGAGGGCGCTGACCGGTAGACCGGAGAGCCGTTCAGAAACGCGCTCGGCCTGGGCTCGGCCCCGGACGGACAGGTGCAGTCCCGGCGCCCTGCCCGGCAGTACCGTGCCCGTCGTCGGCGTCTCGCCGTGGCGCACCAGAAGCAGGAGGGTTCCCTGCGGTGGGGGTTGCGCTGAAGGGCCGGGCGGTGCTGCAGTCATCAAGTTCTAAGCGTAGCGGGAGGGGTCCCCGCCCGAGCTTGCGAGGGAAGGGGAAACCGCGGAGCGCTAGGGGGTGCCATGGTCCCGGGCACGCGGCTGATTTATAAAAACGTGCACCTCGTCTTCCACCGGCTGGTGGGGAAGGCAGGGATCCTGCCGCGCTCGAGCCGGTGTCGGCCGCGCATGCATGATCTTCGTCATACCTTTGCTGTTTCTACGATGCTCGATGCTTACCGCCAGGACCGCGACGGGGCCGAGGTGCCGCCGATTCTGTCGACCTATTTGGGCCATGGGTCGCCGGGGAGCACGTACTGGTATTTACAGGCCGATCCGCAACTGCTGGCCGCGGCCGCGGAGCGCCGCTCTCCCGTGGGCCACGCAGCGGGGGCGTCATCGCACCACGCTAATGATCCTTCCCAGTTCACCCACCAGCAACCAGCACGCCCTCCAGCGTTCTCCCGCGACCAGCAGTCTTTTCACGTCCCCTTTTGCCCGGCAGGTTCCATGTGCCCCGGGCGGAGAATCCCCTGTATCTAAGGAGTACTCCGTGTTTGTGAAAAGCACCCTTGCCGCCGTCGCCGTCCTTGCCTCCCTGGCCGGGACAGTAGCAGCCCCTGCCCCGGCAGAGGCAACCAGGCCGGCTCCCGTCGTCGTCGGCCAGCCGCTCGCCCAGGCGCATGCGCACAACGACTATGAGCATGACCGCCCCCTGTTCGATGCGCTGGAGCGTGGCTTCACCAGCGTGGAAGCGGACGTGTGGCTGGTGGACGGCGAGCTGCTCGTGGCCCACGACCGGGAGGGTGTCCAGCCCGGCGTTACGCTCGAGAGCCTCTACCTCGATCCGCTCCAGGAACTGGTCCGCGGCCAGGGCCACAGCGTCTACCCGAAGTGGGATGGCAGCCTGCAGCTTCTGATCGACATCAAGAGCGACGGCGAATCCACCTACGCCGCAATCGAGCAGGAACTGGCCGAGTACCGCGACATCATGAGCCGCTATAGCCACGGCACCACCAAGACCGGCCCGGTCACCGCGGTCATCAGCGGAAACCGACCCCTTGCCACCATGCAGGCGCAGGAGAAGCGCTTCAGCTTCTACGATGGCCGCTCCGCTGACCTCACCTCCGGAAAGCCTGCCGGCCTGATGCCGCTGGTCAGCGACAACTGGACCAAGCTCTTCACCTGGCAGGGTGTGGGCCCCATGCCGGAGGCCGAGCGCGCCAAGCTGCGCGCTTACGTGGCCGAGGCGCACGCCAATGGCTACCGCGTCCGCTTCTGGGCCACCCCGGACACGCCCGGCACCGCACGCGAAGCCATCTGGAACGAACTCTTCGACGCCGGCGTGGACCACATCAACACCGACGACCTCGCCGCACTGCAGCAGTTCCTGACCGCCCGCGCGGCCTAAGCCGCGCACCTCAAACCCCAACCCCGCAAAGAAGAGGAACACCGCCATGCCTTCAAAGCCCTTCAAAACGACGACGGCGGCAGCCGTCCTGGCGCTCGGCCTCCTTGCGTCCCAGCCCGCCTCCGCCACCGCCTCCGCCACCGGCGCCGCCGCCGACAACACCGCCGACAGCCAGGCGTTCACGTTCGGCGTGATCGGCGACATCCCCTACGGCGAGGCCGAAATCGCGAAGTTCCCCGCCCGCATCCAGGACATCAACGCCGACAGCGCGCTGAAGTTTGTCACCCACGTGGGCGACATCAAGAACGGCTCCTCGGTCTGCTCGGACGAGTACTTCGAGAACATCCGCACGCAGTTCGACACCTTCGAGCACCCGCTGGTCTTCACCCCGGGCGACAACGAATGGGTGGACTGCCACCGCACCAACAACGGCGCCTACAACCCGCTGGAACGGCTCGACAAGCTGCGGGATGTCTTCTTCGACGAGTCCGGCAAGACCCTGGGCGCCACCATGCCTGTCAAGACCCAGGCGGACCTCGGGCTGCCGGAAAACGTCCGCTTCACCCAGAACCGGGTGGCGTTTTCCGTGCTGAATATCCAGGGCAGCAACAACTCGCTGCAGCCGTGGACCGGCCTGGGCGAAACCACAGCCACGCCCGAGCAGCTGGCCGAAGTTGAGCACCGGACGGACGCCGTCCTTGCCCAGATCCGCGACACCTTCGCTGACGCCGAACGCCGCAACGACCGTGCCATTGTCCTGATGACCCAGGCCGACATGTTCGACCCGTCCCTGCTCGCCGCCGCGACCGCCAAGCCGGACACCATGTCCGGCTTCCGCGAAATCGTGCTGGCCATTATCGACGAAACCAACAGCTTCGACGCCCCGGTTTACCTCATCAACGGCGACAGCCACGTCTTCGCCGAGAACCAGCCGCTCGCGGAGGGCTCACCCTGGCTGGACATCTACGGCCAGCCCGCCGCCGATGACCTGCAGCGCATCACCGTGGACGGATCCGCCAACGCCACCAACTACGTCAGGTTCACCGTCGCCGGCAACAGCGCCGATGGCGCGGACGTTCTGGCCTGGGAAAAGGTCCCCTTCAGCCAGTAGGCACCAGACGGAAGCGGACGACGGCGGGAGGTCCCGCCGTCGTCCGCTTGGCAGGTTCATTTCTGGGTGCTGACGCCCGGGTGTCAACGTGGAAGTGTCGCATCCGAGGCCCTCCAGTGCACATTCCGTTCAGCACGGATTGAACAAACTTCCTGAGGGCCCTCGATGGCTGGTCAAGCTGAAGAGCGTTCTTGGCCTGAAGTAACCGTTGGCAGGCTCACGTTGCTGCTGTACCGTTTCGACGTCAAGGTCCGGTCCTCGCTGGTTCTGGGCGGGTGGGCGCCGGCGGCATCGTCCGCGACCAGCACCAACTACGCGCGGCCCCTCAGGATCAGGTTCCAGTACACCTGGGGGAAGATATCGCGGTCCACCACCCACGATGCGCGGCTCTCTTTCCACGTTGGGACCTTCGGGACAGAGGGCATGGGCCGGTACTGGTCATCAAATTCGGCGAAGACAACCGTAGAACGCGAAACCGTGAAAGGGCACACTGAGTATCCGTCGTACTTCTCTGTGAGGGGATTTCCCTTCAGGGCCGCAACCAGGTTCCTGGCCAGGACCTTTGTTTGCTTTCGCAACGCACCGCCGGACTTGGAATTGGTGGTTGCCGCGGCATCCCCCAAAGACCAGACGTTCGGGAACCGGACGTGCCGGAGAGTCTGCGGGTCCACTTCCACAAATCCGCCGGAGTCACCCTGGGCGGGCAGGTCCGTTGTTTTGAGCCAGTCCGGCGCCGACTGCGGCGGGACGGCATTGAGCACGTCGTAGCGCAGTTCCTCGGTGGAGCCGGTGGCATTGTTCCGGATCGTAGCGGTCTGTTGCGTGGCCGCCACCGAAACCAGCTCGCTGTTTAGGCGCAGTTCGATGCCATACTCGGCAACCTTGCGGTTCAGCTCGTCATCCACTCCTGGCACACCGAATACGGTGGGGTAAGGCTGCACCATGACTACCCGGATGTCCTGGAGCACTCCCTGCTCGCGCCAGTAGTCGCAGGCCAGGTACATCGGTTTCTGCGCGGCGCCCCCGCACTTGATGGGCCCGGCGGGCATGGTGAAAACGGCGGTCCCGGTCTTGAGGCCGCTGAGAAGCGTCCAGGCTTTGGCTGCCAGATCGAATTCGTAGTGGGACGCGCCGGACGGGGAATGAACGGCGTCGGCCAGGCCCGGGATCTTGTCCCAGTCCAGCTGCAGCCCAGGGCAGACCACCAGGTGGCCATACCCCAGCCGGGTGCCCGAGGCCAAGGTCACCGTGTTGCTGGCAGGGTCGATATCCACGGCGCCGTCCCGGATCCAATTCACCCCACGGGGCATGACTGAACGCTGGGGACGGACGGCGTCGGAGGCCTTCGCCCTCCCGCCGGCGATGTGGGAGAACAGCGGCTGGTAGAAGTGGTGGTCCCCGGGTTCCACCACGGCCAGATCCTTCACGCCGTAGCGGACAAGGCGGGCCGCGAGGGAGACGCCGGCGTTGCCTCCGCCGATGATGATGACGTCATGGTGCTGCCCGGCCACGGCGTTACTCCTTCACGGTCAGGGCGGAGGCTTTGTGCGCGGCCCGAGCCCCGGTTTTGGCGGACTCCACCACATACTGCGGCTCCTCCTCGCTGGCCCGGTGCGTGCGTCCGTCCAGCTCAAAGTCAGAGACCTTCTTCTGCACGATCTTGCCGTGGGTGGAGCCTTGAGGCGTGTTCCATTCCACGGGTGTTCCCTTGCTCAGCGACATCGGCACTCCTCGGATACGGCGGTTCCAATAGCTCGTGGCTGACCGGCAACCGGAGCTTCAATAGTAAGCATGGTGAGCATTATTGGGTATTGTCCGATCAGCGACGGCTGCGAGCCGCACCAGGCCTCCGCGGGATTCCAACGCGAAGAGCGTAAGCGAACTCGGGTGGAGCGGCCTGGCCGGTAGTCCGCCGGCTCCCCTCAGATTCATTATCTTGACGATATCTTCACTATGGCGGACGATCGAGGAATGGAGAATCACGACGGCGGCCCCGGCGCAGGACTGGAATTCCCCGGCGTGGAGGATCAGGCGGAACGCGCCATGACAGTCGTGGGGGCGCTGGTCCTGCAGTTGCGGCGAGAGGCCGGGTACAGCATCGGGAGCCTGGCGGCGGCGGCCGGCCTTAGCCCGGGTCTGCTCAGCCAGATCGAGCGCGGCCAGGGCAATCCGTCACTGACCACGCTGATCAAGCTGTCCCAGGCCCTGAAGGTTCCGGTGGGGCGTTTTTTTGACACCAAGGATCAGGGCGGGGCGCTGGTTCGGCGCGCCGACAGGCGGCGCCTCGAGGTTGCCGAGGACAACCTCATCTATGAGCTCCTGACACCCCACATGAGCGGCCAGCTGGGCATGCTCCGGGCCCAGATTGCGGCGGGATGGGACAACGAGGATGCTCCCTTCAAGCATGCCGGCGAGGAGTGCGTGACCATGGTGCAGGGCCGGCTCCACGTCTGCGTCAACGGCGTAGGGTACGACCTGGAGGAAGGCGATTCGCTGACCTACGACTCCTCGCTGCCGCACTGGTACCGCAACTCAACGTCGGAAGATGCGGTGCTGATCGGCGCCATGACGCCGCCGTCGTTCTAGTCGCCGTCTTCCTCAGTGCGTTCAATATAATGAATAAATTGCGTTCAAAGTGTTGACTTGTGCGGTGGGTGGGCCAAATACTGATGGGAGCGCGTGGAGCCAGCCGGCTGCCGACGCCGCCGCAGCCGGCCATCCAGCCCCGGCCCGTCCACCACTCCAAGGAACCTGCCCATGACGCCCAGCACCGCCCCGGCAACCGCCGTTCCAGCCAGCTCAGCCCCCACCGCCGTTCCAGCCGGCGCAGCCCCCAGCGCCGCCGCGCTTGAGTGGGCCAAAAAACTGGTCGCCTTCGACACCACCAGCCGCAATTCCAACCTTGCGATGATCCGCAGCATGGCGGACGAGCTCACCGCCCACGGTCTCACGCCGCTGATCGTCCCCAGCCCGGACGGCCGCAAAGCCAACATCTTCGCCACGATTCCGGCCCACGACGGCGCCGTCACCGGCGGCATCATGCTCGCCGGGCACACCGACGTCGTCCCCGTGGACGGCCAGGCGTGGGACAGCGACCCGTTCGCACCCGAGGTCCGCGACGGGCGGCTCTACGGCCGCGGTACCACGGACATGAAGGCCTTCAGCGGTGCAATCCTGGGCCTCCTGCCGGAATTCCTCTCCCGTCCGCTGGCAGAACCGCTGCACTTAGCCTGGACCTACGACGAAGAGGTCGGGTGCCACGGCGCCGTCGTCCTGCTGGCCGAGCTCGCCGCCCGCGGGATCCGTCCCCGGTTGTGCTTTGTCGGCGAGCCCACCAGCATGCGCCCGGTCTCAGCGCACAAGAGCAGCCAGCTCTATCGCGTCAGTGTCAGCGGGATTGCCGCCCACTCCTCCATGACCTCCACCGGCGTCAACGCCATCGAGTACGCGGCCCGGTCCATTGCATTCATCCGCTCCCTCGCCGACGAACGCCGGCTCTCCGGCCCCTTCGACGAGAGTTTTGTGGTGCCTTACACCACCGCCAATGTCGGCGTCGTCAGCGGCGGGGCAGCAGTGAATACCGTTGCCGACAAGTGCGACTTCGAGTTTGAGTTCCGGACCATTCCAGGCGACGACCCGGATGGATTCACATCCCGCGTCGAGGACGATCTGGCCCAGCTGCGGGCCGAAATCCAGCAGGAGAATCCCTCCGCTGATATCCGCATGGTCCCGCTGGGTAAGGTGCCGGGACTCAGCCCCGAGGGCCCGCGCGCCGCATTGGAACTGGCTCAGGACCTCACCGGCAACATTGCCGAGGAGACAGTTGTCTACGCGACCGAGGCCGGACTCTTCCAGCGGGCCGGGATCGACACCGTGGTGTGCGGGCCCGGCAGCATGGACCAAGGCCACACCGCCAACGAATACATCGAACTGACCCAGATCGCCGCCTGCGAGCGTTTTTTGCAGGCTCTCACCGCCCACCTTGCTCCGACCGAACGGACTGCATAGCCATGAGCCATCAAACCGCCCCCAGTCTCGGTTCCAGCGGCCAGGCCACCGACAAGCGTTCGCCGGCCGCCCTGGCGCTGGAACAAAGCAACGCCCGGAAGGCCGTCGTCGCAGCCTCCATCGGCAACGGACTCGAATGGTTCGACCTGATCGTCTACGGCACCTTCGCTGTCACCATTTCCAAGCTGTTCTTCCCGACGACGAATGAAACGGCGTCGCTGCTGCTGGCCTTCGCGTCATTCGGAGTTTCTTTCATCATGCGTCCGCTCGGTGGCATCATCATCGGCCGCTACGCCGACAGGGCCGGCCGTAAGGCGGGCATGCTGGTGTCCATCCTCGTCATGTTTGTCGGAACTTTGATTATTGTTGTCGCTCCCACGGCGGCTGCCATCGGGGTCACGGCGAGCATTCTGGTACTGGTGGCCCGGCTGCTGCAGGGCTTCGCCACCGGCGGAGAATTCGGCACCGCGACGGCCTATTTGATCGAATACGCACCCAACCGAAAGGCGTTCTACGGCAGCTGGCAGGTGGCCACCCAGGGCGGCGGCATCCTGCTCGCCGGGATTTTCGGGTTCGTGTTGAACACCTACCTCAGCACCCAGGCGCTCGACTCCTGGGGCTGGCGGCTTCCGTTTATCTTCGCGCTGGCACTCGGTCCCGTGGGCTGGTACATCCGGTCCAAGATGCAGGAGACCCCGGAGTTCCTCGCCATGGAACGGTCCACGGCGCCCCTGCGGGAGACGTTCATCGGCAACCGGGGCCGGCTCTGGGCCATCGTCGGCGTCGTTTCCCTGGGATCCGTCGGCGTCTACATCGCTCTCTTTATGCCCACCTACGCGATCGTGAATCTTGGGATGCCGAAATCCGTGGCATTCCTCTCCACCCTGATCTTCGGTGTGGTCATGAGCATCGGTTCCCCGTTCATCGGCATGCTCGCGGACAAAGTGGGGCCGGCCCGGATCATGACCTGGGCTGCCATTGGGTCCATGATTGTCGGAGTTCCGGCGTTTATGCTGCTCATCGCGGCGCCCGCATTGCCCACCATGATCGTGGTTGAACTGGTGCTGTCGGTGCTGGCCACCGCCTACTTCGCGCCGCTGCCAGCCATCATGTCCGCGATGTTCCCGGCCCGTATCCGCTCAACAGGACTTTCGCTGGGCTACAACATTGGTGTCACCGTCTTTGGCGGTTTTGCTCCCTTCATCCTCACCTGGCTGATCGGCAGCACCGGTTCCCTGCTGGTGCCGGGCTTCTACCTCGTTGCGGTTGCAGTGATCGCCTTGGCCAGCCTGACCATTTCCCGGAAGGTGTACCGCCAGGCCTGATCCAAGCAGGGCTGGGCTCCCGCCCAAGTGGCGGGAACCTACGCTTCAAACTCCCGCTCTGAGGGCCAACGTCTGATTGGCTTACGCCGAAGCACCTAGCCGAACAGGCTCAGCACGGCTTGTGCGAACGCATCCGGGTTCTCCTGCAGAACGTTGTGTCCAACACCCGGAAGGACGCGTTGGCTGTAGGGGCCGGTGAAGTACTCCCTGTCCTCGTTCGCCGCGGGGCCGCCGACGCCGTCGTCCCCGCTTTCGAGCACCACCGTCGGAACGGTGATCCGCGGCTGCTCGGCGATTAGGTCCTCGAGCCGCTGGTACCGGCGGTCGCCGTCGGCCAGTCCGTAACGGTGGCGGTAGGAGTGGATGACGACGTCGGCGAAGTCGGGGTTGTGCAGGCTCGGGGCGCTGGCGGGAAACGCCTGGCGTGCCCCGTCCCACGTGGGCGACCAGGTGCGCCACAGCAGCCCGCACAGTTCGTCACGGTTTCGCTCCAGGCCGCGGCGGCCCCGCTCCGAGTGGAAGTAGTACTGATACCAGTAGCTTCGTTCCCATTCCGGGCTGACGGGCTCGCCGGAACGCGCGAGGTTGTGCATGTTATAGCCGCCCACGGAGACCAGGCCGGCGACGCGTCCGGGGTCCAGAGCCGCCACGATGCACGCCGCCCGGCCGCCCCAGTCGTAGCCCGCAACGACCGCTTTCCCGATGTTGAGGGCATCCATGAAGTCGATGAGATCCTGCCCGAGGGCGGCTTGTTGTCCTGAGCGGATGGTTGTGTCATCGAGGAAACGCGTCGGACCGAAGCCGCGAAGGTATGGCGCGAGCACAAAGGCGCCCTGGCCCGCGAGGATCGGAGCGACGTCGTCGAAGGCCCTGACGTCGTACGGGAACCCGTGCAGGAGGATGACCGGGGTTCCGCCCGGATCTCCCGCGGACTCGTATCCGATGTCCAGGACGGGGGTCTCGATGCGGCCGAAGGATGAAAAGCTCATGCTGCCATTCTGGCCCAGCTGCCGAGTATTGCCGCGAACATTAGGCTCAGGGCCGCGCCCGGTTCTGGCTGGGGGTGGCCACCCAGACGGTCCGGGTGGCGCGGGGTTCCAGCTCGATGTCGTCGGAGAACCGCTCCAGCAGGTCGGCCACGGCGCCGCGGTCGTCCGCGGTCAGGGCCGCCAGGTGCAAGAAGCGCGCGAACCACTCCTGGGCGTACTCCCGTGCGGCCGGGGTCACGGGTGCGATGGTCGTCACCTCGGACTGGGTGACGCTGAACCCGGCGGCCTCGATGACCGGCGTCCAGTTCGGGTGGTGGTTCCACCCCTCGGCCGCCGCGGCGGCGTGGCAGCGCTGCTCCAGCAGTGCTCCGCGCGGATGGCTGAGGAAGCGGGGCAGAGCGGCGAGTTCGACGACCACCAGGACCCCACCCGGCGCCAGCGCCCGGCGGACCCCCGGGAGGAGACGGGCGGGGTGGGCGACGTGGTGCAGCGAGGACGATGCCCACACCAGGTCAACCGGCGTTTCGGCCAGCGCAGGGAAGCCGTCGTCGAGGTCGGCCTCGACCACGGCGAAGCCCTGCTCCCGCAGCAGCTCGAGCATCTGCGGGTCATTGTCGACGCACGTCACCGAGGCGTCGGGGTACCGCCCGCGCAGCAGCCGACTCCCTGCGCCGGTGCCGGCGCCGAGGTCAACGACGCTGCGTGCGGCTGGCACCCCGGTCAGGTCCAGGACGGCTGTGAGGTGGTGGCCGAACACCTCGGCATCGAGGTCAAGGACGCGGTGCTGGTCATGACTGCCAGATCGCTGGTGGGTCTGGTGGCCGTTGTCCCGCGTCGGGTGTCGCTGATGATCCACGCCAATCACCTTTCTACTGTGGCCGCAGGGGCCATGTCGGCGGCTTTCTGCCCATCATCGAGGCCATGGCGTCGGTGACCCAGCACGATCTTGGAGACGGCCGCTTCCGAGGCCGCCGAAAAAGGGCCGAAGTGCCCCTCAACGGCCCACCGGGTTTCCTCTTCAATAAGGTCGGCGTTGATCCCTGCGCCAGTCATGACACCCTCGGCCGCCGCGGTGACCACCTGAGCCATCAAGTTGGAGACATTGCCCCCCGCATACACGCCGGGGACGGCCGTCGCACCCATAGCGCCGGCCTCGATAAAACGTCCGGCCCCGGACGGGTGCACCTGAGAAGTCAGCCCGAGTGATTCCAGCAGCCCGGATCTGGCCTCCATTTGTGTTCCGACAGCCAGGGCGTGCATGTCGAACGAGGAGCCCTGGCGGAGTGTGAGCCCCGTGAGGACGCCGTCGACAGCGTCGACGGAAGCCACGGCGCCGTCAACAACCGATATGGACCGGGCGGCGAGCTTGTCCCACTCCTCGTCAGTGGGTTCTACGGTGTCGTTGAGGAAAAGAGTGATTTCCGGGGACCACTGCCTGAACAACAGTGCCTGATGGACGGATAGCGGGCCGGTGCCCAGCACACCAATCCTTTGCCCGCGGATTTCCCAGCCATGACAGTAGGGGCAGTGCACAACACCCTTTCCCCATTGCTCCCGCAGCCCGTCGATGGGAGGCAGCTCGTCTGTCAATCCGGTGGTGACGAGGATCCGTCTGCCGGAGAACCGGCGGGCATCTCCGAGGCTCACCTCGAATCCATCGGGGGTTCGACGTGCCGAGACGGCGTCGCCGTCTATGACCGTTCCTCCGTAGGAGCGCACCTCGCTGCGTCCGACGGACAGGAGTTCCAAGGGGTTCATACCGTCCCTGGAAAGGTACCCGTGCACACCCGCCGCGGGTCCGTTGCGTGGAGTTCCGGAATCGATGACCAGCACCGAGCGCAGTGCCCGGCCCAGGGTGATGGCCGCGCTGAGTCCCGCCGCGCCGCCGCCAACAATTACAACGTCATACCGTGTGGTGTCCATACTGATCTGTCCTTCGTCGCGTCCTGAGAGTTCGCCGCCGGCGTCCCTGGGCGGTGATACCAGCTTCCATCGCACGAACGAGAATTGACAAACATGTTTGCCATTATGGCAAAGTAGGGGTATGGCAACTGAACTTGACGATGTTCTCGGGGCGGTCGGCCCACGGCTTCGGGCACTCCGTACGGAACGGAACCTCACCCTCGGAGATGTGTCTGCCGCATCCGGAGTGTCGGTGAGCACCCTGTCCCGCCTGGAGTCCGGCCAACGCAGACCCAACCTGGAAATCCTGCTGCCCCTCGCGAGGTTATACGGTGTTCCCCTCGATGATCTGGTCGGCGCCCCGCCCACCGGGGATCCGAGAATTCACCTCCAGCCCATCACCCATGGCGGCATGACGGCTGTTCCTCTTACGCGCCGCGCGGGCGGACTGCAGGCCTTCAAAATGGTGCTCGCCGGTGATGCGCGCGGGGCAGAGCCCGACCCGCGCGTTCACGAAGGCTACGAATGGCTGTACATCCTCAACGGACGACTGCGTCTGGTGCTGGGCGACAAGGACTTTGAACTTCGCCCTGGCGAAGCCGCGGAATTCGACACCCACACCCCGCACTGGTTCGCCAGCGCTGACGGCAGACCCGTCGAGTTCATCAGCCTGTTTGGACAGCAGGGCGAGCGGATGCACGTCCGCGCACGGCCCAAACCTGCATAGCAGAAGAGGTCCGATGGGTTCTGTCCCTGCCCGTTCAGACTGATTCCGGGGCGCTGGGCCGCTAGCGGCTGCTCACCTGACCGGACAGCTTCGCGAGGGGTGCGAGCAGGATCGGGCGTGCTGCGTACCACCCTGCGACAGTGATGGCGATGGCTGCCGCGAAGAGCCAGAACCCGGTCCAGTTCACCACGTCGGTGCCGCCGAACATGTGGTTCAGGTTGCGCAACGCGCCGGTCGAGAGCACCAGGAACACATGGATGAGGATGAACAGCACGAAGAACAGCATCGTCGGGAAGTGAACCGCGCGGGCAGCCTCCACCGGGTAGATCCTGTCCAGCGTCTTAGCGTTGTTCGGCCAGAACTCGCTCATGCGCACACCCGTGACCGCCGCGAGCGGGGCCGCGATGAACACCACGAGGAAGTACATGAGCTGCTGCAGGCTGTTGTAGTTCACCCAGCCGTTCTCCACGGGCCAGTCGAGTGTCATGTACTGCAGCAGTGCGGAGAGCGCATTCGGGAACACCTCCCAACTGGTCGGTACAATCCGCATCCAGTGGCCGGAGGCGAACAGTAGCACCACAAAGACGAGCCCGTTGACCAGCCATAGAATGTCGAGCGACTGGTGCAGCCACAGGGTGATGCTGATCTTCTTGCCACCGCGCTTCGGCGTCCAGAACGCCGGCGGCTTCTGCTGGGTGCGCACCTGATAGCCGGAGCGGATGATGAGCACTATCAGAAAGATGTTCAGGAAGTGCGACCACTGCGCCCACCACGGGAAGCCCGGCTCGGCGGTCTCGGGCAAATGATACTCGCCGGGGTACCTCTCGAGGAAGGCCGGCACGCCCGGCAGCGTGGTCACGCCGCGCGCGGCGAGCACAAGAATCGCTGCGGCCGCCACGGCGCCGAGCGCGAGGAGCGCAACGCGCTTGATCCACTGACCCAGCGTACGCGACCCGTAGAGCCTTGCCTCGGCCTCCGGCTTCACGGGCTGTTCGACGGCGACTGCCGGTGCCGCCGCTGCTGGTGCAGCGGTGGCCGCGGGCGTACTTTCGGTTGCCGTCGGCTCGGCCTCGGCAACGTTCTCCGCCACGCTGGGGGTCGGGACCTGGGTCGGGGTCGGGGTCGGGGCCGGGGCGATGTGTCCGGGAGTTGGCTGGACCGCAGGAGCAGGAGCAGAGTCGGCAGTGACCGCTGGAGCAAGCCCGGCCGTCGGCCAGGGCTCGCCGCCCGGCACGCGTGGGAGCCCGCGGCGAAGCTGCCGCGCCATAGCGGCGTCGGACTTCACGGCAGGGACCGGAGCGGACACCGCCGTCGCACCTGTTGCCGTGTCCTGAGAGGCAGCGGGGGGAGCAACAATCGGAACAAAAGCGGGCGCCACGGGCCCGGCCGCGACCGCTCCCGTCGTGACAATGCGTGCGGGTGCCTGGCCGGCTGCCGGCCAGGGCTCGCCACCCGGCACGCGCGGCAGGCCCTGCCGAATGGACCGAGAAAGAGGTGCCATCACTGCTTCTTCCGGGCTTCAAGGGCGCTGATCAGCTGGGGTACCACCTTGAAGACGTCGCCCACCACACCAAAATCGGCCACCTCGAAGATCGGCGCGTCCCCATCCTTGTTGATGGCGACGATCATCTTCGCGGTCTGCATGCCGGCCCGGTGCTGGATCGCGCCGGAAATGCCCAGCGCGACATACAGCTGGGGCGACACGGACACCCCGGTCTGGCCCACCTGGTGCGATGTCGGGATGTAGCCTGCATCCACCGCGGCACGCGACGCGCCAACGGCAGCACCGAGGGTATCGGCGAGCTGTCCCACGAGTGCGAACTGTTCCTCCGACCCGAGTCCGCGGCCACCCGCGACAACCTTCGCGGCACCACGCAGTTCCGGCCGCGAAGTGGCGACAAATGCCTCGTCGAACGAGTCGATCCGCGCGGCCGGCTTCTCGGAGCGCGGCACTACCAAGGTCTCCGACGCCTGCGGCTGAGCCGTGGCCCGCGCCTCGATGGAGCCTTGGCGAATCGTAATGACCGGCACCCCGAACGTGGCCGTTGACGTCACATTGTAGGCGCCGCCGTAGACGGAGTGGTGCGCCACGACGCCCTCGTCATCACGTGAGACACCGATCGCATCGGCAGAAATCGCGGCACGTGACCGGGCAGCGTAACGGCCAGCGACGTCGCGCCCGTTCAGGGAATGCGAAATCAGGATCGCATCCGGTTGCACCTGCTCCACAGCGGCGGTTAGCGCGTCAACGCCCGGCACGCCGAGCGCGGACGGGTCCGGAGTCTCCGCGATCAGCACGCGCGCGGCACCAAGGTCTGCGGCCTCCGCGGCGGCGGCGCTCCCGGCGCCGGGCGAGGCAAGGACCAGTGCAATGGGTGTGCCAGCTGCAGCGGCAGCGCCGAAGAGTCCGGCTGCAGCCTTCTCGAGTTCACCGGAAGCCCGGGTTTCGACGACGACGAGGATTGCGTCACGAGGGAATTCAGTCATGTCGTGACTCCTTAAGCCAGTCGGTTTTCGACAAGGAAGTCAGCGAGTTTCTCGCCGGCGTCGCCGTCGTCAATGATCTTTACGCCCGCCGCACGCGGGGGTTTCTCTGCAACGGTCAGCATGATGGATCGCGCCGCGTCCGGGTTGTCGGCCGTGACTCCGAGGTCTGCGAGGGTAAGCGTCTCCAGGGGCTTCTTCTTCGCGGCCATGATTCCCTTGAAGTTGGGGAAGCGCGGCCCGGGCAGCGCCTCGGTTATCGAAATTACCGCGGGCAGGTTCGCCGACACTTTCTGCACGCCGGATTCAACGGGCCTGGTGCCGGATACGACGCCGTCGCTGATCTCCACGGAGCTGAGGCCGGTAGCGAGGGGCACGTCAAGCAATTCAGCGAGCATCGCGGGAATCATGCCGCCGGATCCATCGGTGGAGATGTTGCCGGTGATCACCAGGTCAAACTCAACGCGACGGATCGCAGCTGCGAGGGTTTCAGCGGTCAGTCCAAGATCCGCACCCCGGAGCGCCTCGTCAGAGACGAGGGTGGCGCTTCCCGCGCCCATCGCAAGCCCCTTGCGTATCGTCGTCGTCGCACCCGCGGGAGCGAGGGAGAGGACTGCGACCTCGGTGCCCGCGTTCGCGTCCGCGTAAGTCAGTGCCAGCTCCAGGGCCCGCTCACCGATCTCATCAAGGACTGCCTCGCTGGCTTCCCGATCGGCGAGGCCTGTTTCCAGGTTCAGTTTTCGGTCCCCGTAGGTGTCGGGGACCTCCTTGACTAGGACGACAATCTTCATCGATGGCTCTTCCTGTGGCGGGTTTGTCTCTCGGAGACATGTTGGAACTCCCTTGAGTCTACGAAAGTGCGGCCCTCCTGGCGGACAGTGCCTGCGTGGCGGGTTGCACGCCGCCGTCCGTTCCTGATTTTCCTCCGCTATCAGCGAATCTGATCTGCGATGAACCCCGCCGGGACCTGGGCCGTTTTCCAGGCCTTGTCGTCCCACTTGGCCTTCGGAGATATCTGAAAGGAGCGCCGCCCGAAGCTGCTGCCAGTACTGGGTGTGCCGGAAGTGTGTATCGAGGACCTTCCACTTGAACTGTTCGGCCATCTGCCGGAACAAGCCCGGGCAGAATTGTTTGCCCCACTCCGCGGAGACCGGTAACGATCACGGTGCTGTCGGCGCGGAACATATCAAGCTTTGTTGCTTCCTAATAGGGCTTGGAAAGCAATATGTCCTGTGGCGGCTTGTCTCTGCAGAGCAACATGGACATTTGTCGGTTTCACATCAGATGATTTCTACTGGGACGGTCACTCAGATCAACTAAAGTCGTCTACATGGAAATGCACGACGACGAGTTGCACATTGACGAGGGAATTGCTCGCCAACTGATAGTCGACCAATTTCCGGAATGGCGCCACGAGCCCATCCGCCGCATCACGACGGACGGCACGGTGAACGCCATTTTCCGAATCGGAAACGATCTCACGGCACGGTTCCCTCTCCGCTTAGCTGACCCGAGCGATATGAGCTGTGTGCTCGACCGGGAAGCCGACGCAATGCGCGAACTGACCGTGTGCTGTCCGTTCCCCACCCCGGTGCCCGTCGCCATGGGTAACCCGGGTCGCGGCTATCTGCTGCCATGGTCTGTGCAGACGTGGGTACCCGGGATGGTTGCAACACCCATCGGCTTGGCGCAGGCCGAAACGTTCGCTCGTGACCTCGCCACCCTCGTCCAGTCGCTTCGCGCCGCCGACACAAGAGGGCGCCAGTTCGCGGGCGCTGGTCGTGGTGGAGATCTCAAGGGCTCCGATAAGTGGATGGAAGTCTGCTTCCTTCAGAGCGATGGCCTCTTGCCGGTCGATCGGCTTCGTAGTCTTTGGGCGGGATTTCGAAGCCTGCCAGCAACTGGACCCGCCGTGATGACCCACGGTGATCTGATCCCCGCGAATCTTTCAGTCGACGGTGAACGGATAGTTGGTGTCCTGGATGGAGGGGGTTTCGCTGCCGCGGACCCGTCACTTGATCTGGTCGCCGCTTGGCACATGCTCGATAACGATAGACGGGCACTTCTCCGCCGGGAGTTGGCGTGCGATGACCTCGAGTGGCAACGTGGAGCCGCATGGGCTTTCCAGCAGGCGATGGGCCTGGTCTGGTACTACCGGAAGACCAATCCAGGCATGAGCATGCTCGGGGACATCACGCTGGCACGCATCCTCGACGCTCCAGAGATTTCGGTGCCCGCGCTCGCCAGCTCAGCTTCCCGTTGATCGGTCCCCGGCGTCGGTTGCACCGATTGGACGTTGACGTACGCATCCTTGGCCCGCAGTTCTTGAACGCGGGCCTTGAAGGCCACCCTTTTCTGCCGCCCGTTCAAGACCGTCGCCGAGTCGCGTAGCGATTGCGCGTCTCCGATTGCCGGCGTAGCGTCGGCCAGATGAACGGTGAAGAAAAGCCCGCGTCGGAGTCGAATGGCCGATCGGAGAGAGACGGTAGTGCGGCATTCCTGCCGATCGGGATCGTCTTCTTTGCCGTTGCCATCGCCATGATGTCTTTGGGAACCACGGCCTGGATTGCGTTCTTCACTATAGGCATCACGTTCTTAGTCATCGGAATGCAGGCCCGCAAGCAAACGGAGCGTCCGTCCAGCGAGACTCCGCGGGGCTGACCTCGGGTCTGCATGCGGGCCGCGTTGCACCCCCTTTATGTTCCCGGCCTGCGGGCTAGAGTTGGCGCATGGATGTCTTAGTAGTATTTGCGGCTGTGCTGGGAGCCCCGGCTGGCCTGGCCTGCCTCTGGTACTGGGTGTCCAGGCGGAACCGGCGGGGAACCGCCGTCGGAATGCTGGGAATTGTGGATGAGATCTTTCGCCCCGAAACTCATCAGGCACAGCAGATTCTCAGGATCCAGAGCGAGCTGCCTGCGCCTGCGCCCGCCCCGGGCGATCCATCGAATCCGTATTCTGGAGTGATCCGCCTGTCCGAGGGCAAAACCTGAGGATGCCTCGTGTTGGTGGCATGGCGGGCCCTGAGCCTCAACTACGGCCGGACCGTCCGCCCGGTGAGATGCCCCACTCACTGACCGGTTGCGGAATAGTGCCCTGAAAGTAGCTGTCCCGCTAGGCATGAAAGCTATAACTTACAGCGAATACGGGAGTCCCGACGTCCTCGAGCTGACGGAGCAGCCACAGCCGAAGGTGGGGCCGGGGTTGGTCCTGGTCAAAGTCAAGGCGGCATCGGTGAATCCGGTCGACTGGAAGATCATGGCCGGCTACCTGGACCCGGCCATGGACCTGCAGTTCCCCGCGATTCCCGGATGGGATGTGGCCGGCGTCGTCGAGTCAGTTGGTATCGACGCGCCGCATTTCAAGCCCGGCGATGAGGTCATTTCCTATGGCCGCAAAGACTACGTCCACGGTGGCAGTTTCGCGGAATACATCGCCTTGCCGGAACGGCTCCTAGCCCGGAAGCCCGCATCCCTGGGGTGGAACGAGTCCGCCGGTCTGCCCCTGGCGGGCCTGACGGCCTATCAAGTGTTGACCCGTCTGGGCGTCAAAGCCGGCGAGACCGTGTTAATCCATGGCGGCGCCGGCGGCGTCGGATCCCTGGGCATCCAGATCGCCGCGGCGCTGGGCGCCAGTGTCATTGCGACCGCCTCGGAAGGGAACCACGACTTCATGCGCTCGCTCGGGGCCGAACCCGTCTGCTACGGCGAAGGACTCGCCGGCCGGGTGCGCGCGCTGCGCCCCGAAGGCGTTAACGTCGTCGCAGACTTCGTGGGCGGGACCCTCGAAGCCACCCTGGCTGTCCTAGCCGACGGGGGGGCGCCATGCCTCCATCGCGGACAGCGAGGTGGAGCAGCACGGCGGCACCTGGATGTGGGTAAATCCCGTCGGCGCCGAGCTTCAGGAGCTGGCCGATCTGGTCGATCAGCGCGATCTCAGGGTTGAGGTGGCCCAAACCTTTACTCTGGCGCAGGCGGCAGATGCCTTCCGGCTCAACATGGAAGGGCACACGCGCGGCAAGATCGTCATCACGGTGGACGACGCCGTTCTCTAACGACGCCGGTTCCCCCGCCCGCGTCGCCTGGCCGACCGAGATGGCCGCGGGTATCATCGGCACCAACCGTCCCTTTGGAGAGTGGAGCAACCCATGCAGCTCGGCGCTTTTTCCATCAGCCTCGCCGTCAAGGATATTGCGGCGTCTGCTGCCTTCTACGAGGAGCTTGGCTTCAGCCGTTTCGGGGGCGACATCACCCAAAACTGGTTGATCCTGAAAAACGGTGAGACCGTCATCGGCCTCTTCCAGGGGATGTTTGAGAAGAATACGCTCACGTTCAACCCGGGCTGGAATCAGAACGCGGAGGCCGTGGACGCGTTCACCGATGTGCGCGAGCTCCAGCGCGAACTGAAAGCCAAGGGCACGGAGTTCCTTTCCGAGGCGGACGAGGGAACTGCGGGGCCGGCGAGCTTTGTGGTCCTGGATCCGGACGGCAACCCGGTGCTCGTCGATCAGCACGTCTGATCTGCGACGGGCCGCGTACGGCTGAGAGGTCCGCAGCACAGTGAGGGATAGATGACGCAATGCGCGGCGTGGAGGGGCGGGCTTCGAGCCCGCCCCTCCGTTGCCTACTGATCCCGGGCTCCTGAATCCGTCTGCGGACGGGATTCATGGCGGGGGTAGCGCCGGCTAGCGCGCCAAGTGCTGCTCGTGCTGCCGGTGAGCCTCGGCCACTTCGGCGCGGATCTTTTCCACGTCCTTGGCCTTGTTGCGGTACTTCGGCTCCATTTGTTCGATCTGCCGTTCTTCTTCGAGCAGGTCATTGTAGATACGCTCGCGCTCAGCGGCGTCAGCGGTGTATTCGAGGTCAAGGTAGCTGACGGCGTGCCGGCGGGCATTGTTGATCGCGGCCTGTGCCTTGCCTGCCTTGCTCACTAGGGACGCCACCACGGTAAAGACCAGTACGCCGATGATGACGGAGAGGGACAGGCCCGTGGTGATCTCTACCACCGGGACCGGCTGGCCGTCGTTGATGAACGGCAGGTTGTTCTCGTGCAGGGCGTGGAGCACGAGCTTGACGCCGATGAAGGCCAGGATGGCGGCCAGACCGTAGGCGAGGTAGATGAGCCGGTCTAGCAGGCCATCGATCAGGAAGTACAACTGGCGCAGGCCCATCAGCGAGAACGCCGTGGCGGTGAAGACGATGTAGACATTCTGGGTCAGGCCGAAGATGGCCGGGATCGAGTCCAGGGCGAACAGGATGTCGGTTCCGCCGATGGCCACCATGACCAGCAGCATTGGGGTCAGGACCTTTTTGCCGTTCTCCATGGTGAACAGCTTGTCGCCGTCGTAGTGTTCGGTGGTGTGGAAGATTCTGCGGGCCAGGCGGATGATGAAGTTGTCGGCAGTGTCGTCGCCCTCAGGTTCGGGCTTGAGCAGGTTGCCGGCCGTGATCAGCAGGATCAAACCGAAGGCGTAGAAGATCCAGGCGAAGGAATTGATCAGTGCCGCGCCGAGGAAAATGAAGCCGGTCCGGGCAATCAGCGCGAACACAATGCCGAATAGCAGCACCTTTTGCTGGTCCTCGCGCGGAACACGGAAGCTGGCGATGATGATCAGGAAGACAAACAAGTTGTCCACCGAAAGTGCCTTTTCAGTGATGTACCCGGCGAAATACTCCGAGCCCATAACCGGGCCGCCAAAGATCAGAACGAGAATGCCGAAGACGATGGCGATGCCCACATAGAGGGAGGACCAGAAGGCCGCTTCCTTCAGCGTGGGGACGTGGGCCTTGCGGATATGGAAGAAGTAGTCAAAGGCCAGCAGGGCCAATATGACAACGACGGTGATGCCCCAGATCAGGGGAGAAACAGTCAAGGGAATTCCTGCTTTCGTAAGGTGGGTAGCAAAGAGCTTCATAAGTCTCTTCGCCCGCCGTCCGGCTGGCCGCTGCACCCGGCCAGGCATCGGTGCCTGACGTGTTGACGATTGCAGCGCTTCGGAATACTCCCCTACGCAGTATCACTCTAACCGGGATTGTGGCCTGAGACGAATCCTTGCAGCCCTCTCACACCGGTGCCTGACCGATCTCCGACTCAAATGCCCGGATGGCCACCGCCACGACGACGGCGGGACGTCCCGCCGTCGTCCGCTCACGTTGCTGCAAACTCTCTGGAAGCGTCGGCGAGCGGCAGGGCAATGCAGGCTCCGACGTAGACGCTTGCGAAACCTCATTGTGGTGGCTGCCCGACTGCGCCACCATGGTCGTATGAACGCTGAGACATCGAAGGCGGCGGAGCTGAACCTTCCCCAGGCCTTCCTCCTTCTGGCAACGAACGATCACGACGGCAAGCCTGT